>NZ_CP026118.1:900000-1187500 GCF_004101865.1 Halobacillus litoralis
GTTTTGTTCGACCCCGATCAATGCCGGCACTCCTGCTCCTTCTTCGAATGTGCGGCGGACAAGGTGTCCAGGCCCTTTCGGTGCTACCAGGAATACGTCGACATCTGATGGAGGAACCACCTGATTGAAGTGAACATTGAAACCGTGTGCAAATGCCAGCGCTGCGCCCGATTTCAGATTAGGCTTGATATGCTCTTCATAAACACTTGGCTGATGCTCATCTGGCAATAGAACCATAATGACGTCTGCATCCGCCACTGCTTCTGCTACAACTTTCACTTCCAGTCCATCTTGCTCCGCTTTATCCCAGGACTTCCCTTTACGAAGGCCGACAACTACATCGTGACCACTTTCCTTCAAGTTTTGTGCATGAGCATGACCCTGAGATCCGTATCCTACAACGGCAACCTTTTTATTCTTCAGTACCTCATCTTTGATATCGTTGTGATAGTAAACGTGTGCCATTATTCATCCATCCTTTCAAGAAATTATTTTAGTAGTGAGTAAGATTTGAATTCTGCTACCTGCGGTTGGTGACCACGAGTGAAAGCGGTCAGCCCTGTCCGGGCGAGTTCTTTGATGCCATAAGGTCGAAGCAGTTCAATCAAGGCATCGACCTTGTCGGATTTTCCTGTGACTTGGACGGTCACACTTTCTTTGCTTACATCGATGATCGATGCCCGGAACGGTTCAATGATCCCCTGGATTTCATTTCTGATTTGCGGGTTGCTGATGACCTTCACCATCGCGAGTTCGCGGGCGACAATCGCTTTATCCGTGATGTCTGACACTTTCAGTACATCGATTTGTTTGTTCAGCTGCTTGGTGAGCTGTTCTAATTTACGATCATCTTCCACCTCCACCACGAAGGTCATTTTAGATACGCCTTCTGTTTCTGTACGTCCGACGGAGATACTTTCAATGTTGAATTGTCTTTTAGCAAGTAAACCGGTGACCCGGTTCAGAACACCGCTGCGATTATGAACAATCGCTGTGACGATTCGCCTCATCGTTTCACCCCAATCATTTCGTGTAGTCCTTTGCCCGGAGCAATCATTGGATATACATTTTCTTTTTGAAGGACGCGGCAATCGATGACCGCCGGTTGATCGTCCTGAAGCACTCCCGGCAGAACATCGAGCAGCTGGTCCTGTGTTTCAATTTTATAGCCGGGCACTTGATAGCTTTCAGCAAGCTTCACAAAGTCAGGCTGTGTATCGATGATCGACTGGGAGTAACGTTCACTGTAGAACTTCTCCTGCCACTGGCGGACCATGCCGAGCGCCTGATTATTGACGATGAGGATTTTGACCGGAAGTCTGCGTTCCTGCAAAACTGATAGCTCCTGCAGAGTCATTTGAAAGCCTCCATCTCCGACTACAGCGACGCAGGTGGCATCCATGTCGGCAAGCTGTGCTCCGATGGCTGCCGGAAAACCATACCCCATGGTTCCAAGACCACCGGAAGTCACCCAGCGATTCGGTTCATCGAAATGATAATACTGGGCAGCCCACATTTGATGCTGTCCGACATCTGTCGTAACGATCGCTTCCCCTTTCGTATATTCATAGACTTTTTGGAGCAGCCACTGTGGAACGATATCGGCATCCGGCTGATCATGCCAGAGTGGGTAATCCACTTTGTTCTGACTGATCGCCTCCATCCACCCTTTGTGATGGAGCTCTTTAACCGGCTTACCGTTGAGAGATTCTAACGCTGCTTTAGCATCGGATACTATCGGAATTTGAGTCGGGATATTCTTTCCGATTTCTGCCGGGTCGATATCCACGTGGGCAACCTTGGCATTTGGTGCGAAATGCTTTAGATTTCCTGTCAGACGATCATCAAAGCGAGAGCCGATGTTGATGAGCAGGTCGCATTCATAAAGGGCCATGTTCGCTGAATACGTTCCGTGCATGCCCGCCATGCCGAGAGATAACTCGTCACTCCCGGGGTAACTGCCCAATCCGAGAAGTGTTGTCGTTACTGGCAATTTGTAGTTACGTACGAACGTTCTCAGTTCTTCTGATGCTCCTGCATGGATGACTCCTGAGCCTGCAAGAACGACAGGTTTTTTCGCTTCAACTAACGCATCATGCAATTTGCTGATTTGCAGCGGGTTCGGTTTCATCGTCGGCTGATAACCCGGCAGATGAAATTGGTTATTCACGTCTTTTGCATAGACGGTTGAACTGATATCTTTCGGTATATCGACAACAACAGGGCCAGGACGTCCGGTTGTGGCAATATGGAAAGCTTCCTTCACAACTCTTGGGAGCTCTTCAATTTCCTGCACCTGATAATTGTGCTTCGTAATCGGTGTGGTAATCCCCATTATGTCTGATTCCTGGAAAGCATCTGTGCCGATGACCCCTTTTGCAACTTGGCCTGTGAATATGACGAGTGGAATGGAATCCATCATCGCATCGGCAATACCTGTGACTAAGTTGGTCGCTCCCGGTCCGGAAGTTCCGATCACTACCCCAGCTCTGCCCGAAACACGTGCATAACCTTCAGCGGCGTGGATCGCCCCTTGCTCATGCCGTGGCAGAACATGATCAAAGCTCCCTTCCGCTCGGTAGATCGCATCATAAATCGGTAAAACTGCTCCACCTGGATATCCGAATAGCGTCTCAACATCTTGCTCGATCAAAGCTTCTACGAGCAAATCGGCTCCTGTCTTAGTTGCGGTCTGCTCTTCCACACTTGCCTGTGCCTTCATTTTTAATCCCTCCTGCATTGGTTTTGATCATACGTACAAAGCGGTATTCCCTTACTTTTTGTCGAATAAAAAAAGACCTTCTTCCTCCTCAGATTCCTCCTGCACGATTCGGCAGCAAGAAAGTGAGGGGTGAAAAAGGTCTCTGTTTCCACGGTACCACCCTCATTCATGAAGCAGCTAAGCTTCATCTTATGGAATTCGCATTGAATTCCTTTTGATAACAGGTGCGGTGAAACACCTGGTCCTGCCTACTTGTCAGCCTTTCAGCAAGGACACTCAAGGATGATGTCAGAATAAGATGTATTTCCGGGCTTCCAGCAACCCCGGCTCTCTGTAAATACAAGAACTTATTCCTTTATTCCTATCATCGTGTTCATTCGATTCAATTTTCAAACTCCTCAGCTTACATGTGCTTGATTTTCGCTATATACTTTGTGTCCATCTGTCGTTGTGATTTTTCTGAACTCAGATAGTAAATGGTTTGTAACAACACCTGGTCTGCCATCGCCTACTTTGCGTTGATCGACTTCCACAACAGCGATGACTTCGGCGGCTGTTCCAGTCAAAAACACTTCATCCGCAACATATACGTCGTGACGTGTAAACGGTTGTTCCTTGATGTTGTAGCCTTTCTCTTCTGCCAAATCGATGATCGCGTTTCGTGTAATTCCTTCTAGAGCTCCTAAATAAGTAGGGGGAGTTAGGATCGTACCGTTTTTAACGATGAAAATGTTATCGGCGGATCCCTCTGTCACATACCCTTGATCATTCATCATGAGGGCTTCATCCACTCCTGCTTGATTGGCTTCCATTTTCACAAGAATATTATTTAAATAATTTAATGATTTCACTTGTGGTGGTAATACGTCCGGGCGGTTCCTCCGGCTTGAAACCGAAGCGAGTCGGACACCGCGTTCATATAATTCTTTCGGGAATAAAGAAAGTGCTTCAGCAATGACAACCAAACGAGGCTGTGCGCAGCTGGCTGGGTCAAGACCCAAATTGCCGGCTCCTCTGGAAACTACTACGCGAATATAGGCCGTTTCCAACTGGTTACGTCGGACCGTTTCCGCAATAATTTCTTCCAGTTCCTCCTTGTCATATGGGATATGAAGCATGATTGATTTCGCAGAGTCATATAGGCGACCCAAGTGTTCTTCGAGTTTGAATATATTGCCTTCGTATACACGAATGCCTTCGAACACCCCGTCTCCGTATAAGAAACCATGATCATAAACGGAAACGACTGCCTCTTCTTTTCTCACATATTCGCCGCTCAGGTAAATCCATTGGCTGCTCATTCTCAGCACTCCTTTCTTTTATAGTTTAATGTTGGAAATGATTAAAGATTCATTAAGAAAATGTGGACCCTGGCAGTATGCACTCTTACATTTTCAGGGTCCCAGTCAGGTCTTTCCACATGAACCAACGTCCCGATTTGTTGCAATCGATTTGGTTGATTGAGGACTACTTTAAACCGATTCTCACAGAAGGTCAACAGGTTTTAAGTAAATTTTCTGAACACTCCGATTATTCACTGAATTCGTTAAGCGCTTACATGCTTGAGACGCTTGGCTTACAGGATTTCAAGCGTAGTTATTTTTTTCTTTTTTATCTTAAATTCACAGACTTTTGCTGGACCTTTTTCTCTGAAACAGCACAGAAAAAATCTCTTATCATCAGATAGAGATTAGTTAAGTGATTTTATCATTTAGTCAGTACCTTCCCTCTAAAGTATGCACATTCATAAAGAAGGAAACATATTAGTAGGAGTACTATCAGCACAGATATAGTAAAGAGAAGTTGTATAGACGCGGTTCAGATAGCTCTTCTCACCTTCAAAATGAGTACTTTTTAAAGCAAATTTCAGGTTATTCATCTTAATTTTTGACGTGCAGACTTTCTTGTAATCATAGGATTCTTTTTTCTACATGGTCATTCGCCCTTCCATAGTATCCTTACTCGACATAATTTGTGGTATAGGACAAAAAAGGTGGTGAAAGATATGGGCTGTGGTTACGGTGGCGGTTATGGCGGCGGTTATGGCGGCGGTAGCACTTTCGTTTTGATCGTTGTATTGTTCATCCTTTTGATTATTGTAGGAGCTTCTTTCTACAACTAATCTGAACCAATCTGTGAGCCAACTTTACCCGTAATGGTTCACTAATAAAGCGCTGGTGTCCTATGAGGCATCTTCGCTTTTTTTAAAAAGAGCAAATTAAAAGAACCAGAGGCACTCACCACCTTCTGGTTCATTGTTCGTTCTTTTCATAAAATAAAGAATTCTATAATGCGATTGTTTTTGTAGTATAGGAATGGTTATAATACCAATGAGACATATGTAGAGAACATTTTTCTACCTGTAGTATGTCTCCCTCTTTCAAAGTCAGAGCTATTGCTCTGGCTTTTTTTGTATCGGAAATCAGAAAAAGACATCTTAAGAGGACTTTTGGCACGCCCGACATTGGACATTCAGCAGAAGCCCACTACTTCATGTGCTTAAACTCGTCTACCCGTCAGGATGTTCAGTTTTCGTTCTTTATTATAACTATATAGCGATACACTTTTTTTCAAGGGACCTGACTTCATTCTTAAGCAGTCCGCCATGACGAAAGCCAGAGGGGCGTCCTCCGGCTTGAAATATTTCTATCCTTCTAACGCAGTTTCCCTTTGATACTCCAAGTTGATTATGGTTTGCTCGAGTTCCGGTAACGTCATTTCATCCGTACGTTTTCCGCAAGCATCTTCCGTATATCCGAAGTACCTCAATCGATCGATCAGTAAGTGCCTGTCCCTCTCCAATGGCGAATAGGAAGACATGAGCATCTAATCAACTCCTGAACAAAGATTTGTATATTAATAAGTTCTTTCTACTCTCTTCCCGGAAAATCCTTCTTTTAAGCTGATGTTATCAGGAAAATATTAGAGAGTAACACAAACACCTTGTTCCTTTTCTGCAGGTTTAAGACAAAACTTACCCTTGATGTCCTTTATCAGAAATACCCAAACAAAAAAGCTGCCCCAAAGGACAGCCTTTACATGTTCATACGTTTCCGAAAAACTTTTCAGCCTTTTCCAAAAAAGGCTCCTGTTCCGGAGTCATTTCATATTCTTCCACAATTGCGTCAACGGGACAAACGGACACACATGCCCCGCAATCTATACATATGTCTGGATTAATGTAATATTGGTCTTCCCCTTTTTCAATACAGTCGACTGGACAGACTTCCACACATTCGCCTGCTTGTTCACCTTGACATGGTTGTGTAATGACAAATGCCATAAATACCTCTCCCTGTTTTTATAGATTATCCCTAGTGTCTCTAATGAACAGGTATGTTGTCAACGTAGAACGAAAAGGACTTGCCCGCTACGCCTACGTCTATGATCCACCGTACGCCCATGCATAAAGCCGAAAGCCAGGCTAAGCAACAGAAAAAAAGGCATTTGGGGCCTCGAAGGCTATGTGACAGAAGACGGTTTCCGAGCACAAGGCCCAGAAACCGAAGAACCCCTCCTCCTTCCTATAATGGCGAACTGCCATACGCCCCTGATGGTCCAGACCGGGATTGTAGAGAGTTCTCAAGCCAAGAAGAAGCTCAAGCCTTTTATGAGGCAGCGGCGGACCTGATGCCGATCCCCATCGTCTTGATGGTAGTGATAACGATGGAAGCGTCTGCGAGAGCTTATAAACTTATTGTTTATCTTCAATGGATAACGGAAATATGATTGTAAAGAAAGGAGAGTTTCCATGAAAAAACAACACGACGACTCTCATATTGGTTCTACAGAAATCCCCGTACCTTCAAAAGTGGAGACAAGTGAAAAACATAAGGACTTGAAAGCTAAACTTTTACATGAAACACAGGAATACCTCGATATTGAAGAAAACCGTGCAGCATTTGCTAAATTAGCTGAAATTTTCGATACCGTCTATTCTTTGACGGAACATCACGGTGCCAGTATGACTGAGTTGGAACTGATGCACCAAAAATGGCATAAAGAAAACCTCAAAAAAGATTGACCATCTTCACCATCGGCAAAAGAAGATGTCCACGCAGGACATCTTCTTTTTTTAGTCGATTGGATCTGCTGCTTTACCATGGCGGATGACATCATGGATCGCCATGCCATCACTTGGCTTCCCGTCCCCATTCCGATATGGAAACAAGGAGAAAAAAATGAAATACATAGAGAAGTATGAATATTGATAGAAAAATAAATCGGCAGGAAGAACTCCTTGGATAATGAGTAAATTCAGCAATAATATCATCATCATATTAAAAATACTGCCCGCCATATAAATGGAAACATGCGCCCAAGTTTTATTGTAGGAAAGCTTTTCATATTGACACCAGCCTTCCATGAAATACATGCGCCTAACTTCCAACGGACCAATATCAAATAACTTCTTTCCCGTACCAATACAAAATTTGATTTTACCTCCGAACACCCTAGCGACAAAAACATGGCCAGCCTCGTGTACTAAAGTAACCAGCGGTAAAATGATAAAGAAATTTATGATAAACATCGGGATATCGTTTAAAGTGAACATACGGGGACCTCCAGCTCAAATGTGATTTTATGTTTGCTAGACTCTACATACCCCACTCTAACATTATATAACCATAATAATTTCAGGTTGCTAGAAGCGACCTGGTAATGAAAGCCCGCCCCCATCACTTTTTCCCACTAATAATTACATTTACTTTCCAATTCTGCGTACATTCAGCTCTTGCATCCAATCACATGTAAGTGGCTATGGAATTTATTCTTTAACGATTCCGTCCTCTATCAATCTTTCTTTTTCATGCAAAGAGAAATTCCCTGGGCTCCAATCAGCTAAATTTCCTTTCCCTTCACTGATCTCCCCACCCACTTCATAAATACTAGCGTATAAGAGATTTTGTAATATTATAACAACCGCTCTATGGTTGTTTCCCCGCTTCAAATCGATTATCATGGGAATAGCGATTTTTTTTAAAGAGGAGCGTATTTATGAAACGATCCATTTACGGATTGACGTTTGAACAACTGACTGATTGGATTACGGAGCACGGTGAGAAAAAGTTCCGTTCAAAACAAGTGTGGAACTGGCTCTACCAAAAGCGCGTGACAGACTTTTCGCAAATGAAAAATGTTAACCAGTCCTGTATCGACCTTCTTGATGAACACTTCACGATCGAAACGTTATCAGAAGAGATCAAGCAAGAGTCGACTGACGGAACGGTTAAATTCTTATTTAAATTGGACGATGGAAATATAATTGAAACTGTCCTCATGCGTTTCAACTATGGTCTTTCCGTTTGTGTAACGACACAGGTCGGCTGTAACATCGGCTGTTCCTTCTGTGCAAGTGGTATCTTGAGCAAGAATCGTGACTTATCAAGCGGTGAAATCGTCGAACAAATCATGCAAGTGCAGCAGCACCTGGATAAACAAGGCAAGGACGAGTGTGTCAGCCACATTGTTGTCATGGGAATTGGCGAACCATTCGATAACTATGAGAACTTGATCGACTTCCTGAAGGTCGTCAATGATAAACAAGGGCTCTCCATCGGTGCTCGTCACATCACTGTTTCTACAAGTGGTATTGCACCGAAAATGTACGAATTCGCGGACGAAGGCATTCAGATCAACCTTGCCCTATCCATTCACGCTCCGAACAACGAGTTGCGTACAAAAATCATGAAAATCAATCGTGCCTATCCATTGGAAAAACTGATGCCGGCCATCGATTATTATTTAGAAAAAACAAACAGAAGAATCACCTTCGAGTATATTCTGCTCAAGGATGTCAACGATCACAAAAAAGAAGCCGAAGAGCTGGCAGACTTGCTGAAGGATAAGCGACACCTTTCCTATGTCAACTTGATTCCATACAACCCGGTCGCGGACAACCCATACGAGCGAAGTGAAAAAGAAGCCATACTCACGTTCTATCAAACCTTGATGGACCGTGGTATCAGATGTGGTGTCCGTACCGAACACGGAACCGACATCGATGCGGCATGCGGTCAGCTTCGCAGTAAGCAGATCGAGAAAGAAAAGGCGCGTAAAAAGAAAGTTCTTCCAAGCAACTGAATTAAATGATTTCCTTAACGACAAAGAAAGCATGAGGCACTGGCCTCATGCTTTTTTATACGGAACCCTTTTCTTCTATAGTTTAAGACTCATTCTTCTATGATGGGGTTCGTTCATTCCATGTTGAATGGGGGGCTTTGAAATGACGAGACTCCCGCGGGAGAAGGATCTAGGCGAGACCCCGTAGTGAGTGACAACGAGCGAAGAGGCTTGCCAGTTCCCCCGCAGGAAAGCGAGTTGTTTCAAAGCCACCCCTACACCATTTTCGGTAACGAACCCCATTATCTCGGAACCCAGTCTTCAACAATCCTGCCATTGGATTGTAGAAGTTCCCAAAAATTATATCAAATCGATGATCTACCTGCTATAATCAATCTACCAAGATGAGGAAGCTTACAATCGTTTCATATCACGAATTTGAAGGAGTAAAAAGTGAAAAGACATCTATTAAGTGAGAGGACGGCATATTTTTTGACCGCACTCTCCATCTATGTCGTTTTATTTGGTGGGATTATCATATCCGGGTGGATATCCGGAGTTGAATGGTCAGATTACTGGATCGATTTTTCGTGGAATATGCTGAATACGGAAGAACTTAAGGACATCGTCTTGCTGAAAGAATAGTCAACAAAAAAAGCCCTCCTCTTGGCTTTACGATCAAGAATCATCCATTACCCGACTCCCATATAAACGAGCGCTGGCGCTTTGCTCATCGTTCCAGTTCATTCATTTTTTAAAAAATAAAGGACTACTATAACTTTACCATATGGCATATGAAAACAAGCATCTTCAAAACTGAAGATGCTTGTTTTTGTCTTCTACTATTTTAATGAACTACGCCAAATATTCATTACGATTCCTTTTCATTCTTTTCAAGGAAATACTTGATTCCTGCGACCGTTCCGATTCCCAGAAGTGCATATTGAAGTCCGATGATTGTGGCAGCAGGTGTGATTCCATTTTGCCAAAAAGCGAAGGCAATTCCTAAAATCACAGCGATAATCGGAATGAAACGGTTAGGCACCCGTTTCGTCTGACGAATGGCATACAATAAGACGGCTAAACCAGCATAAGGTGTAAAATCAGTTAGAAAGTCCATGGTTTACTCTCCCTTGTCTATATTTAACACGAACCGCTTCTTTATTAGTTTATTATCCAGGACGTTCATCAAGTACTCGAATTCTAACAAAAGATATATGTATGGACTGTCAGCCGCGAGTGAATATTAACTTAGTAATCCGGGCCCATATAAAAAACACAGCTCCCGGGTTTTGGAAGCTGTGTTTCATTGATCCTTTCATACCACTGTTTTCGTATTCAAAGCCTGTTCTACTTCCACAAAATTCATATCATGGGCTTCCGCCACTTGCTTGTATGTCACATGGCCGTTTACTGTATTCACCCCTTTAAGTAAAGAAGGTTGATCAAAGCAAGCTTTTTCAAACCCTTTATTCGCAATCTGAACAGCGAAAGGAATCGTTACATTCGTCAAACCGACGGTAGATGCCCGTGGGACAGCTCCAGGCATATTCCCGACGGCATAATGGACGATCCCATGTTTCACATATGTTGGGTCATCATGGGTCGTGACATGATCGATAGTCTCGACGACTCCGCCCTGGTCAACTGCCACATCGACTATCACCGATCCTTTACTCATCGCTTTAACCATTTCTTCCGTTACTAGTTTCGGAGCTTTTGCTCCCGGGATGAGGACCGCTCCTATCAACAAGTCCGACTCTTTCACTGCTTCGCTCAGATTGAGTGGATTAGACATCAACGTATTGACAGATGTTCCAAAAATATCATCGAGTTGCCGGAGCCTTTCTGGATTCAAATCAATGATCGTCACATCAGCTCCTAATCCGATGGCGATCTTAGCTGCATTTGTACCCACGACTCCTCCACCGATGATCGTCACCTTCCCCCGCTTCACGCCAGGGATCCCGCCTAACAAAATCCCTTTTCCACCATGAGTCCGTTCCAAAAATTGTGCTCCCTTTTGGGCAGCCATCCTTCCTGCAACTTCACTCATTGGTGTCAATAGTGGCAGAAGACCATCATTGGATTGAACTGTCTCATAAGCAATAGCAACGACTTTTTTCTGCTCCAATGCTTTCGTCAATTCTTTGTCTGCAGCTAAGTGGAGAAAAGCAAATAATATTAATCCCTCATAAAAATAAGTGTACTCTTCCTTAATCGGCTCTTTCACCTTCATCACCATCTGCTGGGCCCAGGCTTCTGCAGGAGAATCCACTATGGTTACTCCTACCTGCTCATATAGCTCATCCATAAAACCTGACCGTTCTCCAGCATTTTTTTCTAAGAAAATCCGGTGTCCCTGTTGGATGAGAGTCAACGCACCCGCCGGGGTGAGGGCCACCCGATTTTCGTTGTTTTTTATTTCTCTGGGTACTCCAATTCGCATGATCTGTGCCCTCCAGCTACTTAGATTGTATGGATTCCATCGACTAGTGTATCCAGTAAGAAGTTCACGTCCTCATCTTCAATGGTCAGTGGTGGTGCGAGTGTGAGCACATTATTAAAGCCGGCCACTGTCATACCATTTTTACCGATGATGATGCCTTCTTCTTTACAATAGCCGATTACTTGATTGACTTTAGCAGTGTCCAGCGGCTTTTTGGTCTGTTTATTTTCCACCAGCTCGATACCGATCAAGAGTCCTTTCCCACGAATATCTCCAATATTTTCATGTGCTTGAAGGCGGCTATTCAACTCGCTTCTGATTTCATCTCCCAATTGTTCCGAGCGGGCGAATAAATTTTCTTTTTCCATGATTTCAATATTTTTCAGAGCGACCGCACAAGCAGCCGGGTGCCCGCCAAAAGTATTGATATGACGGAAAAAGTCATAGGTTTCGTCCCCACAAAAAGCTTCATAAACCTCCCTCTTCACAGCTGTCGCGGACAATGGCAAGTAGGCACTCGTGATCCCTTTAGCCATTGTGATAATGTCTGGTTTGACACCGTAATTCATAAATCCGAACGGCTTGCCCGTCCGCCCGAACCCGCAAATGACTTCATCGACGATTAATAAAGCGCCATGGCGTTCACAGATTTCTTTTACTTCTTTCATATACTGTTCAGGGGGGACAATGACGCCGCCTCCTGTAATGATTGGTTCCATGATGACACCAGCAATGGATTCACTTTGCTCCCATGTCATCACTTGATCAATTTCCTTTGCCCCCCATCGATCAACTTCACTATGATCGTTACGGTATTCATCAGGTGGAGAAACGTGAAGGAAACCAGGCCCGAGCGGTTCATATTTATACTTCCGCTGTGCTTGACCGGTCGCTGCAAGCGCGCTCGTAGAATTCCCGTGATACGAGCGGTAGCGGGAAATGAATTTGCTGCGGTAGTGATCTCCTTTTTGCTGATGGTATTGGCGAACCATTTTGAATGCCGCTTCATTCGCTTCTGATCCACTGTTCGAAAAGAAAACTACATAATCATCGCCCAGAAGTTGATTGATTTTCTCCCCGAGCTGGATGGCAGATTCATGACTTTGTGTCAAAGGCATATAAGCTAATTCCTTCAGTTGATCAAAGGCAGCTTGCGCCAGCTCTTCCCTGCCATAACCGATATTCACACACCATAATCCCGACATAGCATCCAAGTATTTATTTCCGTCCACATCTGTAATCCAGGATCCCTTTGCGCTTTTAGCCACCATCGTATCATCAGGAGAATAGGGTTTCATTGAGTGCCACACATATTTTTCATCTTTCGCAAGCATTTCATTTTTCACATCAGCTTTTGTCAACGGAGAGCCCTCCCTTATGGGTTTAAGGTGTTATTTTTTGAATTATCTTAATTATCTAATATTTACAAGTAACTTTCATTAGACATTGTGTCAAACCTTAATAATTCAACTTACACATAATGACAACACTTAAGAGAGGACTGTTTCCTTCAAAGGTTTCAGATTACGCAATCGATTAACCTTATGATAAGCTTGCTTTAAGAAACGAATAAATCAAAGGAGCCCGCCATGAACATTCATTTCACTGAACTTAAAGCACCTGATCCATCGATCATAAACGCATTTAACCGATGGGAGAACGACCCGAGGTTAGTACCTTTAACGCGTCCTAACAAAAGCAATAAAGAAATAGAAGGAAACAAACTCATCACAATAGACGACTTAACCGATCGTCTAAAGAACCACCCCACTTATCTCATTTACTCCGATGATAAACTGGTTGGAGAAATGAATTACATGGTCGATCCACCTCACCTATATAAAAAAGAACCGGATACTGCCTGGATAGGAATTACGATCGGGGAGGAAGAAGGCCGCGGCAAAGGGATCGGATACCATGCAATTCAATATTTAGAACAACAAATCGAACAGCATGGGCTAAAACGCATTGAACTCGGCGTGTTTGAATTCAATACCCAAGCGCAAAAGCTGTACCAAAAGCTAGGGTACAACGAAATCGGCCGTATTCCTGAATTCACCTATTGGAATCAAAGACTGTGGTCCGATATTCGTATGGAAAAAAGATTCGACAGCTGAAAGTGTATTAGAGGAGAGTCATTCAAAAAAAACACTTATTCTAAACGAATAAGCGGCGGTTACTTTTATTCTTTTATTGATAGACGGTTTGCTGGTATTCGTGGGCTAGTAGGGCAAATTCGATGACCTGTCTTTTCTCAGGTGCCATAAAGTCTGCACCTAAAAGCTTTTCTAACTTCTCCAACCGGTGATAGAGTGTTTGCCTGACTACAAATACTTTGCTCGCCGTCTCTTTTTTCGAACCGTTGCAGGCCAAATACACCCTCAAAGTTTCCAAAAGATTGGCCTTATGGTCCTCGTCATACTTGATGATCGGTTCTAAATACTCTTGGACCAGCCCCTCCAGGTTACTATGTTTATGTACAAGGGAGATCAACCGATACATATGCATATCTTCATAAAAATACTTTTGATGATCTGGCGGTAATTTATCCTGGATGGTAAGCGTCTCTTGTGCAGTCTGGAAGCTTTCATGCAGCCGGTCAAGTTCTTTTACGAATTTTCCACCTGCTACTTGAAATGACGTAATGCTGGAATCATTGAGAAGACTGATTTTCTCTAATCTTTTTATTCCTTTTTCAATCCTTGGCTTCCAGTCCTCTTCCCCTTTTTTATTTAACAGGATGAATGTCAGTAAATGGCGTTTTTCCACAGGAAAAACAAAATAGCCATTCTGGTCAAAGATGTTATGGATAAGCATATTCAAATAGGTGATATCCGGATCGATTTTCTGCCCTTCAGCCATGTTCAGTTTAACGTTCAGAACGACCGCACCCGTAATCGTTTGGTTGATTTTATAAACCGCGAGATGATGCTTGATTTCTTCGTGATCATGCTCGCCTTGAAGCCATTGGATGAGCCATTCTGTTTCCCTTGCCTTTCTCTTTTCTTCCGTGTAAAGTTCACGCAGCAGATATTGAGCAAGAGCAGTTGCCGTGCGGTCCAATAACAGTGACTCAAACTCTCCGAATTCACGCTTGTAGGTAACCAAATAGATTGTGGCAAACTCACGTTCAAATACTTGCACCGGCTGTTTCAATACACGTTTGGCAGGACATCGATCAGGATTATTCAAGCGGGCCAGAATACTCTCCCTCTCTTTTTCCCTTAAAGCCGGAATCGTCACGACTGTATGATCTTTTGCAATATAAACAAGCTGGCAATTTATGTACTGCTGTAAATTTTTCAGGATTTCAAAATGGTTGTCGATCGACAGCAGCCTTTTATTCAGGCGCTGTGAGTAATCCTCGAGATTTGAAATCAATTCATACTGCTGATTGATCAAATCCGCATGAATGTCCTGGGTAATTTCCACAAAAGACACTTCCTCTTCAAATACGATAATAGGAAAGTCGTTCTGGTCAGCAAGTTCTTTCGCTTCAGCTGAAATATCATTGATGAAGCTGCCTAGTTCAATACAGATGCCGGCGACTTTACGTTTGATGAGCTGATCCAGGAGAGTAAGGAAAAGTTCTTCATCATCTTTCCACCCAAAACCTGTCGACAGCACCAATTCTCCACCTTTGAGGTTCCCCCTGACCTCAATCATTTCGAAGACGTGCACCCATTTCACAAGTTTGTCGATCCCCTCTTGCCCAGCCACAACCCGCGCAGATTCAAAGTGCTTTCTTTCCAAAATGTTTCCAATCGAAACGCGATACTTCATTGAAATACCCCTCTTCAAAGGTACTATAAAATTTCAGAAAAATCTAATATATTGTGAGATAATATTACATAACTGGAATTAACCAGGCTGACTTTAATTGTTCAACAAGACTGCAGATGGATCGGGAACCCCTCAAATACATAGAAAAAGAGAATCAGACTCAGCTGATTCTCTTATCCACTGCCTATTGTACTTTTTGTTTTTTCTGTTGCTGTACGAGAATGGTAGAAAAATATTTCCGTGCATCCGGATGAAGAATGTGCAGCATCTCCCGCTTACTCCGATCCGGATCGCTTCCCTGGTATTCGAATTCCAGAAAAGCACCGCTCAAATTTTCCGTCACACCTTTAATGATGTAGCCCTGTTCGAGCAAGAAATCGATTTTTTCCCGCTCCGCCTCAAATTCGCGATAGGATGACATAGTTCTCCCCCTCTATTTTTAGGCATCCGCTTTGGTAGCTGCGGTTTCGGTGCCTGTTTTCTTCCCGAGTTTTTCTTCCGTGAACCCTTCACCGATATGCCAGTCTCTTCCTACAGTGATTCCGAGATACTGATCATCATCCGGTGTTTCGATTTCAGCCTGCGGGTGTTTCTTGAAATACCAGTACTTCGCTAAAAGATAATAAGATAAAGCACCGATTCCAAATCCTACAAAAAATGAGTAGGTGCTGAACGTGTACGCGAAGACACTCCCTATCACCCAGGAAATAATCCCCGCCCAGTTGATGCCTCCATCATAACGGAACTGTCCGCCGCTTTTATAAAGGTCATAGACATTCATTCTTCTTTTTCTCAATAAATAATAATCGGCAAAAATGATCCCTACAATCACAGAGAGGATCGCTGCAGCAATTAATAAGACAGGAATCAAAAGATTGAAGATGCTCCACGGCTGGATCACTGTCCCGACAAGTCCAGCAATGAAAACACCGGCCCAGAACGGAAGCTTCGGGCCACCTACATTGGAGAAAATGGTAGCGGCAGGGACGATATTAGCGGAAACGTTCGTCGACCATTGTGCCAAGACGATCATTAACAATAAAATCCCTAAAACTAAACCGCTTGCCGATTCCTGCAAGGCCACTACTGGGTCAAAGTTCGAAACAGCAATATAAGAAACGGCACCAAGCACTACGATGAACGTTTGGGTCAGTGGCAAGCCGACTAAACTACCGACCATCGCACCTTTGTTCCGCTTAAACCAATTCCTTTCGTGTTTAGGAGCTTTGATAAAACGGGAAATAGATGAAATATCAGCAGCCAGCGTCGCCCAGTAGCCCATATTACTGACAACGACGACAACAAAGGCTGTAAAAGCGGCTCCCCCCGTGACAGGGCTCTCCACCCATGCCCAAATATCCTTGCCCTGACCGGAAGCTGTTCCAGCCAAATTGAAGTACATCCAAACCCCGATAATAATGATGATGGGTGCTGCCAAATCAGCGAATTTCTCGACGGCCTTGATACCCAGTGCAGTGTTGAATAATTGGAATAAAGCAAAAAGGACATAACATATGAACCAATTATCAAAGCCTGTCAAAATGTTCAAAATCCCATTGATTGCCGTGGATCCGAAGAATGTGTTGATCCCGAACCACATCGAGGCTGCTACACCTCTGACAATAGACGGAAAATGCGTACCTAAAGTTCCAAACGGAGCCCTCATATAGACAGGAAATGAAATCCCGTGTTCAATACCTATATCTGCAGTCAATGTAATGGCAAAACCTATTAATAAAGTTCCCAGTAACGTACCGAGAACCACCCAAATAAGCGAAATGGACTGAACACCTGCACCACCAATGGCAAAAGCAGCTAACACAACAGCCATCCCGACCCACATAAATGTAAAACCTAATGTTCCAATCTTCTTCTCATGATGAGGAATCGGCATGAGGTCAGGTGACATCAAATGGTTATCTTTTTTGTCCATAGACAGGAATCCTCCTAATGATACCTATAATTTTTTTAAGCATCCGCAAGGTTTTGTTTGGTCAAAACCTTGCGTGCCTATTATCTATCTCTGGCTTTTGGACATTGGTGGGACTAGTTTTGGTAAAGTTCTTCCTGAGAGGTTTTCAATTCGCCGAACCGGGCTCGTTTCAAATATTGGCCGGAGCCGAGCTTACCGACGAATTCTTTATCACGGATGACATATTCTCCACGGGATAGGACGCTGACCGGCTGGCCCGTCACTTCCATTCCTTCAAATGGATTGTAGTCTGCCGCCATGTGGCTCGTTTCTACAGAAATCGTTCGTTCGATATTCGGGTCAAAGATGATAAGGTCCGCATCAGCACCTACACTGATCGTTCCTTTCTGCGGAAAAATCCCGAACGTTTTTGCAATTCTGGTCGAAGTGATATCAACAAACTGATTCAAACTGATTCTTCCTTTTTTCACCCCTTCGGAGAAAAGGATACTCATGCGATCTTCGATAATCGGGCCCCCGTTCGGAATCTTTGTGAAATCCCCTTTCCCTAAATCCTTTTGTCCTTTGAAATCAAAGGAGCATTGATCGGAGCCGAGCGTCTGCAGTTCACCTGTTTTCAGTGCGTTCCAAAGTACTTCCTGGTTCTTTTTCTCACGCAGTGGTGGTGACCATACGTATTTCGCCCCTTCAAAGTTCGGCTTTTCTAAATAGGATTGATCAAGGACTAAATACTGCGGGCACGTTTCACCAATCACGTGGTAGCCTTTTTTCCTTGCTTCCGAAATTTCTTTGACTGCGTCTTCACAGGAGACGTGGACGACATAAAGCTGGGAATCCGCTAGACCTGTCAGCTGTGCTGCACGGCCCGTCGCTTCTCCTTCTGCTTCAGGAGGACGCGTCAAGGCATGATAAATCGGATCGGTCTGTCCTGCGTCGAGCGCCTTCTTCACTAGGTGATCGATGACATCACCGTTCTCAGCATGCACCATGACCAGCGCACCGAGTCTTTTCGCTTCTTCCAAAGTACGGAATAAGGTTTCATCATCCGCTTGGAAGACGTTCTTGTATGCCATGAACACTTTGAATGAAGTGATCCCCTCATCTTCAATGACACTAGGAAGCTGTTCAAGCACACTATCGTTCATTTCACTGATCATCAGGTGGAAACTATAATCGATGACGGATTTATCTCTCGACTTCGCATGCCACTGATCGATGGAATTTTGCAGGGGCTTCCCTTTGTTCGTCAAGCAAAAATCGATGACGGTCGTGGTGCCGCCGTGCGCAGCAGCAATCGTTCCTGTTTCAAAGTCATCCTTACTGACCGTTCCGCCAAACGGCATCTCCAAGTGAGTATGCGGGTCGATCCCGCCTGGGAAAATGTAATGGCCTTTCGCATCGATGACTTCTGCTGATGGGTCTGAGAGGTCTTGACCTATCAGAGCGATCTTTTCATTTTCGACCATGATATCCGCTTTGTACGTGTCTGCAGCCGTGACAATGAGTCCATTTTTAATGATTTTTTTCATCTTAACCCTCCATTTGGATTTATTTGATTAAATCTACATCACAAGAAGCTGAGGCTCCGATGGCGGCTTGTCTTTCATTCCATGTCATCGGAGGTTTGCCATTCGCATATTCCACCATATCGATCGCACCGTCGACCGGACATACGATCGAACAGAGATTGCACCCGACACAATCTTCTTCGCGGACTTTCAAGATGTCATTTCCATCCGCATCTTTCAGCATATCGATGCACTGGTGCGATGTATCTTCACAAGCGATGTGGCACTTATTACAGTTGATACACACATCATTATTGATTTTGGCGACGACTTGATGATTAAGGTCTAAATTACCCCAATCCGAATACTTCTCAACCGATTTGCCGACAAGATCCATCACCGAATCGATGCCCTTCTCATCTAAATAGTTATTCAATCCATCCTTCATGTCTTCAACAATGCTGAAGCCATGATGCATAGCTGCTGTACATACTTGAACACCAGTGGCGCCCATCAACATGAACTCGACAGCTTCCCGCCAGCTTGATACCCCGCCCATCCCGGAGATAGGTACATTGATTTTAGGATGACGGGCACACTCAGCCACCATGTTAAGCGCAATCGGTTTAACAGCAGGACCGCAATAACCTCCGTGCGCTCCTTTTCCAGCGACATTCGGGATCGTATCCCATGTATCGATATCCACTCCTGCTAAACTATTGATCGTATTGATCATACTGACTGCGTCTGCGCCGCCATTGACAGCAGCTTCAGCAGTAAAGGTAATGTCTGTTATGTTCGGGGTAAGCTTAACGATCACTGGTGTTTCAGCGACTTCTTTCGCCCACATCGTCTGTTTTTCAACAAGGTCAGGTACTTGTCCAGAAGCAGCCCCCATCCCACGTTCCGCCATCCCGTGCGGACAGCCGAAGTTGAGTTCTAACCCATCGACACCTACATCTTCGACCTTCTTGACGATTTCATGCCACTTCTCCTGTGTGGGTTCTACCATAAGTGATGCGATGATGGCATGGTTTGGAAATCGTTTTTTCGTTTCATAAATTTCTTTCAAGTTGACTTCCAATGGACGGTCGGTGATCAATTCAATATTATTGAAGCCCGCCACATTTTTTCCGTTAAAATCAACTGCAGCGAAACGGGACGATACGTTCAAGATCGGCTCGCCCAATGTTTTCCACACGGCGCCGCCCCAACCTGCTTCAAAAGCCCGTTGCACCTGGTACCCCGAATTTGTCGGAGGAGCCGATGCTAGCCAAAAAGGATTGGGTGATTTTATGCCTGCAAGATTCAAACTGAGATCAGCCATATAGAAATGCCTCCTAGTAAGTATTTATTAAATAGTTGCGGTCGGTGCTGGAGCAAGCTGTTTATGGATGGCCATTGCAACCTCTTTCCCTTGCTGCGCAGCGGTTACGACCATCGCTTCTCCTTGCCCTTTGGCGAAAATGACATCCCCTGCTGCATAAACGTCCGGGTTCGACGTCTGCAATGTTTCCGGGTTCACTTTTACGACGCCGCCATCATGTTCCAGTCCAAATCCCTCTATTAAATCAGAATAACGTGTCTGGCCGATCGCTTTGACTACAGCATCAACTTCCATGACAAATTCCGAGTTTTCCACTGGTGCAGGTCGGCGTCGTCCATCAGCATCCGGCTCACCAAGTGCCATCTTCACACATTTGAGATGGGTGACCTTTCCGTTCTCATCCCCTATGATCTCTACTGGTTGAGTGAGCCAATTGAATTCAACATCATCCTGTTTCGCGAAATCATATTCGAATTCGTAGGCTGTCATTTCCTTCACTGTACGACGGTAGACGATTTTCACATCGACTGCACCTTTTCGAGCGGCACACGTCGCTGCATCAATGGCGGTATTACCAGCACCCACGACCACTACTTTCTTCCCAAGTAATTCCTCCGTGATCGGTCCGGATTTCGTGCTTTTCACGAACTCAATCGCATCATGGACACCTTCAAGATTTTCTCCTTCAATGCCGAGCATCGGAACATTCCCCATACCGACTGTAAGTACAGTAGAATCAAATTCTTCTGCAAGCTCTTCAAATGTTACATCTTTCCCCACTCTCGTATTGGTCCGGATTTCGACATCCAATTGTTTAACCTGATCGACTTCCCAACGGGAAATATCCTGAGGAAGGCGGAACGATACAATTCCATACGTGTCTAACCCGCCAGCTTCTGCTTCGGCTTCAAAGATTGTCACATCATATCCGAAGCGTGCCAGTTCCCGAGCAGCGGATAACCCTGCCGGTCCTCCCCCGACGATAGCTATTCTTTTTCCATTCTTTTCACCAGGTTCGAATAGCAGTTGCTCATTTTTTATCGCCCAATCCGTAGCAAAGCGCTGCAAATCGCCGATGACGATCGGCTCTGTAGAATGGTTCAGTACGCAGGCGCCTTCACACAATTCCTCTGTCGGACAGACACGGGCGCAAGTCGCTCCGACAGGATTTGATGACATGATTGTTGTTGCAGACCCTTTCAAGTTGCCGGAAGCGATTTTCTTAATGAACTTAGGAATATCAATCCCTGTAGGGCAGGCCTGGATACATGGCGCATCATAACAATACAAACAGCGATTAGACTCTTCCATAGCTTCTTGAGCATTCAGACCATCGTGCACTTCCTCAAAATTCACTTTCAAGTTTTCTAAGGATATTCCTTTACTTTTTAACGTGGTCAATGCAATGAACCTCCTTTTTATAGCTGCAAACATGGAGATACCAGGATAACTCCAGCAAAGTTAAGCGAGAAATAAGTGACTGCTTGGTCTTCCTACAAAACGATCATATGTTTTACCCATCGGTACTCGATGATTCAAGATGCTTGACCTCATAAGAAAATCATCAAGCTTCCTTTGGCATCCAATCAAACAGCTACTCCCGTTACACTTGCAGAAAAGCACTGTATGAATACAGGACCGAATCAAATTTCTAAATAAAAAAGTTCCACATAGAGAAAAATAATATATATTTTCCTTTGCTCTATGCAGAACTTCTACGTGTGTCTGGGTTTTCTGTTACGGAAGCAGCTCTCCCATTTTCTCGTACGTTTCCGGACGGCGATCGCGATAGAACTGCCACGTATCCCGAACTTCCCGAATGAACTTCTTGTCCATTTCCCCGATAATCACTTCATCTTTGTCTCGGCTGGCTGTTGCGACAAAGTTTCCGCGTGGGTCCACAAGGTAAGACTGACCATAAAACTCGCCCATGTTCCAAGGCCCTTCATAACCGACACGATTGATTGCTCCTAAATAGTAACCATTGGCCACAGCATGTGCAGGCTGCTCCAGCTTCCATAAATATTCAGATAAACCTGCTACAGTTGCGGATGGATTGAAGACGACTTCCGCTCCGTTCAGACCGAGGACTCTTGCACCCTCTGGGAAGTGGCGGTCATAACAAATGTACACACCGACTTTCGCAAATGCCGTATCAAATACAGGGTAGCCCAGGTTGCCAGGTTTAAAGTAAAATTTCTCCCAGAATCCATATCCCTTGTCCCCTACACCGACCTGAGGAATATGGTGTTTACGATACTTTCCAAGATAGGATCCATCGGCATCGATCACTGCTGCCGTATTATAGTAAGTTGCGATTCCTTCTCTTTCATAGATTGGCAGAACGATTACGACCCCAAGTTCTTTCGCCAGCTGCTGGAAACGGATGGTCGTTGGACCGTTCGGAATTTCTTCCGCAGCTTCATACCATTTGGAGTTCTGCTCAGAACAAAAGTATGGGCCATAGAAGATTTCCTGAAGACAAATGATTTGAGCACCTTTGTCTGCGGCTTCTCTTACCAGTTTGATATGTTTTTCAATCGATTGTTCTTTATGAACGTCCACGGGTTCATTGCCATCCACATCGTGAGAAGCTTGAATCAAGCCAATTTGCACTTTATCGGACATCTCATTTCCTCCTTATGTAGCGTTCTATTTTGTTTACTCGCACGTTTGCTCCTTCTAAAACATTTTCCCCAAAAAATGTTTCCCCTTTTTTCAACACCTCCTTAAGTTTTTTCGCAATATACAGAATATTTTGTAATTTAATCTATACTTTACACTAATTTTATAAAATTGCCATTATACATTTTGTAAAATGTTTTTTTATACGTTTTTGCGTTTTGTAAAAGAAATATTTGAAATGGTGGGATTTCCTTGTAGGGTGAGGATAGGAGAAAAGCTGAAAATCCCATTCAGGATTTCAGCTTTCCCGATAAGATCAAAACCAGCGTTGAGTAAGCATTTTCCGCTTCGTATAGAAATTGAGGCCATCTTTTCCATTGGCATGGAGGTCGCCATAGAACGACTTTTTGTTTCCGGAGAACGGGAAGAAAGCCATCGGTGCTGGTACATTGACGTTCACACCTAACATGCCGGCATCCATCTCTTCTCTGAATTGCTGGACCGCTTTCCCGCTGGATGTGTAGAGGACAGCACCATTGGCAAACTCGGATTTATTAGCCGTTTCAATCGCTTCATCTAAGGTTTCAGCACGGACAACACTGAGAACGGGGGCGAAAATTTCATCTTTCCAAATCTTCATATCTTCTGTCACATAGTCAAAAATCGTTGCACCAAGGAAGTAGCCCTCTTCATTTTCTCTTAATTCAACTCTTCCATCGCGGACGAGTTTCGCGTTTTCCCCTTCGCCTGCTTCAATATAACCAAGCACACGTTCTCTATGAGATTCGCGAATCAATGGCCCGAGACTCGTTTCTTCCTCCAAGCCGTTTCCGACGTTAAGCTGATCAGCAGCTTCTTTCAATTTAGCAACAAGATCATCGGCAACATCTCCTACAGCCACAACTACGGAGCATGCCATACACCGTTCCCCTGCACTGCCGAATGCTGCATTGATGATCCCATCTACAGATTTATCCAGGTTGCAGTCAGGTAAGACGATCGAATGGTTTTTTGCACCTGCAAGAGCCTGCACGCGTTTGCCATGGTCTGCTGCCGTTTTGTAAACGTACTCCGCAACAGGCTGGGATCCGACAAAAGAAATGGCGTCGACATCTTCATGTTCAAGCAATCCATTAACGACATCGTGAGCACCATTGACTATATTCATGACACCCTTAGGAAGCCCTGCTTCGTGCAATAGCTCCACAAGCATCTTCGCTAAAATCGGCGTACGTTCTGACGGTTTTAAAACGAATGTATTTCCACAAACTAATGCAAGCGGGAACATCCATAATGGCACCATCATCGGAAAGTTGAATGGCGTAATTCCCCCTACGACTCCAACGGGATAACGGTACATTCCAGAGTCGATTCCCTCTGCAATATCTGGCAGGACATCCCCCATCATCAGACTTGGTGCGCCAGCGGCAAACTCTACACACTCAATGCCCCGCTGTACTTCACCTGTCGCATCCTTTATCGTTTTTCCATTTTCCTGTGATAGGGCTCTTGCTAACTCCTCACGGTTTTCCATCAGGAGCTGATGGTACTTGAACATGATTCGCGCACGTTTCGGTACCGGGGTCTTTTTCCAACCCTTGAATGCTTCCCTCGCGGATTGGACTGCTTTATCTACATCCTCTTTTGATGAAATCGGAACTCTGGCAATTATTTCTCCTGTAGCGGGATTGGGCACTTCCTCCACTTGCCCTTCTTCAGACGCAATCCATTCTCCATTAATGAAATTCTGAATGACCACCTGATTCGATTTTGAGAAAGTTGTCTCCATTTTATTCACCTCAATTGGTAGATTCTGTTTCTGAACACCTTCAAATATATTATAAATTCAGAATATTTCAACATCAATGGACGAAATGTCAAATGAATGGAGACTAAAATTGACAGTATGACCTTTATCAGGGTGAAAACCTCTCAAAGGGGCATGCTAAACCTTGATGACTTTTTACATAGGAGGTAGAAAATGTCGAACAAAAAGAAAGAAATCCAGCCAAAACAGCATCAGGAACGACAGCCCGGCTTTGAGTTTGAAATGAAACCTCTTCCCGAGTTTGTTGACGAAAATTATCATGGAAGCGGCAAGTTAGAAGGAAAAGTCGCTGTAATTACTGGAGGGGACAGCGGCATCGGCAGGGCTGTGAGTCTCTCCTTCGCCAAAGAAGGAGCCGACATAGCCATCATCTATTTAGATGAGCATGAAGATGCGGAAGCTACCAAACAACTCGTAGAAGCGGAAGGTAGAAAGTGTTTGTTGATCAACGGCGATCTAGCAGATCCTGACTTTTGTGAAGGGGCGGTCGATCAAGTCATCAAAAGCGTCAAAAGAATCGATGTGCTCGTGAATAACGCTGCCGTGCAATACCCACAAAAAAATTTCGCGGACATTACGAACGAGCAGATGGAAAAAACATTCCGCGTGAATTTCTTTTCTTATTTTTATATGGCAAAAGCCGTGCTCCCTCATTTGAGGAAAGGGAGCACCATCATCAACACCTCTTCAGTGACCGCATATGAAGGAAATGAACAACTGATTGATTATTCTTCAACGAAAGGTGCCATCACTGCTTTTACAAGATCGCTCGCTAAATCGTTAGTCAGTAAAGGAATCAGGGTGAATGGTGTCGCTCCTGGTCCGATATGGACACCACTGATTCCGGCAAGCTTCGATAAACAGAAAGTCGCTGAATTCGGATCCGACAATCCGATGGCACGTCCAGGTCAGCCAAGGGAAGTGGCTGGGGCATTCGTTTATCTTGCTTGTGATGATTCAAGTTATGTTACCGGGCAGATGATTCACGTAAATGGCGGAGTGGCCGTCAATGGATAAACATTCTCTTTCCTATTAAAAAAAAGATAAAAGCGAGCTTCCGTGAATTGGTAGCTCGCTTTTATCTTTTTTACGAATTGATTCCCACTCCCTCTCCTACGGTTCTGATGAAACAGGCCATGACTAAAGGAAAACCGTGTTATAATGGACCAGAAAGGATGGTGTAGGCAATGGTCCAGAGTTATTGCCACTGCTTCAGCAATCAAGAAGAAATCGATCACGGGGTCGCAACTCAAAAATCCTACCTTGCGTATGCTGTTCTCAATGGCAATAAGGGAGCGGTTGAGTTCAGTTTTCGTACAAGCTATGTTGATAATCCTTCCCAATCCACAAAAACAAAGTTTTATCATGTATCCGATGCATTTGAAGACGATCAGACCACACCAAAAAAAGTGAGAATACACAGTAAAAGTCCTTTAGCCCAGGACAATCAACAACCGGAGGAAAAGCCCTTCCTGCGTAACACTGACCTTTATTATTCCTATACGATCAATCTTCCTTTACATAAGTTTCGTTGTTTGCACGACAATGCTGATGATTATCATAGGACAATTTCTTCAAAAGAGCTTTTTGATGAAATGAAAGCCATCTATGCGAATATCTTCAAAGTAGATGTTTCTGAAGTGGGTGGCGATGATTTTTCAGTTCTTATCGATTGATGATTATTGGCTTTCTTTTTCCAGACCAGTGCTCTCGGTAAACTTTTATAAAATGAATGATTCCTTTTATATAAAGGTAATCTCATACCAGAAGTAAGCACCTGCAATCATGGAGCATGTTAACAGACCTTCCTTCAGTTTTCTGTGGATCGGAATAAAACTGAGCATGAAATCAACACTCAGAGCTGCCGAAAATAAACATACGCAGAGAACCAGAAGTTTTGCGGCCAGCACATTGGATTGTGAATGAATTAATTGTTGGATGGTGTAGCTGATAAAATCCATATTGTGACTCCCCCGATTATCGGTTCATGATAAATGATACAGCTGTACCACAAGGTTTACATTCTAACAGGACATTCGGGGTACTTTTATTCACAAATGTAATTCTGCGATGATTCATGGTTCCAGCACAACATTCACACTCATAATCAAGCGTCTGTTCGATTACTTCCAGGTATACTTCTACATTCGATATCACTTTACATTAGCTCCTCTTTACCTTTTACTACTATTTTCGACAATTTTTTCGTATCTTGAACTTTTTGCGGATTGATTTCTCCGATAATGAACGTTTTCAGTTCTTTTTACCTCGTCCTTTTTACCTAATTCCAGCTAATGGCAGATTTAACTAGTTTAAGTACAGCGAAAAAAGGAAAATCTGAGAGGTATATCTATATATGAAATGAGTTGATACACCATGAGAGCCACATCAAATTCAGGAAGATTCTGGGTGAATGTTCGAGATAGCTTTTGGTTTTTACCCGCTATTTATGGATTGATTTCTATACTGGCTGTGATTATCGTTACGATTGCAGACTTCTTCCTGCTCCCGATCATACAGGATTTTGTACCAAATATTGTTTTAACAAATCAGGACATCGCCAAATCTTTATACAGCGCACTTATTACAGCAATTCTCACCATGACGACGATCAGTTTCTCCACCATCATGGTAGTATTGACTACTTACACGACACAGTTCTCTCCGCGTACGTTACAAGATTTTATGAAAAACCGCTTCACGCAACACGTATTAGGGGTTTATTCTTTCAGTTTCGTTTTCGTTTTGCTTAATCTGCTTATTTTGACAGAAGATAAAAAGAAAGTAATGGCAAGCCCATTTTTCACTGTCCTCATCTCGATTGTTTGTCTAGCCTTTTTCGTACTTTTCATCCACCACTCGTCAAGGTTCGTCCAAGTCAATAATTTGATCAGTGAAATACGCAATCGGACATCAACCGTGATTAAAACAACTTATGCAGAGAAAAGCTTTCATGAAGAAACAGACTGGGACCAGGAAGTTATCAATGATTTAAGACAACAGGAACCTCAAGTGATTGCAGCCAGTCACTCCGGCTATATTCAGCAGCTGCAATTCAAGAATTTGATTGAATGGGCCGCCAATGAAGATGCGATTGTTGAATCAGAGTTCCAAATTGGTGACTACATTCAAAAGGGAATGCCCATTTTCAAATGCTGGTGCGCCAGGGAAATGGAAGCAGAAGAAAAATGTCAGCAGTACTTGCTGATCGGAAATGAACGTGTAGATACTCAAGATATTGAATTCTCCATCCAGAAACTGGTAGAAATCGCTGTGAAGGCGATCTCTCCTGGAATCAATGACCCCCATACGGCAATCAACTGTATCAACAGGATCGGCTCACTTCTCGCTGATCTTGGAAGTGAATATCAACCGATTCGCTACTATTCCGATGATAAGGGGCATCTGCGAGTAATTATGGAACCAAAACAGTTCGAAGAATACCTCTACATGAGCTTTTACCAAATCCGCATCTATGGAAGTAATGATGTTTCCGTGATGAACGGAGTGATTGAAGCTTTATATCAAGTAGCAGCCGTAAATGGTAATGATGTGAAAAAAGATGTATGGGAATTTGCTGAATTCCTGATAAAAGCAGTGGAAGTTGACCGAAACGGATTGGATTATAAGTATTTCAAGAAGCAAGTTGATAAGTTGTCATCTGCTTGTGCTTAATAAATGGACCTTATAAAGACAGCCCCCTTACATTCAGGGAGCTGTCTTTTACTATGTATATCTGCTATATAATAACTGTGAGCCCGATTCCACCCTGCTTTTTGAAACAAGACAACATTAGTGAACGACCCAGCCTGAAATCAGCCATTCTGCCACATATCCAGAGGCATGATTAATCTTCAATTCACAGGGATGCTTACTAAGCTCGGCAGGCTTAATAAACCACGAAAAGGGAGTGGGAGTAAGAGGATTTGTTAAGGAGAAGGTGAACATCATAAAAAAACAGGATTGGAGTATCAAAGTTTATTTAAGTCTCTGATTAATACGATCCAATCCCTCGGTTTTTGCTTTTTCTGTAGACAATTCTCTTTTCAGTAACACATTCTCAGCGGTCATCCCCGCAAGAATGGAAATACCTATCAATGTTCTCAAAACTTCAGGCTCTGGAACTAAATAGGTAACCGCAAATATAGCGGCCGCACTACCGATGAAGAAATCCGCTAAAAAACCAAGGTATATGCCTTTAGGCCGTACTCTCTTTTTAGGAAAGATCAATACCTTCCCATTCCTCATCAAATGAGCGATCACCCCTGTCAGACCTCCTATCAAACCAGCGATCAACACAGTATTCGTCATAGACACACCCCTTTAAAAATAGCTTAAAAAAAGCGGCTCCCGGAAGATACTTAGAAACATAGGCTAATATGCACTAATCATCGACCAGAGACCGCTGCAAGCTTTAAGTCTGTTATTCTTTTAGAAGGAAGCTATAACATTATAATGAACACCATGTTATTAGTATACACTTATTTTTTCTGAAAATAAATACTTTTTTAACAATTTATTACATTTTTGTTACATCTAATTCATCAATCAATTCGTGGATCTTATTTTCATAAAAGTGAACCTCTTTCTTGGTATTGGCATCAATCATTTTCTTCTTTAAAGATTCATATTCTTTCAAATGTGAATCATCCACCTTCTGGATAGATGATCCGCTTTCAGCCTGCAATGTATCTAAATACTGTTGGATTTCAGCAAAATAATAACGCGTCTCTTCTATAGATTCAGCATTTCTCAAAGAATGCATAAGCTCGTCGAATTCTTCCTTTTGTGATTCATTCATCTGGAACAAAAGCTCGCACCTCCTTATCATTTATTTGGCTGTATCTTCTATGACTTTAATACCACTTAATTGTCTATCTCACACAAGTAATTTTAAAAAAAGAAAACTTTTCGAGGAACCACCAGCCTGTAAAGGTAGTGAAGGTTTACAGATCAGTGATATTCTTTATCTTTTTATATTTTTTCACCTGTTCCTCATTATACACATCTAACTGTTGTTTCAAATCCTCTAATCTCTTTTCAATTTGATTATAATACAAAGCCTTATGCTTCTCATAAAAATTCTTATCCACCTCAAAAACTTCAAAAAAAGCAGAATAATCCATCCTAAGTACGAATTTCAAATCATTGAGGATAGCCGAATGAATTACTTCTACTCTATATTCCACTCCCTTAAGTTCTATAGCTTCCAATCTTTCCACGACTTTCTCTAAGCTTTCTTGTAACATATTCAAATTAGCATCAGGGGTTTTCTTTTTGTTGAAAGCATCATTGTAAAAATCAAGGCTGGAGATGGCATTCTGCAGTTCTCTGTTTAATTCACTGTTCACCTTCAAAAAATTTTCTATCGATTCCTTACTTCTGATCGCTTCTTCATAGCGAATCCTGCTTCTCATTATATAGATGGCAATACTTCCTGACAGTCCCGTCCCTATCAAGGACCCCCAAAAGGTCGTGTCCCTGAAGAGATTAATAATTATTTCACTCATTATCCTCTCCCCTTATACTTGTTGGTAAACTCAGTCTATTCGTACCTATATAGGGAGATGTAAAATTAAACAAAAAATACTTGACCTCAAACAGAGACGTTTGAGAACAAGCATTTTCTTAAGTCAATAAAAGAAATGACGCAGCCTTTCCCTGGATGAGAAACTGCATCATTCCAGCACTTTATAGGGATGGTTCGATCGGGAACAAATCAAGGACTTCTCCTTCTGCCCTTTTAATCTCTTGGATAACTCAGTTATGATCACGCAGTGTATTCTTAATCCATAATGTGGTTGCTTTTCAACTCTCTTTCTCACAAACTTACACCACCATCAACTTAGCAATCATGAATCCCTTGAAACTATGACTTAGATATACTAAAATTAAGTTCCTACTGTTGCCTCCCCACCTTAGAGAGGAGGCAAAAATTGAAAGATTATGAAGTGGGCTCCTTAATAAAAAATCACTGTAAGAATTGCTATAATGATGAACAAAGAATTATTAAGATGGTTCCCAAAGAGTTCTCTGAAAAAGTAGTCCATACACTTTGGACTCAATGTACATCGTGTGGACAAAACCACACTCGTTTCATACAAATTAATAACTGATTCTGAATCAGTAAGCATGGTTATACCAGCAGTTAACGTGTCAAGGCTCTCGCTTTGGCACTTTTTCATTTATTTTCACTTAATTACTGCTCTTCTTGCCCAGGCTTTTCTTATATCATAGCTTCTCTCTGACAACTAATGACTCACTTCATTCGTACTAGAATTGTGACATGTTTTTGAACTAATCATGGTCTGCTATTTATTCGCTTTAAAGCAGAGTATAATCCTTTTTAAAAGGAGTGGTACCATGAGCTGTGATCAATTACGAGACAGAATTGAATCTAAAAGAAAAGAAATGTACCATGCCTACTTGGTTGAGAAAGACTATTCTGCAGCGCTAAAAAAATCCCGTGAATTAGATTCTATGCTCAATAAATTCAGAAAGCTTTGCCTAAAATCGTTTATTTTGGCTCTGGGTGTTTTGATATTTTAAGTACCATATAAAGCAACAATCTTGTACACAATTTTTTCTTAAATAAAAGACTGCAATCCATTTTTTAACCGTTGTATAATACTCCTGTTGCTTATTTTAAAGGAGTGATCATATGAAATTTGAATTAACTAAAGAACAGAGACAAATGATGGTCGAAGATATACAATACTTCTACTTAAACGAAAGAGGAGAAGAAATATCTGAGTTTGTAGCTGATAATATCCTGGAATTCTTCAAAGACTCGCTAGCCCCCCACTTTTATAATAACGCAGTAAACGATGCAATCACTGTTCTACAAACCCAATACTCTTCGATTGAAGAAGAAGTTCGCACACTTGAACGTCCTATGCGTCGTTAGTAACCAGGAGTGTTAATATATATGATTCATGATATTGCTGATCAGTAAACAGCTAGTAAAGTCAATGAAGTATTCACACTAATATAAAGCATTAAATCATTAAATGAAAAGACGTCTAATACAAGTCCACTGAAGAACTGCAATTTTTGAGTTGTGCATCAAATAAAGAAGCCGAGTTGGATGATTGAATCGTTCAACTCGGCTTCTTTTATTGCAGCACTTCTTTTGGAGAAGTCTGATCATAGTGATGTTTTTTGATTGTTCTCTGTTGATTCTATGACGAGCGTTTGGTGGTGACGCCTACGGGAACAGTACGAGCCGAAGATCCATTTGGGTCAAGTGATCTTCTTGACCAAGTTAGCTGAGGCCGTGCCCGCGGCAAGCATCCACCGACAAGCGATTCGTGAGAAGCAACAACAAACTTTTACAGTGCCTCCAGATTGAGAAGGGCTTTTCAGTAGTCTCTCTAATACAGGAGTCTCTTTACATATACATTTCTCATAACTAAATCAACAATTTATTCACAAAACAAAAAGAAATGACGCAGCCTCTCCATGGATGAGAAACTACGCCATTCCGGCACTTTGTATGGATGATTCCGATTGGGCTCGAACCAACGACTTCCACCCTGTCAAGGTGGCGCTCTCCCAACTGAGCTACGGAATCGTATGTAGGATTTTGTCGGCTTTTCTTGCTGACAAGTAATAATATACTACGGATCGAAAAAGGTGTCAACAGAATATAAAGATTTTTTTAAGTAATTGTAAACCACACTTTTCCCTATCTAATTTTTGCTAAAACCCATCTGTTCAACTTTTTGCACAATTCTATGATAAAATAGAAAGTGGAACGTTTACATGTATAGGAATAGGGGAATTTTATAATGAATTTCCATGCTGTGAGGAGGTGCTCGGAACATGGGTAGAGATGGATCCATGACAGAATATACAATAGACAGCCAATATTTGAATGAAACGATGAAATTAAGAGTGTACACACCTAAAAATTTCTCTCCATTGTATAAGTACCATTTCTGTATCATGCAGGATGGAAATGACTATTACTCAATGGGGCGTGCGGCCACGCTGAGTGATAAGTTGCATAAAGATGAGGAAATCGATAACACGATTTTCATCGGCATTCATTATAATGACAAGTACGACAGGCAAGACAAGTATCATCCAGATGGGAAAAAACAATCGGATTATGTGAACTTTTTGATCCGCGAGGTCGTCCCTTTCCTAGATGAGGAGCTTCCTGGGTACTGCATGGGACGCGGCCGTACGCTTGTCGGTGATTCGCTGGCAGGAACGCTTGCGTTGATGACGGCGGTGAAGTTCCCGAATATCTTTGGTAATGTGATTATGCAGAGTCCTTATATCGACCAACATGTGAGAGAGGTTGTAGAATCTACGAAGGATTTCTCTTCTCTGACGATTTATCATACGATCGGAAATGAAGAGACGGATGTTGAAGGGACGGAAGGTACACGGAAGAATTTCTTAGCGCCGAACCGTGAACTTCGTGACTTTTTAAATCGTCAACCGCTGGCTTATACTTACCACGAACTCGATGGTGACCATACCTGGGGAACGTGGCAGAAGGATTTTGAACGTGCTTTATTGAAAATGTTCAGTAAGGAGTAACGTAATATATAGGAAGAATCAGGAGGTTTAGTCCAATGAGATACGGAATAGCAGTTTTTCCATCAAAAAAAGTACAGGATGTGGCGAATTCTTACCGCAAACGTTATGATCCCCATTACGCGTTGATTCCCCCACATATTACGATGAAGGAGCCTTTTGAAGCGGATGAGAGTGAAATTGAGAATAAAATCATCCCTGAATTAAGTGAAATCGCAAAAAACACAGAGCCCTTTTCTTATGGTGTTTACAAAGTAAGCTCTTTTTCACCAGTAACCAACACGATTTACTTAAAAATTGAACCTTCAGATGAGATTTTTGAATTGAATGATATGCTTCATGCGGGTGAGCTTCCTGAAGAACGGTACTTTTCTTTCGTCCCTCACATCACCATTGCCCAGAAGCTTTCTGATGAAGAGTTTTCCGATGTCTTTGGCAGTATGCGGATGTTGAACTTCGATCTTGAGGATCATGTCGACCGCTTCCAGCTTCTTTACCAGCTTGAGAACGGTGCTTGGAGTGTTTATGAAACGTTCCGCCTTGGTAAAGGGTGATTCCATGGATATCTTGAAGGTTTCAAATAGTGTTCAAAAAGACGACGCTTACCATGTTAGACGCGTCGTCTTTGTCGACGAACAGAAAGTACCTGAGGAATTGGAAATTGATGAGTTCGATGATACCGCGATTCATTTAGTCGGTTACGAAGGAGAGCAGCCTGTTGCGGCTTCCCGTCTCCGCTTCGTCGAAGGATATGGAAAGCTCGAGCGCATCTGTGTTACAAAAGAACAGCGTGGCCGATCATATGGCAAGAAAATTATCAAAGCCATGGAGGAAGTCATCCGTGAGCATGGATATAGCAAAGCCAAACTGAACGCTCAGACCCATGCAGAAGAGTTCTATGAGTCCATCGGTTATTTGACTGTTTCTGGTGAATTTCTAGATGCCGGGATCCCTCATGTAACTATGACAAAAAGTCTTTCATGAATAAATATTGAAAACCCCTGCCTATTTTCATATAAAAGGCAGGGGTTTTCGTTTAGAATAAAATTCTTTTGTCTAGAATGTAGCGTATAGGACTTGAGAGAAGGATCGTGAGCTTCCATGGAATATTTACAAATTACGACGGAGACTATATTCGGTTTCGCCGCCCTTTTTGTAATGACAAAAGTGCTCGGCAAATCGCAAATCACTCAAATCACTGCATTCGACTTCATTGCTGCCCTCGTTCTTGGTGAATTAGTAGGAAACGCCCTTTATGACCCTGAAGTGGGTATCCTTGATATCGGCTTTGCGGTTTTATTATGGACTCTGTTGATTTATGGAACAGAAATTGTTACAGAGAAATTCAAAGGCAGCCGTAAATTATTAGAAGGAAGCCCTTCCCTCGTCATTTATGAAGGAAAAGTTGATCGGAGCCAATTAAAGAAAAGCAAGCTGGATATCAATCAGCTCCAACATCTGCTTCGTTCCAAAGATGTTTTTTCTTTCCGGGAAGTTCAGTATGCGGTGCTGGAAACTGATGGTACAATTTCCGTCTTGAAAACCTCCCAGTACCAAACCGTGAATCGCAAAGACATGAACTTGACACCAGAGGACGTCCCTCTTCCACGAACGATCATCAGTGACGGGGAAATCATATGGGACAATTTACTAGAAACAGGCTTTGATGAGAAATGGCTTGAACAACAACTGGAAGCACAAGATTATAACGAACCAGCGGAAGTGATGTATGCTGAATATAAAACAGGGGATAAAGATTTATACATCCTCGGTATGTAATACCGGATAAAACATCCAACGGTTGTCGACAATGCAGTCCTCGATGAGGGCTGCTTTTTTTAATCCGACAAGATATGCGGTCACTGCCGTGCGATACAGGAGCCATTGAGATAATTGAGGGGCCTGGACGTCATAGTGTGCGCACATATCCGCGACAATTTCTTCATGCGTAATAGCTTTTGCTTCTTTTATGTAGCTGTGTAACCAGTCCAGAAGCTTTTGATGATAGACGATATTTTGCTCAATCGTTTCACAAGGGTCCTCTTCATATTCACCATGCCCCGGCAAAGCACCTTTACACGGAATCGTCAAAAGTCGTTTAAGACTTTCCATGGTCATGGAAGCATCTGTGATATAAGGTATTTTATGCTTATGTAACGTATCTTTACTGAAATAACTGTCTGCGGCATATAAAATGCCATCTATTTTCAAGGCACTCTGATTGTAACTGTGGCCAGGCAATAAAAATGCTTCCACTGGGATAGCCCCTACTTCCAAAGGTCCCTCATTCACCACTTCATCAATGCGTACGGGCGGCCCCTGTAAAAACTTGTTTTGTAATTCCGGGAGTGGATCATTTCCACCGAAAAGGTACAATGGTTCTAAAGATGGATTTCGCAGGATAGCCTCCTCAAATACAGGCGCTATCGTATGGACGTCATATTGCTCTTGAATATAGGCGGCTCCCCCATAATGGTCCGCATGAGCATGCGTAATAAAAAGGTGCGTCAAAGGGAGCTCACGTTTCTTAAGCTCTTTGAGCACCTTTTTAACAGACGAACGGTCTATGCCAGCATCTATCAGCACCCCGCGTGTCCCTTGATTCACATATCCGATATTGACAGAACTATGGTAATAGTAGCAATGGTCATTGAGTTGGTGAAAAGACATAAACTACACGGCTCCTTTAGCTTTTATTATATAGTTTCGCTAAAGTTGCGCCCTTTTCCTGTCACCTCTGAATAAACAGTTTCACTGATGACCTTTTTCACAGGGGAAACAGGCTGAGTGGAGGCGTGGAATTCGGAAGAAGTATGGAGTCCACTCATTTGTTGATAGTCAAGCCGGTGCTGTTCGCGTGGTTGATCATGCTTCATTTTGCTGTCCAGGCTTGCCTTGAACACTCTCTCTAACGCAAATGGTGAACGTTCCGTCTGGGTTGTGCGGGCTTGATAATCCTGATATTGAAATTGATTGACAGGTAAAATGTATCCCATATCGACTCCTCCTTGGTATTCTATACCCTGTTTCTTCAAGAGGTATACGTCCGCTTCCCATTTTTACGTCAATAAAACTCCACTACTCAAAAAAGTTTTCCATTTTTCCCATCTGTTTATTCAAGAACTTCTCCATATCTGTCATCCGTTTTGTGAACCGGCGATCCCATGCTTGAAAATCTTTTTCCCAAGCATTGAATTTCTTCTCGGGTTGTTTTATGATTCCATTCATTTTCGACGTTTCTTGATCAATCTCCTTCAAAACTTGAAACAGACTCTTTTCTTTTTTCTCACTCAAGAAGATTACTCCAGGAATAAATGATTGACTGAAGAGCTGCGAGAGCTAGAATGAAAACGAGCCATTCCCCATAAGGAACCATTATATAGAAGAAAACCATAATTAACGATGACCAGACTCCGACACACCATTGACAGCCAAGGCCTTCACCAATAAACCCTTTCGGCTCTATCCACTCTTCTTCAATTCCATCTTCATTCTTTTCGATTCTCACTTCGATAAATGGCCGGCGCAGCCACTCCATGATATAATCCCTGACGATCAATCGCGTGAGGCGGAAACTTGCCAACCCTAATAGAAGAAACTCAAATATATTCAACATTCTCATCAATCCTTTCTTAAGTAAAAGCACAAGGCTCTAACCTTGACCGATTCATCAAGAAAAAGCCACTACATTGCTCGTAGTGGCTTACTCCTTATTCATTAAAACCAGCGAAACCCTCCACGTTTTTCAGAACCTTCATCATCCTGATGACGTGAGCTGCTCTCTTCTTCTTCTCTACGTCTCTGGCCGCCGAAGAATGGATCGACCCGATCTTCATTTTCCCGTCGGTGATGGCGGTCATCACGCTGTGGCTCGATAACAACGTTATCCGCTTTTATGACAAGGTCCTTCACATGAATAACCTTTTTCTTTTCAGACATTCCACTCACTCCTTAATCGAATTCACTGTTAATCTATGGTGTTCGCCCTGATTAGGTATAGTCGTCTGCCTATTCATTCGAAAATAATTTCTGATTCCAAGAAAAGAGACAAATGCCCACACCGACGCAGGCATGATACATATTCTAGTAAAGACAATACGTCAATACGTATGGAAAGGGGAAAATTTTAATGAGCTGTGGTAAAAATAATAATTCAGGCTCTTGTGTGATTGATATTCTTAAAGATATCGTCGATGCTCAAAACGACGTCATGCACGACTGCACGACAAGCTGTGAGCAATCAATCGCAGACCTTCTTGGGGACACTGGTGGAGGCTCAGGCTTCGATACAGTTCCTGTCATCCTTTACTGTAAAGATGGATGCAAACCTTTCAAAGGGTTCGGATCAACACGCAGTGGAAACGATTGTGAAGTGAGAGGAAGCTTTTTCTTCCGCGTCAAATCCGTCGATCACGATGGATGTGCGATTCTTGAGCTTCTATTCGCAGACCGTTGGGGACGCGACTCAGAAGACGATGAGGATGAAGTTGAAGCCTCCCGTCATCACCGAGGTCACGATCCAAACTCACCAGCAGACCAAAGCTGCAGAAACCTACGTGCTTCAGGAATCTGTATCACTGTAGATTTGAACTGCTTCTGCCACGTTACTTGTCTTCCTGCAGCAGCAACTTTATAATTGCACTCAGAAAAACCGCGCGGAGTAGCGCGGTTTTTTTGTGGTCAACTTTTCGCAAAAATGCTTTTGTTTCAAATCAGGGCCCCAGCCACTCACTTACTGCCTTAAAATCCAAGCAAACGAATATCTTGAATCGCCTCAAACGGGACTTCTTGTTGAAACGGCCGCTGGAATACCTTCATGTGGACAATGCCTTCTTGATAATCGGTGATATACCCCCGGTGCTGTTCTTCATCTGTCGTCACTTCACATTTCATCTTAGGCACATGTGGCGAAAGATTAAAAAAGTAATTCACTTTCTCTTCCAGAGATAAATCATGGAACCTTTGACGTCGTTCTCTTGAAGAAGTTCTTTTTGCATCAGGTGCAGATTTCTCCACCTTAGTTTGTACTTCTTCAGCCGCACCTTCAGTTTTCAGCTTTGACAACTCTTCCAGATGAGGGGCTTGCTGTCTACGCATCCGTACTTCTTTTTCTTGAACCGGTGTTTCTTTCACGTTTGGCTCCTGAGATGAGCCCGATTCAGTCGGTCTTTGTGTACGGAAGCTCGTTTGCATCGGAACTTCTGCAGGCTTGAAACTCGGCTGTACAATATAAAGCATCGGCTGCTTAGCAAGTCGCTTCTCTTCGGCCATAGGAATCTCTCCTTTTCCATTCGGTCATCATTCTATGTATATGCCCAGAATCTGGCTCATGTTCATTTCTCCATCCTTTCGACAAAACTTCTGATTTTTTTACAACAAAAGCGCAAGCGCCTTGTTCACCCCCGACAAGCTTAAGCAAACCTTTGAAGTGGTGGTTTTTGCCACAGCAAAGGGCTTGCTTATGACCTCGAGGGGGTAGGCGCTGGAGCTGGACGAAACAAAAGCGCAAGTGACTTGGTCACCCCCGACAAGCTTAAGCAAACCTTTGAAGTGGCCATTAAGACTAGATAAAAAAAAATCCCTCTTCTACTATATGCTTGTAGAAAAGGGATCCTTCTTTTTTAGTAATGATAATCAATCAATTAATAAGCGACTGTACTGAACCCGGAGTCCACGTGGATAATTTCACCTGTTACTCCTCGAGAAAGATCACTCATCAAGTAGTAACCTGTGTCACCGACTTCTTCTTGTGTGACCGGACGGCGCAATGGCGCACGTTCTTCAATGACTTTCATGATCTGGTTGAAGTCACCGACACCTTTGGCAGACAATGTACGGATCGGGCCAGCAGATATAGCATTTACGCGGATGTTGTGCTTACCAAGGTCGTTCGCTAAGTATTTCACACTCGCATCCAAGCTAGCTTTTGCAACACCCATGACGTTGTAATTCTTCACGACTTGCTCGCCGCCAAGATAAGTGAGCGTCATAATGCTACCACCATCAGTCATCAATGGCTGGGCAGCACGGGACACTGCTGTCAGTGAGTAAGAACTGATATTGTGAGCTGTCAAGAAGCCATCACGACTGGTATTCAAAAATTCATCCTTCAACTCTTCACGATTTGCAAAGGCGATACAATGGGCAAGTCCGTGGATGACTCCGACATCTTGTCCAATCTGTTCAAAGGTTTTAATGATCGCTTCATCATCTGTCACATCACATTCATAAACAAGGGACTCTTCTCCGCCTTCTAATGTGGCAGCAAGATCCTGGACTGACTTTTTGAAACGTTCAGAAGCGACTGTGAAAATAAGACGTGCTCCAGCAGCATGCAATGATCTTGCAATGCCCCAAGCAATGCTTCGTTTATTGGCAACACCCATGACTACATACGTACGTCCTTCTAATGAAAAATTCATTATATACCCTCCTTGAGGTTGATTTTATTAATTAGTATTTGTTATTAGTACCTGCTCCTATTTTAAACCATCATCTTTTGAAAAACAAATCACACTTTATGCTTTCCCCTTTTTTTCACCGACCAACCCTGAAAAACGCCGAGTGTTCTAACCATGGAGAATTGCCACTGAAGAACTGCACCTTTTTGAGTTATACATCAAACAAAGAAGCCGAGTTGAACGGTAAAATCGTCCAACTCGGCTTCGTTGATTTCACGATGAGCGTTCGGTGGTGACGCCTGCGGCAACAGCGCGAGCCGAAGATACACTTGGTAAAGTGATCTTCTTGACCAAGTTTAGCTGAGGCCGTGCCCGCGGCAAGCATCCACCGTCAAGCGATTCGTGAGAAGTAAAAAAACTTCCCCAGCTCCTCTAGATTGAAAAGGTTTTTTCAGTTGCCTCTTCTTTTAGGAGGTTTTTTTGTTAACACCATTCACAATATTCGAGTTCCATTTTCAATTCATCCACGTATTCATGAGAACCCGTGACAATCAGACGGTCACCCATTTTCAGTTCCGTATCTCCATGGGGAACAATCGAATCTTTCCCACGGAAAATACGGACCATGATTACGTCCCCTGTAAACGGAAATTCACGCAGATGCATGCCGTTGTACACAGAGTTGTTCATGTTTATTTGATAGAGGGCACTCTCTTCTTTTGTCAAAATATCGAGCACGTCCGGAGCTTCGATCATCGCTTTCAGTAAAGCTTTTGAAGACAGGAATACAGAGAATACGCTGATGTTCAAGTCTCTCATTTCCTGGGAAAGCTCCGGTGATTCCACACGGACAATCACTCGTTCCACCCCTTGTTCTTTAGCAAACCGGGCAATCTCCGCGTTTCGTTCTTCTTCCCCTGTAGAGGCGACAACCAGGTCGACATCGAATACACCGAATTCTTTCATTTTCTCGACATCATACCCGTCAAGCTCCTTGATATCAAAACAATTCCGACTTATACGTTCATCGATTTTTTCAACTTTTGTATGGTACAAGTGTGTTTCATAAGACTGACTGTCAAGTTCTCTTACGACAGGCATTGTCATCCGGTTGGACCCTACGAAAGAAACGATGGTCCGGTGGTCTTCTTCTTCAAAGCGACCGTAAACCTTCTTGAAAACGATCGGGGCGACGAGGCAGGTCAAGACGGCAACAAGGATAAGTGCGCCTTCCATTTGATCGTCAATCATTCCCTCACGCTTTCCGATCGCAGCTGCTGCAATAACAAGTGACAATGTCGACGTCAGAATGAATCCTGAACCGAAGACTGTCTTTTTGTCATACCATTTACTCAAAATGAGCGCTGGTAGTATTTTTGATATCAACAGCGCGATGAATAATAGCGGAATCAATAATATGACTTTAGAGTCCGTGAACAAACTCCAAATATCAATATCCACCCCGACCATTACAAAGAAAATCGGAATCAGGAATCCATAACCGAAACTGTCCAACCGCTTCACCATTTCCGGGTTCGGTGACAACAAAGAAACCAATGTACCCGCTAAGAAGGCGCCCAGGATATTCTCTGCGCCGACTGTTTCAGAAAGGGCGACAAGCAGTAAGATAAGAGTGAATACTGCCCGGGTATCGATTTGGATCGTCCCTTTGGCCATAGTTTCCACGAATGATTGATCGCGGAATTTTTTGCCGATGTAATAAAACAGGACACCTGCTACGAAAAGAAGGAGCAACAGCCAAGTGTTTCCACCATTTTCCCCGTAGATGGAAACAAAGACCGCTAACAAGATCATCGTGACCAAGTCTGCAATTACGGCAATGAGCAAGATTGTCTGCCCGATGGTGGTTTTCATCATTTGGGCATCTTTCAACGTTGGAACAACAACACCTAGAGATATTGTTGATATGATCAAAGTCATCAAGAATGCATTATCTATAAATCCAGCCCAGACGAACATATAGGACAAAGCTAAAGAGATAGCGAAAATACCTAAAAAGACGATTGTCGCTACCCATACAGGATTGGGTGCTCCTGTTCCTTTGTTCTCTGGTTTGGCTCTTTTCTTTTTACTTGCGAAAATAGAAAAATCAATCTCTAAGCCACTCAAAAACATAAGGAAGATGAACCCGAGGGTCGATAAGATTTCCAACCAGCTTCCGTGCTCCACCAAGTCAAATCCACTTTGACCGATGATCAAGCCTACGATGATTTCTGCAACGACAACCGGAATCATATTCAATTTGAAACGGTGTAGTAAAATGGGAGTAATGAATGCTGCGATAATGACAATAACTAAGGAAGTTACTGAAGCACCATGTTCCATACTCGCCCTCCTTCCTTCAGATTAATAAATTCATGAATACCGTTGCCATGCCGAAGTATATCAGGATTGATATTAAATCATTAACCGTCGTGATGAACGGTCCTGAAGCAACAGCAGGGTCGATATTCAATCGATGCATAAGAAGAGGAACGAGAGAGCCAGCCAGAGTGGCTACAATCAAAGTCAATAGAATCGATAATCCGACAAGCAAACCAAGAAATAAATTTCCTTGCCATATATATACGATAATGGTGATGAGTATTCCACAGGACAAGCCCGTAATCAAGCCTGTTCCCGCTTCCCTCCCCATCATTTTCCATTTCCCTTGTTTCTCGATCTCCCCTGTTGCGATTCCGCGAACGGCTACGGCTAGGGCCTGCGTTCCAGTGTTACCACCCATTCCGGCAATCAGTGGTATGAAAACAGCTAATATAGCTACTTTATCCAATGTTTCTTCAAAGCGTCCGATTAAGCTTGCTGTCAAACTTCCCAAAAACAGAAGGATGATCAGCCAAGGCAAACGCTTCTTCGCTGAAGCAAAGGCGTTATCATCAGGACTGTCGACATCAGAAATCGCAGCGAGTTTGGAATAGTCATCACTCGCCTCTTCTTCCATGACGTCCATGATATCATCGACCGTTATGATTCCGAGCAGGTGATCTTGGAAATCGACAACTGGTAAGGCAAGAAAGTCATAGTCACGTACCATACGAGCGACTTCCTCCTGGTCTTCTCCTACTGATACCGATACCACCCGTTCATTCATAACGTCAGATATCATCCACTCTTCCTCTGAGATAATCAAATCCCTTAAGGAAATGACACCTACCAGACGTTTATCTTCATTTATCACATACGTATAATAAATCGTCTCGGCATCAGGGGCTTCGGTTCTCAGATGGACCATCGCTTCTTTGATCGTCATGCCAGCCTTGACCACAACGAATTCTGTTGTCATGATCGACCCGGCTGTTTTTTCTTCATAGTGAAGCAGGTCCTTAATTTCCTCAGCTGCTTCTCCATCCATGATCGTCAAAAAGCTCGCTACTTTAGCTTTATCCAATTCATTGAAAATATCGACCGCATCATCGGCAGACATTTCAGCAAAGACTTGGGCGGCAAACCGCGGGTCCATTTCCGTGAAAAAAGGTTCGACTTCATCGTAATCGATATGTTCCATAAAGTCGGCCACTTCTTCTGGAGACAAATACGTATAAATCTGCATCCGTACATCAACGTCGCGCCCTTCGAAAATCCTCGCTTGATCATATGGGTGAAGTTCCAGAAACTCGGCACGGAACTGATCGATGTGATCATTGAACAGGGCATCTTTGATATTAGCCCAAACCTCTTGGCGCTCTTGGTCATCTAAGTGTTCCACAAGCAACCCTCCCCAGCGTCTATTTCGTTTTTGACCGTTTAATCTTAATCGCGATGATTATGTTTGTCAACGAAAGTTATTTTTTATACAAATGCTCCATTATCAAAACCATTCACCGTTCCATAAGGCATAACCGTAGTTTAACAGATGGTTTGAGGGAATGGGAATAGACTTGACTATGTTTAGTATCTGAAGGCTCGGGAAAAATATCAAGCATATTATAAGAGGCTAAGGATCAAAAGTATCTGTTCAAGTAATTACTTAGCCCAGCACAAAAAGGAGCGCATGCTCTTTTGAAGGAGAATGAATATGACTTATGACATCATCGGAGACGTACACGGATGCTTGGATGAACTGCAGCAGCTGTTCACTGATCTGGGCTACGAATGGCATGGAGGCTTACCTGACCATCCTGATGGACGGACCCCAGTATTCCTTGGTGATATCACAGACCGCGGGCCAGATTCCATCGGATGTATTCAATTCGTTTACCGAATAATCACGGAAAAAGGAGGTCTGTATGTCCCGGGAAATCATTGCAATAAGCTCTACCGTTTTTTCCTTGGTAACCCGGTCCAGGAAAAACACGGTCTTGAAACGACAGCAGCCGAATTTCGAGCGTTGCCTTCTGACAAACAAAAAGAAGTAAAAAAACAGTTCAAACAATTATATGAAGAATCCCCGCTTCATTTGATATTAAAAGATGTGAAAGCAGTCATCGCTCATGCGGGCATTCTTGAAAAGGACATCGGTCATAAAAGCAAAAGTATCGAAACCTTTATTTTATATGGCGATATTACAGGGGAGAAACTTCCCGATGGTCGACCGGTCCGTCGTGACTGGGCTCAGCAATATCAAGGAGATCGTTGGATCGTCTATGGCCACACACCAGTGCGAAAACCCCGCTTCATCAATAAAACAGTGAATATTGATACCGGTTGTGTTTTTGGAGGAAAATTGACAGCCTTCCGTCTTCCGGAAGAAGAAATTGTCAGTATCCCCTCCACCATGCCTTTAGTAGAAGAAAAGTTCAGATATTGAAGTTAGAGCGGGATCGATGAAGGTCCCGTTTTTTTATTTGAACCTCGATAGGCAATCCCATAGATCACTCTGAGGTGAGGCATATAAAAAGCTTGAGACCTATAAAGATCTCAAGCTTTTATCTCGCTGAAAACATTCCACGCTGCCGGGGGATCAGATACAATAGTCATCCTCTTTTTAGTCCACGGGTGAAAGAAATGAAGCTGGTCGCAATGAAGAGCTTGTCCTGCAATGCCCTCTACTTCTTTCCCACCATAGAGTGTATCACCTGCCAACGGGTGATCTAGATAAGACATATGGACACGGACCTGATGTGTACGCCCTGTAAGCAATTGCAACCTGATCCATGTATAGTCCTTCAGTTGTTTCTCAATTTGGAATAAGGTTTGTGAAGGTCTGCCATCTTCAGCTACCTTCCGCTTTATGATCGAGTCCACTTCCCTTGCGATCGGTTCATCGATTTTTCCTTTTTCCAATTCCATGTTCCCTTCGACGATCGCCTGATACCGCCGTTCCACCTTTTTCAATTCTTTAGTCAGCAACATATGGCTATACGTATGTTTTGCGACCAGCATTAAACCAGAGGTATCCCGGTCGAGCCGGGTGACAATGTGCACAGTGAAAGGGTATTTTCTTTGCACATAGTAATGAAGCAAATAGCTGGCAAGGGAAGGTGTCGAATGGTCAAAAGGAGGCACGGCAGGAAGTCCTGAAGGTTTATCAACAACCAGAACATCCTCGTCTTCATAAACGATTGCCAATGGCCCCTCTGCAGGGTCGATCCTCCCTCTTTCTTCTTCAGGAAAGATGACAGTGAGAAGGTCACCTGCTCGTAACAGATCCCGTAATTCGCATTCTTCGCCGTTGACAAGCACCTGACCGCCCATTCGGACTTTCTTGTAAATTTGCCGTGAGAACTCGGCCACTTCCAGAAGAAAATCTTTGATTGATCGACCATGAAAAGCATGAGATACCCGCCATGTTTTCCTGGCTTCAGTCAGTGTAGTCATCTGCAACGAAAGAATCGTGGACACGTTTCCAAAATGGGAACGGCCTGAACCTGGCAAATCGGACTTTTTCTTCAGCTACACGGCATTGGATCGACTTGACATCACTGTAGGTGCGTGTGATGTGGTCAATCGTGAACAAAAAGCTGCGGTCGTGTTTCGGTTTAAACATGCATGTATGATGGCTCGGCAAAATGAGTGGTGAACCGATGGTACGGAAAACCCGATTGTTGATCGATGCCATTTCAGCCACCTGGAAAGCCTCAAGTGAAGGATGGAGAATCGCTCCGCCAAGTGCTTTATTATAAGCTGTACTACCAGACGGGGTGGATACGCATAAACCGTCACCTCTGAACGTTTCAAAGTGATCGCCTTTGATTTCAATATCCATGACGACAGATCCTTCCGATGTTTTGATCGTACATTCGTTAAGGGCTAAGTAACGATCTTCTTCTCCTCCACTCTTCGGTCTGATGGTCACTTCAAGCAGTGGATACTCAACGACTTGGAAAGGAGTTTTTGCGATTTCAATAATCAGTTTTTCTAACTCTTCTGGCATCCAGTCGGCATAGAAGCCGAGGTGACCGGTATGGATTCCGATGAAGGCGGTTTTGTCTAAACGATGGACATACGTATGAAAGGCTTCCAATAAAGTTCCATCGCCTCCGACCGAAATAGCTAAGTCAGGTTCATCCTCGTTGTATTCCAATTGGAATTCAGTCAAGTAATTCTTGATTTTGGAACGTATTTCATTCGATTTTTTGTCACCTTTAGATAAGATCGAGAACTTCATCGGTCACCACTCCTCTACGGTTTTTTTGGGTTTTTCTTTTTTTCTTCACGTCTTAGAAAAGCTTTTTGGGCTTCCTGGATTTCGTTTTTGATTTTTGACATTTCTTCATCCAGCTGGAAAGCGGCTTCTCCCGCCCGTTTCAAACGTGATTGTATCTCTGTTGGTATTTTACCCGAATATTTGTAGTTTAACGAATGTTCATTGGTCGCCCAGAAATTCATGGCTAAAGTACGGATTTGAATTTCGGCGAGGACATGTTTCTCACCATGGATGGTTTCGACAGGATAACGGATAATTACATGAAAAGACCTGTAACCGCTATCTTTTTTCCGTGAAACATAATCCTTTTCCTCGACCACTTCAAAATCGTGCCGGTTTTTGAGCATATCTGCAACCGCATAAATATCATCTACAAATTGACAGACCACTCTCACTCCAGCGATATCCTGCAATTCATCTTCAATGTTCTCAGGATTGATCGCCTTACGTCTTGCTTTTTCTATGATGCTCGACTTCGGCTTGACTCTCCCGGTAACGAACTCGATCGGGGAATGCTCCTCTTCGTATTCGAACTGACGGCGCATCCCCTTCAATTTGATTTTCAATTCCTCTACCACTTGTGTATAAGGTGCTATAAATATATCCCAATTCATCTAGCGCCCACCTTTATGTATCCAATCTTCATAGTAAATATGTGCGTTTTCGCTCCCATTCATTGTATCATAAAGTTACCCTTTGGAATAAGCAGAGCGACTGACTCTATTTCACTTACAGGAGGTTTTAATATGTCTCAGGAGATCGAAATCGAATTCAAAAATTTACTGACTGAGGTTGAGTATGATCGGATTTATCAATTTTTACCATTCAAATCAGTTGAACTTATTGAACAAACCAATTATTATTTTGAAGCAGGTGATTTGAAACTGAAATCCCATGGGGCCGCATTAAGAATCCGCAAGAAAAATGATCAATGGACGTTGACTTTAAAGCAGCCTCATGAAGACGGCCTGTTAGAAACACATGATTCATTAACAGAAGAAGAAGCGAATCTTTGGATCCAGAACAAAATGATGGTGAAAACCAATGTCTTCAAACAACTTCATGAGCTGGGAATCTCCATTGAAGACCTTCATTATTTAGGTTCATTGACCACAAGACGAAAAGAGGTTGAATATCAACAAACTACTGTCGTCCTCGATCACAGCCTTTATTATGATAAAGAAGATTACGAATTAGAAGTAGAAGCAAGCTCGCAAACGGCAGGGAAAAAAGTCATCAGAGAAATTCTTGAAGCATGCAATATTCCTGAACGAGAGACAGATAATAAGATCAAACGCTTCTATAAAGCGAAGGTACAATCAGAATAGTTGCCGTCGACACCCTCCGTTGCTAAAATGGATTAACAGACAGGAAGGGATTTAATGCCACAACGAGATACGATTTTCGATGAAATCGGAAAAGAAAAAATCGATGAACTTGTAGAAGCTTTTTATAAACGAGTAAGCAAACATCCGGATTTGATTCCGATTTTCCCCGATGATTTCACAGAAACAATCCGCAAACAAAAACAATTCTTAACGCAATTTTTCGGTGGTCCCCCACTGTATATCGAAGAACATGGACACCCGATGTTGCGGGCAAGGCATCTGCCTTTCAAAATTACACCCACGAGAAGAGATGCTTGGCTGTCGTGCATGTCAGGGGCTATGACCGAAGTGGAGATCGAAGAACCTTATAGATCTTACATGTTTGAGCGCTTGACGATGACAGCGAATCATATGATGAATACACCAGAGGATGAGAAAGGAGAATCGATGTGAGTTGGAACAGCTTGAGCAGTGACAAAGAGACAAACGGTACAGCCAGCGGTTTCTTTAATATATTGAAAAGACCGATTGAGATTTACGTTTTCATCGATCCCCTCTGTCCCGAATGTTGGTCACTTGAACCTTTTCTCAAAAAGCTCACGATCGAATATGGACGCTTCTTTACCATCCGCCCGATTATCAGCGGTAAATTAGCCTCTCTGCACCAGAATAAAATGAAAAAGCCTGAAAACCTGAAAGAAGCTTGGGATAAAACAGGTTCCCGTACCGGCATGTGCTGTGACGGGGATGTCTGGCTGGAAAACCCTGTCTCTTCCCCTCTTGCAACCTCTCTCGCTGTCAAAGCAGCAGAACTGCAGGGGAAAAAAGCAGGCATGCGTTTTCTTCGCAAAGTCCAGGAATATGTTTTCCTTGAGAAACAAAATATCTCTGATGAAGCTGTCCTGATTGAATGTGCTGAAAAAAGTCGTCTTGATGTGAAGGAATTCAAAAATGACCTTCATTCAGATGCTGCCCGCCGCGCTTTACAGTGTGATTTGAAATTGGCCCATGAAATGGAAGTGGACTCTACCCCGACTCTGGTCATTTTTAATGAATCCGAAGAAGACGCAGGGCTTAAAATCACCGGTTCTTATTCTTACGAGGTCTATGTGAAAGTGTTGAAAGAAATGCTGCAAAAAGATCCAAAGCCTGGAATCAAACCCGCTTTGGAGGATTTCTTGCACCACTATCGCTTTGTCGCCAATAAAGAGATTGCCGTCGTCTACGACTGGACAGAACAAGAAGCTAAACGGGAAATGAAAAAGCTGGTTTTGAAGCAAAAGGTCAAAGAAGTCCCCGTGAAACACGGAGCCTTTTGGCAATATATCGAATCATGAAAAAGCTCTCCACCATTGGGGAGCTTTTTTTGTTATAGAGAGCTGGATGGTCATTTCTTCTACTCATTCAGTGAACCTCGTATTTTCTTTAAGCAGCACGACTCTCACCCGGTGAAAGTCATGCTCAGCTTCTCCCTTTCATAAACTGTACAAAAAGGGGGCAGCTTAAAATGAAAGTCTGGTCAATTCTAACCTGCTTGTTTTTAATCATTATCCTTGGCTTGTTCCATCTGTTCGCCCTTATGCATCTCTACCCTTTATACATCACTTCTCCCTTACTTTTCATCGCCATTTATCTGGGTTTATCGATTACTTCTTACAAAAAGACGTTCCGCGGCTTCAAATAAAATGCCCACGCGAGAGTTTCCACGTGGGCATTTGTTATGATTATTTTTTCAACAAGGCTTCCATTTCATCCAGTTTCTCCTCAAACACATCCAGAGCAGCCAGGATTGGATCTTTTGATGTCATATCGACACCAGCCCGCTTCAATACTTCAATCGGGTAATCACTGCTCCCCGCTTTCAAGAAACTTTTATAACGTTCCACAGCAGGATCGCCTTCTTCAAGGATTTGCCCGGCTAAAGCTTGAGCCGCCGCGTACCCTGTGGAATACTGATAAACATAGTAGCCCATGTAGAAGTGTGGGATTCTCGCCCATTCAAGCCCGATTTCATCATCCACCACGATATTCTCGCCGAAATATTTCTTGTTAAGGTCGTAGTAGAGTTCAGTCAGTTTATCGGCGGTTAACGCTTCACCGTTCTGGGCCTGGACATGGATTTCATGCTCGAATTCAGCGAACATCGTCTGACGGAAGACAGTGCCGCGGAATCCTTCCAAAAAGTTATTGAGCAGATAAAGTTTCTCTTTATCACTGTTGGTGTTTTTCAGCATATGATCATTCAACAGGGCCTCATTACAAGTGGAAGCCACTTCAGCAACGAAAATTGAATAGTTACCGTAGCGATAGGGCTGGTTTTCATGAGTATAGTGACTATGCAGCGAATGCCCGAGCTCATGGGCAAGGGTGAATAAATTGTTGACGTTATCCTGCCAATTCATTAGGATATAAGGATTCGTGCCATAATGTCCGGAAGAATACGCACCGCTTCTCTTTCCTTTGTTTTCCACTACATCAATCCAGCGGTTTTCAAAGCCCTCATTCAGTAGGTTCACATACTCTTCACCAAGTGGCTTTAAACCTTTCACGACGAGCTCCTGCGCCTCTTCATAAGTTACTTCCATCTCAGCTTCTTTCACTAGTGGTGTGTAAAGGTCGTACATATGGACTTCATCAAGCTCTAATACTTCCTTACGCAACTCTACATAGCGATGCAAAAGGGACAAGCGATCATTTACAGCATCGATCAAGTTGTCATAAACCGACTCTGGAATGTTATTATTGTCCAGCTTGGCTTGGCGCGCCCTGTCGTACTTTCTTACTGTCGCATTGAAATTATTTTTCTTTACATGGCCGCTCAGCGTTGATGCAAACGTGTTTTTGAACGAACCGAATGTATCGTACATAGCTTTGAATGCTTCCTTGCGAACTTCACGATCATCAGATTTCAAAAAGTTGATGTAACGGCCATGGGTCAGATCCACTTCTTCCCCTTTTTCGTTTTTAATTGTCGGGAAAGTAATATCAGCATTATTCAAAGCGCCGAATGTCTGAGAAGGATTCGAACCAATCTCTGAGAATCCCGCAAGAAGTTTTTCCTCTTTTTCACTCAGGACGTGTGCACGCTGGCGTGTAATTTCATCAAGTGTGTGTTCATAGAGTTCAAGAGGTTCATACGACTCAATGAAGCTTTTCACTTTTCCTTCAGGAAGCGCAAGAATTTCAGGTACGACAAAACTCATTGCCGAAGCGATTTTCGTGTACAACGATTCCGCTTTCGCATTCAATTCCTGGTAATGGGAATTGGTCGTGTCCTGGTCATTACGCATATGTGCATAAGTATAAAGCAAACCGATTTTATTAGATATTTTATCTTGAAAAGAAAGAAGCTCATAAAGTTGCTCGGCAGATTCGCCCAATTTCCCCTGATATTTTTCTAATTCAGGAAGCAACTCCTTCGTTTCTTCTAATTCTTGATACCAAGCTTCATCTGTAGCAAACATGGACTCCAGATCCCACGTCTTTTCTACAGGTACCTCTTCTCTTTTTGGCAGTTCTTTCGTAGACGACATCCAAACATCCTCCTTCAAAATAATTCGTCACCCTAAAAGTTTCTCGATTTGTGTGATAATCCCTTCCTAAATCTTAATTCTTTGTAAACTTTTCAACTGTGCCAACGTTCTCCGGTCATCCTCCAGCCCATCTTCCATCCGCTTATGAAAAGAGACCTGTTTCTTTTTCACCCATGTATTATTCCCTGTTTTTCCAACGATATTTAATTTGGCCAATAAGTTTAAATATTGGGTTGAAAGAGATGGGGTGTATCCATTGAGGGTAGATTGGATTTTTATTTCAGGAAAGCTGATGAAAGCTCCTATGGGAAGAGATATAAAATGATCGATCAACAAGCGGGTCTGCCATATATATGGCTTTGTCATCAACTGAACTTGTCCAGCTAATGGAAGGTAACACACGCTTGGAATCAAGGAAAAATGGTACCCGTTCAAATAAAGATATTGGCGGTACTTCCTTTCTTCAGAACCGACCTGTTTCCTGTAAACGGTACGGTTTTCGAACCATTTCTGCTTTAAATCAAAAATTAAATTTAATGTATCTGAAGAGTTGTCTGGAAAAAAAAATTGGGGAATAATGCTTCACTTATCGGTATAGAGTGAATGGAACCATAATTTTGACGCATACCTATGCTTCTTATATGTGACACGCGGATTATTCTTTTAGAGGAGGTATCAAAAAACAGCAGGTGATAACTATTGTGCCAGAAGTAAAGAAAGGAACGGATGAAATCATTGAGGAGAATTTGTTCGGGGCCGGATCGCTGGAAGTGTTTCATACCGAGGATCCATAAAGGGAAGACTTCTATTTTCTTGTAGGCTGCTGTCCTTTTGCGCACTTCACGGATAGGGATGGTAGAACATTGATATTCAAGGGCAAGCTTCTTACCATTATGCTTCATCAAAACATCAGCTCTTTGTTGGATCTCTTCAATATAAGGCTCCAGATGAACCTCGTATCCTTGTTCGAAAAGCCATTCGTATAACGCCCATTTCCCTGTTTCATGCTCTAAGCTTTCTCCCTTTTTCATAGATGCACAATCACTTTTGGGAGGATGGGAAAAATGAGGAATCACCTTCAAACCCGCCCGGACTTGCAGCGGTTCATTGCATGTAGGGCAACGAAACATTTGCCGTTTGATAGCTGAAATCTCCTGCTTAGACATTTGATATAGGGACTGTAATTTTCCTTCGGTATTAAGAGCATACAACACCAGACTATCACCTCCCTCTTTATCATTCGACAAAAAACCATATTTTTCCTGCACAAACAAAAAAATAAGCACACGTGATTGTGTGCTCGTTGATTACTCAACGGGGAAATATTCTTTCACAGAAGTTAAAGCTTGTTCAGCAAAGATCACTTTACCATATTCTTCCAAACGGTGAATCGTTAAAGAAGATTCATGCCCGTATTCCATCAATTGACTAAGAATATTTTCTTGTACTTCATCACTCATATCTTCATCAGTGAACTGAATATATAAATAGTATCGATCTTCGAAATGGAATAAGCGCTGTTCCATGGAGTCCTCAGGTGAAACATAGTGACTAAGTTGAATAATGTCTTCGAAATCATTGAATTTAAGTGTAAACGTCAACGGTTCGTCTGACTCCTCCTGACCCTCATCATCGTCATCTTTGGATTTTTCTTCAGAATCATGGAATTTATCGTCAAGCAGTGATTCCAGTTTCTCATCTACTGGTACATCAATTGCCTTACCTTCTTCATCCGGCAGTTCAAGCTTTTGACCGTCTTGGGAAACCTGTGCTTTCGTGACTATAACTTCCAGTCCTTTATCCATCGCTTGAACTTGAATCCATAGCGGTCCATCCGCCTGAAAGTTTTCCTGGTCGTTGACTTCATCCATCATTTCCCAGAAAAGCTGTTCGCTGCGTTCACGATTATACCAAATTTCTTCTCTGTCAAAGCCTCGTTGTTCTACATCTTGATATGTTACGTAAAATTTAACAGTGTTTTCATTTATTCTTTCGATTTCCATACATTTCTCTCCCTTCTTGTCATGTTTTAAGGGGGAAGGGAACACTCACCCTTTTTTCGCTTATAGAACCTTACCCGTTAGGCCTAAGCTTCAACCGTCATGCTGTGTAGAAGTAAGGGGTTGATGTACTCCTATTGTATGACAGTGCACTCTAAATGGAAAACAAATTGCTTGAATTCAGCATATAACCATTCAGGACTTGAATATTATGGAGAAAGGCCCCCGAATCAGGGTGGTTGAGTTCTCATTTTAGCTTATTCCCTAAGGTTTGTCACTACATAGCAGGAGGATTTTTCAATGAATTGGGACTTGCTTGAGCCATTACTCATCATCATCAGTATTGATATCATTCTAGGGGGAGATAATGCCGTTGTCATTGCCCTGGCCAGCCGCAATTTACCTCCTGAGCAGAGAAACAAAGCGATTATTCTCGGGACAGGTCTGGCAATTGCAGCAAGAGTTCTGTTGACGATGGTTGCTCTTTATCTTCTCCAAATTCCGTTCCTTCAATTAGTCGGTGGACTACTTCTTTTCTATATCGCGATGAAACTGCTGACAGACAACGTTGAAACAGAAAACATTAAAGCAGGTGACAGCTTAGCCATTGCAGTAAAAACCATTGTGTTCGCTGACATCGTAATGGGTTTCGATAACGTGTTAGCCATCGCTGGAGCCTCTCATAACAATATCATCCTTGTCATCATCGGATTGCTCGTGTCCGTACCGATTATTGTCTGGGGCAGTCGTATCATCCTTGTACTCATGGACAAGTTTCCGCTTCTCATCTATTTCGGAGCAGGAATCTTAGCCTATACAGCAGCGGAAATGATCATGGAAGATCGCTACTTCTTTCAGTATATAGAGGACTACCCTTTCATCCATCAGTGGTTCTCAGTTGTAATGGTAATCGTAGTCATTACATTAGGTTATTTATTTAATAAGAAAAAAGGCACGGCGTTATAACTAAAAGAATAAACCTTATGGAAATAACAATAGCTGGCTTAGGCGATCCATCTTAACCACCCACACTTTTGCAACCACACCAAGCGGACATGTGAAACAAACCTCAACTTTCTAAAAAAATGAAAAAAGCTGCGACTGGGAAACCCCGTCACAGCTTTCTATTTGTATTAATTGACCAGACGCTGCGCTTCCTTCAACTGGAAGGTGCGTACACTTCGCGGTAAGAAACGCCGAATCTCATCTTCGTTATATCCTACCTGCAAACGTTTATCATCAATGATGATTGGACGGCGGAGCAAACCAGGATTCTCTTGAATCAAATCGAAAAGGTCCTGCATTGGCAGCTGATCGAAGTCCACTTTCAACTTTTGGAATACTTTTGAACGTGTGGAAATGATTTCTTCAGTTCCATCCTCTGTCATGCGAAGGATTTCTTTGATCTCATCCAACGTTAATGGCTCAGAAAATATATTGCGTTCTGTGTAAGGTATATCGTGCTCTTCAAGCCAAGCTTTTGCTTTTCGACATGATGTACAACTTGGTGAGGTATAAAGTGTGACCATACAGAAACTTCACTCCTCGATAAAATTTATAGTGAAAATTCAATTACTTATTTATTTGTAATCAATATAATCTAACCATGATTCTACTATAACACAACTGTCAAGTAATTTCTATGGTAACTTGGACAATCATTGTACAAAGCAATCGTTTTATCGTTTCCGTATATCAATACCTCTTTTTTACCCTTTTCAAACCTAAAGAAAACAATTCTTTTAATTTTTTCTATTTTCAACTATGCCTGTTTGATTGAAAATACCCACCTAAGCACGGTGGGTATGTAAATTAAGAATTTTTTATTTTATCCAATTCGTTCAGGATGTCTTCGGTATCATCACGATCTTCATCCCTTGAGAGCACCTCGTCGACAGGCTGATAGGACTTTCCATAAAATTGTTCATCTTTATAGGTGTGGATTTCCGTATACATCTCTTTCATTTGTTCATAAATTTGTTCTTCAGAAGCATCCTCTGGTGACCAAAAAAGAATCTCCATCGTATTCATTTCATTCGTTACAACAGATCGTCTCGTGTAGCCGATGGAAAGTGCATGCTTGAAGCCTTCACGCTGATAGAAGCGCAGCCGTTTTTCAGAGTCCGAATCTTCATAGTCGACCGGCTCTACTTCAAGGATGATCGGTTTTCCTTTCGCCTTCATTTTTTCAATGAGTTTATGACCAAGTCCCTGACCACGTGAAGCAGTGGAAACGTATACATAATCAATGAAAATGAAAGCATCGAACTCCGCATACATTAATACATGATGTTCGCCTTCATCCTTATAATATACGTCACCTTTCTCTTTCAATAGTGCTTCCATGTGTTCTTTTGATTTCATTTCCTCTACAGGAAAGTACTCGTTCAACTTCTCATACCAATTCATTGATCTACTCCCTTATCATTAGTCACTTCTATTATACCGAATATTGATTCACTTGTTAAATCTATTCTATACAGGAGATATTCCCCTGCTTCTGCAGTTGTCCATAGGATATGAAATTAATATGAATTTATCCACTTTGATACCACCTTCACTGTCAATGTGTGGTACTTCCTGCAGGAGTACTCTAACCACTTCACCGGCTGGGATCTTCCGGAATTCAACTACCCGCCTGGTGTTCAACAAGGCCTCAGCCTCCGCAGGAAGTTTTTCAACCAACAACCATCCAGCCATACGGTAAGGAGCCCCTGACATCTCGTTAATAAGTTTTCCACACACTGATGACCACTAAACGAATAAAAACATGCGAGAATCATCAAAAGAATTCTTTTTGAATTATGCATCAAAGAAAAAGCCGAGTAGAATGATTTTATCATTCTACTCGGCTTCTTTATTTCGAGACAACCGGAATCTTACTCTTCCTCCACTTGGTCAAGTGATCTACTTGACTGAGTTAGCTGAAACCGTGCACGCAGCAAGCATCCACCGAAAAGCGATTCGTGAGAAGCAACAACAAATTTCAACAGTTCCTCTAGATTGAGAAAAATTTTTCAGTAACCTCGGCATCCCAGCACTCTTTTCATTAATTCATCGGTGTATAATCAACATTCTTCGTATAATTATTTCCAGCGTTCCAAAGAAGGAATTCATTGATATCATTCTCATTCAAAGCACGAATTTGAGCTTCTACTTCTGCTTTCCCATACTGTTTGGTAGCACCCGAGTAAAGCCATGGTGCTTCAAAATCCTGTAACCAGGGACGGGAAGTCGGTTTATTCTCAAGCTTATTCAATACTTCATTCTCTACCTTCGCATACTCATCAATAAGACGGTATGGCTCTGTATCCGGTTTTGTAATTCCGAAATATGGCCCCCAATGACTTGGATAAATCATAGAGGAAATGACATCGACATTCGAAGAAATCTTCGAGAAGTTCTGCCCGATGTTCGGAGCTTCAGGAATTGTTGCGGCATATCCGAAGATATCTACAGAAACATCCACCCCATAATACTCCAGCTCATTCCGAGCATACTCTACGAAATCCGTAACCGCTTGGACACGCTTTTGTACATTATTCTTTTCTAAGTCTGCATATTTGCCCTGGTCATATTCCAAGACGTCATCACGGCTGTCAAAGCCTTCCGGGAAGCGGACATAGTCATACTGGATCTCTTCAAATCCCATTTCCGCTGCTATCTTTGCAAGTTCTACATTATACTCCCAAACTTCTTCCGAAAATGGACTGACAAAAGCTTCTCCTTTGCCATTTTTCCATACCTGGCCATTTTTCGTAAAAGAAAGATCAGGTCGCTTTTCAGCTAGAAGAGTATCTTTGAAGACAACTACACGAGCGATAGGATAAATTCCTTTCGCTTCTAATTCTTCCAGCATCGCACGCGGATCATCAATGAACGGTTCAGCTACATTAGCGTAAGGAGAACCCTCTTCCGGCTCAAATGTAATGTTTCCATGATCTTCTTTAATGTCAATCACCATCGCATTAAGCTCTGTATTTTCTACAAGCTTTGTCAATTCGGCCATTTTAGCTCCGCCAGCTGATGGACCGGTGACATAAATTCCTCTGACAGCCTCCGGGTATTCGAAGTTCAGTCCGGAATTATAAGTAAAACGAGCAGCCGGGCTCGGAATTACCAACTCCTTAAGTCCCAGTTGCTTCTTCGTCATGATTCCTGCATCTTTCGTTGCTTCTCCTTCTTCAGCTTTAACATTATGTAATGGTAGTGCCATACCAAAAAGGAGAATACCAGTGAAGACCAGCATCCAAAGTTGTTTTTTCCCCATTATACATCCTACTCCTATTCCTATTTTCTTCTTCTTCATTATAAAAGAGGTTGGCATGATATAACAGTCTTGGAATACATTTTTTCCTATGAATTTGCATATCGTTACCATTTACCTATTTTCTAGCCTCACACAACCTTTCCAAAAAAGAAAAGACCCTGCTTTGAAACAGGGCCTCTCTATGATCACGTATTATTCACCTGTACCATGTTCTCTTTGATATTGTTCAAATTCTTTAGTTGTACAAAGAACGTGATGTCCTGGGCGCACTTCACGGAATTCAGGCTCTTCACTCGTATCGTGCTGACTCGGGTCGTATGTGAAACGTTCACGGGAACGCTCATAATCCGGGTCAGGAAGAGGAATCGCAGAAAGCAACGATTGTGTGTATGGGTGGATTGGATGCTTGTACAGCTCTTCGGAATCCGCAAGCTCCACCATTTTACCGAAGTACATGACACCAATACGATCACTGATGTATTTGACCATCGACAAATCGTGGGCGATGAACAAATAAGTGAGATTTTTTTCTTCTTGCAACTGTTTGAGCAAGTTGACAACCTGTGCCTGAATCGATACGTCCAGCGCTGAAATCGGCTCATCAGCGATGATGAAGCTTGGATCTACCGCTAACGCACGTGCAATACCGATACGCTGACGCTGTCCGCCACTGAATTCGTGAGGATAACGGTTAGCGTGTTCTTTGTTTAAACCCACGGTTTCCAGTAATTCATGGACTTTAGCTTTACGAGCTTTTGCGTCCTTTGCCAAACCATGAATATCCATACCTTCTGCAATGATATCTTCAACCTTCATACGAGGGTTCAAAGATGCATAGGGATCCTGGAAAATCATTTGCATTTCACGGTTGAACTTTTTCAACTGATCACGGGTTTTCTTCCCATGGACATTGTCGCCTTCGAAGAAAACTTCCCCTTCTGTTGCATCATACAAACGGATGATCGTACGGCCTGTTGTCGACTTTCCACAACCGGACTCACCGACTAAACCGAACGTTTCTCCTTTGTATATATCGAAGTTCAAGCCATCTACCGCTTTCACGACACTATGCCGGCCTGTTTTGAAGTGCTGTTTTAAATTTTTGATTTCTAATAATTTTTCTTGACTCATTTGTGATCACCTTCCGAACTGCTGGATGCATTCGCCATACCTTCTATACGCTTTTTGACAGACGCTGGAGGCTCGATGTCCGGTGCATTTTCATGAAGCAGCCAAGTAGCTGCGTAATGGGTGTCACTCACTTTGAACATCGGTGGTTCTTCTTCTAAATCGATTTTCATAGCATATTTATTACGAGCGGCGAAGGCGTCCCCTTTCGGCGGATTCAGCAAATCTGGTGGCGAACCTGGAATCGCAAAAAGCTCTTCATCTGCACTATCTAAAGAAGGCATTGAGCCAAGCAGTCCCCATGTATAAGGGTGTTGAGGATTATAGAAAATATCATCAACGGTACCGACTTCGACGATTTTACCCGCGTACATAACAGCTACTCGATCTGCTACGTTCGCAACCACACCAAGATCGTGTGTAATGAAAATCGTACCAGAATCCGTTTTCTTCTGAATATCTTTCATAAGCTCAAGAATTTGTGCTTGAATGGTAACATCCAAAGCTGTTGTCGGCTCATCGGCAATCAACAACTTCGGGTTACAAGCTAGGGCAATCGCAACGACAACACGCTGTCTCATGCCACCAGAGAATTGGTGTGGATATTGTTTGATTCGGTTTTCTGCATCTGGTATTCCAACAAGTTCTAAAAGCTCTAAAACACGTTTTTTCGCTTGTGTTTTACTCATTTTCTGGTGTTTGATCAAACCTTCCATGATCTGATTACCGACCTTCATCGTTGGATTCAATGATGTCATCGGATCTTGGAAAATCATCGAAATTTCTTTACCGCGTATTTTTTGCATTTGTTTTTCAGTCATTTTTGCTAAATCGCGTCCTTCAAAAAGGATCTCTCCCTCTTTGATTCGACCCGGTGGCTTAGGAATCAATTGCATAAGAGCTTTCGTCGTTACAGATTTCCCGGAACCTGACTCTCCGACAATGGCAAGTGTTTCCCCTTTTTTCACATCGAAGTTGACCCCACGTACAGCTTTCACTTCACCGCCGTAGGTGTCAAAGGATACGTGCATATTTTTGACTTCAAGTAGTTTTTCCATTGTGTACACCTACCTCCTATTCGCGCATCTTCGGATCGAATGCATCACGAAGACCATCAGCTAAGACATTAAAAGCAATCATGATTAGAGAGATTATAATTGCCGGGAATAACAAAATGTGTGGATAGATCTGCAGTGAATTAAATCCATCGTTAATCAACGTACCAAGTGATGCCAGTGGTGTCGGCAGACCTAAACCGATAAAGCTTAAGAAAGCTTCAAAGAAAATCGCAGAAGGTATAGAGAACATCGTATTAATGATGATCAAACCTAGGACGTTAGGAATCAAGTGTCTCCGTAAAATACGGTTATCCTTGGCACCTAATGTACGAGAAGCGAGGACGAACTCCTGGTTCTTCAGTTTCAACACTTGCCCCCTGACAATCCTGGCCATTCCAATCCAGCCGGCGATCGCTAACGCTATGGTAATCGAGAGTATGCCCGGCTCAAGGATCAGGATCATCAAGATAACGAGCACAAGGTTCGGAATACCGACAATGACTTCGATGATACGCTGCATGATGTTATCGACTCGTCCGCCATAGTAAGCAGAAATACCCCCGTAAGCGACACCGAACAACATATCAATGGCTGCAGCTAAAACAGCAATGTAAAGAGAAACCCTTGTTCCCATCCAGGTACGTGTCCATAAATCACGCCCAAGTCCGTCTGTACCGAACCAGAAATTCTCTTCCATATTTTTTGCTCCATAAGCATCATACGTAGCTTCTACTTTCGCCGGCTCCCCATTAGAACCGTCGTTCAAGACCTCTGTCTTAATGTACTCCTCTTGATTGTTGAAGCGCATCAAGGCATTCTGCTCTGCTTTTTCCAAAGAATCCGCCGTTTGTACGGAAGTCAAAGTTCCGTCCATTCCCAACCAGCTCAGAGCTTCTACTTTAGGTGGCATTTTTGCCCTGGACAAATCTTGTTCAAATTGGCCATATTCATTCATATACGGGCCGAAGGCCGCCATGACCACTAATACAATCAATACAGCTAAGCCGATCATTGCTCCGACATTTTTACGAAGTCGGATGAAAGAGTCCTGCCAGAAGGAAAGACTCGGCCTCGCTATCTTTTCACTATCATTGCTGCTCATGTCTACCGGTACGAATAAATCTTTCGATGGTTTATTGTTATCCATAAATGATTACTCTCCTTCTGCCAGTCGAATTCTAGGATCAATGACTCCATAAAGCAAATCAATGACCAGTACGATGAATATAAATAGGAAAGAAATCAATAATGTTGTACCCATAATGATTGGGAAGTCATTGACGTTAATTGCTTTAACGAACTGTTCACCAATTCCAGGCACAGCAAAAATGTTTTCAATTACTAAAGTACCTGTCATTAGACCTATTGCTAAGGGTCCTAAGACTGTAATCAATGGAATCAAAGCGTTACGTAAACCGTGCTTGAAGACAACACCGAATTTGTTGACCCCTTTCGCTCGGGCCGTCACGATGTAATCGGATCCCATAACTTCCAACATTTCGGTTCTCATAAAGCGGGCTGCAATTGCAAGTGGGAAGATCGCCAACGAAACAGTTGGTAATACCGTATACTCCCAACCTTCCCACAAGGCAACTGGGAACCAGCCTAACTTCACACCAATGTAGAATTGGAGTAAACCTGCAAATACGAAAGAAGGGATTGATTGTCCCAATACCGCTAGAAATGTCGATGTATAATCCAATGGTCCATTATGATATATCGCAGAAACCAATCCTAACAGCATTCCGAGTATCGTCCCGATTACCATTGCCTGAATTCCAAGCTGCATAGATGGACCGATACGCCCCATAATGATATCCGTAACTTCACGGTTGTCGAATTGGAACGAGATACCTAAATCACCTTGAGTCAGGTTGACCATATAATTAAAATATTGCACAGGAACCGGATCATCCAACCCATATTTCTCTAAAACAACCGCCTGCTGTTCTTCTGATAATTTATCTGCAGCACTTAGGGGAGTACCTGGTAAAAACTTCATCAAGAAGAAAGTAGCGGTAGCGATCACAACCATCGTTATAACCATATAAACTAGTCGTTGAAGTATATAACGTGTCACACTAACACCTCCGTTTGTATAAACCCTATATCACTATACATTGTTGAAATTGACAGAAATTTTTATATAATTAGAATATTTTGATTGCAGGGAAAAAGAGAGCATACGCCAACACGTTGGACATATACTCTCTTCCCTATAAAGCAAGCCTATATGTGGTTGGAATTGGTTAGTTCAATTATTTACCTTCAATATAAGCATGTTTGTAAGTGTAGTCAGGTCCCATCGGGTTGACGATTACACCTTTAAGATATGGCTTCCAAAGCTGAGCAGTAGCACGCTGATAAAGAGGTGCTAGAACAGCATCATCTTGAATCAACATTTTCTCTGCTTCAAGGAACAATTCGAAACGCTCAACCGGCTCTTGAGCAAGCTCAGTATTCGCTTTTTGAATCATGCTGTCATACTCTTCACTAGAGTAGCCAGTCTTGTTATTTCCCCCATCTGTAACCCACATGTTCAAGAACGTGTTCGGGTCGATGTAGTCAGGACCCCAGCCAGAGTTTTGAAGCTCATATTCCATGTTAGTGTCACGGTCCAGACGCTCCTGGAAAGGTACAGATTGAACGTTTACAGTCAAACCTTCAAGCTGCTGTAATTGGTCTTTGATATAAGCATCAAGGTTCTGAGCAACTTCACTGTCTCCACCAAGGTAGTTCAGTTCAGCTTCTTCAATACCAAGTTCTTCTTTAGCAGTAGACCAAAGGTTTTGTGCTTCTTCTAGATTGTACTCGACAAGATCGCCATTCAGTTCACGGAAATCTTCCCCGCTTTCAGGGTGAGTAACAAAGTTTTGCGGGATATCACCGACAGCAGGAAGAGAACCGTTATTCAAAATAACGTCTACCATGCTCTGACGATCAATCACCATTTGAATTGCTTTACGAGCGTTTACGTTAGACAGGATTTCATTTTCCTGATTCATCTTAATATAGAACAATGTTGGTTCTTCATTGATTTGGAACTCTTCAGATGTACGATATTGGTCTACGAATTCAGAAGAAAGACCAACACGGTCGATTTCACCAGTGTCATATAGATTTACACCTGTAGCTGTGTCTTTAACGACTTTAACGTTAATTTGCTGAAGTTGTACATTCTCTGCATCCCAGTAATCTTCGTTCTTTTCGACTGTCCATCCTTCACCGTGGTTCCACTCAGTCATTACGAATGGTCCATTAGAGAGTAGTGTGTCAGCTTCTAGAGCATACTGATCGCCTTGCTCTTCAACGAAAGCCTGGTTCAATGGTAGGAATGTACCGAATGTAGTCAGTGATTCGAAGTATGGTACTGGTTTTTCAAGTGTAACTTCTAATGTATAATCGTCTGCTGCAGTTACACCCAGCTCTTCTACTGGAGTTTCACCCTCTGCGATGGAAGCAGCATTTTTGATGACGCCGCCCATCATGTAAGGGCCGTACTCAGATCCAGTGTCCGGGTTAACCGCACGCTGCCAAGCATAAACGAAGTCGTTTGCTGTAACAGGGTCGCCATTTGACCAAACAGCGTCTTCACGAAGGTTGAAAGTCCAAGTTAGACCGTCTTCACTTACTTCGTGGTCCTTTGCAATTCCTGGTTCAGGTTGTCCTTTTTCACCTAGACGATAAAGACCGTCCATTGTCGAACCTAACCATTGGAATGCAACAGCATCCGTTGCCATTGATGCATCCATTGTTGGGATTTCTGCACCATCGATAAGATTAAGTACTTGTTCGCTGTCCCCTGAAGCTTCGCCTTCTGTGTCTGATGTGTCCTCTGAGTCAGCATCATCTGTGGAATTAGATGTATCGTCTGATCCACCAGAACATGCTACGAGGAACATGCTGAGTACTAGTGCAAGTACCAGCAGTAACCAATTTGTCTTTTTCATGTAGAAAATGACCTCCCCTAATAATTTTCTAAAAATTTGGTGTGGCACTTTGTCCACATATCGAATTATACAAGTTTTCTAACTATTTTGCATTACCTTTTTTTCTGAATAATTTCAGGATTCCCATCATTATTACGTTTCAGTAACATAAAATGTGACTATTTACCTAGTTTATTTTACAAATTTACAGTTTGAATTTTATTAATTATAAGCGTTTATGCATAAAAATGACTTGGTATTTTCAAAGAATGTTATTTATCGCGTTTATCCGTTAAAGTGTTTGCATAGGCTATTCAATATTTTTTCAATCTTGAATTTTCAGTTTATTTGATTGTGTTAACAATTCCTCGGATGCTCAAGACATGCTATAATATATACAGTTTTTGACGAAAGGTGGAAATGGTTTGAGCATCATGAGAAACAAATGGGTAATGATTCTTATCAACATAGCTGTCGTAACGCTGCTATTTGCTGTTTTGGCACCTGTTTACGATTTGTTTCATTACATAAATCAATTATTTTACGTTGCGTACTTCTATTTATTTTTCGGTATTATCATGTGGGTCGTCCGCGGAGGATTTTTCGACGGGATTACATACGGATTTCGGAGATTTACAAACCAGATGTCCAAACAGAAGGATTATCTGGATGACTGGAAGGAGAAGCCGCTGCCATCCAAGAACATATCAAGCTCAGTCCCCAAGTTCTTTTTATTTCATGGGATGGTGTTAAGTATTGGTTTACTGGTCTTACTACTGCTCTATTACTTACTCAAATAACTTGCAAGTAAAATAAGAATACTTTATAATACAAAATTACTACTATTGAACGAAAGGCAGAGATGAAAGATAAGTACGTTTGATGAGTTCTTCTCAGAGAGGCTGTATTTGCTGTAAACAGCTAAGAACCTCAAACGGAATTGGGCTTTCGGAGCTTCTTCGGACGTATATCGGCGTTAACGATGCAGAGTTGACTTTCGTATTAGTCGAGAGTAACAAGGGTGGCACCGCGGATCATTCGTCCCTTCCATTTTGGAAGCGATGAATGATCTTTTTTGTGTAAAAATATTAGATGAGGTGATTGTGATGAAGACAATTTTTTCCGGAATTCAGCCAAGTGGTACATTGACATTAGGAAACTACATTGGAGCAATGAAACACTTTACAGAAATGCAGGAGGATAACAATTGCTATTTTTGCATCGTAGACGAACATGCGATCACCGTCCCACAGGACCGCCTGGCATTAAGGAACAACATTCGTTCGTTGGCGGCTCTATACTTAGCTTCAGGAATCGATCCTGAGAAGTCCACTTTGTTTATCCAGTCCGAAGTCAGTGCCCACACCCAGTTAGGGTGGATGTTACAATGTGTCAGTTATATTGGCGAGCTTGAACGTATGACTCAATTCAAAGACAAGTCGGCCGGTGGAGAAAAAGAAGGGGTTTCAGCAGGCCTTCTCACTTATCCCCCATTGATGGCATCTGATATTCTCTTATATAAGACTGATATCGTCCCGGTCGGGGATGACCAAAAGCAGCATTTAGAGTTGACACGTAACCTCGCCCAGCGCTTCAACAACAAGTTCAATGACATCTTTACTGTACCTGAAGTGAGTATTCCCAAAGAAGGCGCCCGCATTATGTCCCTTCAGGATCCGACTAAGAAAATGAGCAAATCCGATGAAAACCAGAAAGCCTTCATTTCTATGTTGGATGATGAGAAGAAAATTTTGAAAAAAATCAAGAGTGCAGTAACCGATTCAGATGGCATCGTTAAATATGATAAAGAGCATAAGCCTGGAGTTTCGAATCTGCTGACTATCGAATCAGCATGTAGTGGCGTATCGATCAATGAGTTGGAACAAAAATATGAAGGTAAGGGGTATGGGGACTTCAAACAAGGAGTTGCAGAAGCAGTCATCAATATCTTGAAACCCATCCAGGAACGTTACAAAACGTTAATTGATTCTGAGGAACTCGATAATATTTTAGATACAGGCGCAGAAAAAGCATCTTTTGAAGCAAACAAAATGCTGCGCAAAGCGAAAAAAGCCATGGGTCTTGGCCGGGTAAAGAAAAAATAACTGGTCAGAACAAACGCGAAAGAACTGTTTGACCGTTATTTAACACTCCCAGACAATGAAAAAGCCAGAATTGAGATTCACTCCTCAATTCTGGCTTTTCATATGTTCTGAGACACGCTCATTCTCTCCGTGCCAAATCGTCTCAAAGAATGGCTGCCCTTTCACCATTTTCTTGCATAATTCCTCGTGCATTTTAGACCAACCATGACATGTTCCTTCATATAAACGATCCCATGCTTCTCCATTTGAAAATTGCTTGATATTCGAATATTGCCCTGGATCCCATTCTGTTAACCAGTAACGAATTTCCTCTGGATGGTCGGAATGCTTCAATTGATCGAGCACCATCATTAACAGCTGCTTCAATTGTCTTTCTCTTCGCGTCAATCCAGACATTTTATCAGGTTCAAGCGAAAGGATATGGTGTTCTTTTGTAACACTTTCTTCTATTAAATAGATTTCTGGCTGCTTACCTTGAACCATTTCATATACTAACCGTTCCTGTCTTGGTATCAGGCGGCTTTTCTTAACCGGAAGTGTGTAACCGATAGTATCAAATACGATGACATCTTTTCCATCAGTGACAACTGCTGCGTATTCAACAGTGTGACGCTCCTGGTTTTTCTTTATATACGTTTTTCGATGTATGTCCTGGAGTAATGATGCCGGCAGATCCTGCAAATCATTTTCAATAAAATTAAACATTTCTTCACTCACTAGAATTAAAGGGATTTGATCAACCAACTCAATGCCATCCTCTTTGCGCCATTCATGAAAACGACACACGTTATACCCATTCTCTTCACCTTCAAACCAGTTCACCCACAGATCATGCATGTATAACATTTCGGACCCTCACTTTCACTCGTGATCTCTTTTGGTTACATTATGACCATTACTGGCTTTTTTATTCTTTCAATCCATAATTTAGAAAATTAATCTTCCATGAGAATCAAAGCAATTGTAATCATCAAAATACCTGTTGGAAATAAGTAGCACTCTAACCTTGTCCTAATAAAAATCATAAATTCTATCCACGTTAGCCCAGCAGGGACAAGATTCAAGTAAGTAATCGTCACCGTTCCCCCTGCGACAGCGAATCCGAACCCTGTCAAAAGCAGCAGCCAATACCGCATAAGCATATCCCCTTCGGCTTGTCCTCCTATTGTTATCTTATGAAACTGCACGCTTGGACATGCGGCGAATTGCCTTTAAATCCTACTCTTTACTTCCTTTCCAAATACAGGTACATTAAATAAAGTACAAGCTTTATCATTGAAAGGATGATGATTGTTGTCCCAAAAACGTTCTGTACGTAAACTGCAGAAAAAGCGCAGAAAACGTAAGGTATTTATCGCACTTTATTGCTTATTTTTTCTAATAGTCCTCGGATATGCTGGATATGAATATTTACTTGGTAAACATCAAGCTATGAATAACCAGGCTTCGGCAGAAGAAAGCGGCTCTTCCATCGAAGCCTCCGCGAGTCCTTACAAAGATTCCTTCCAAGGAAAGGACAATGGAGACAGCAGAATGATGGTGTTATTACTGGGCATCGACCAAAGAGGAACAGAGCTTGCCAGGACCGACACTATCATGCTTGCCGAGTACGACCCTGAATCCGAAAGCACGAAAATCGCTTCTCTAATGAGAGATACCTATGTAAACATTCCGGACCATGGCTATAACAAATTAAATGCTGCGTTCGCCCTTGGAGGTCCTGAACTCCTGCGAGAAACAATTGCTGAGAATTTCGGAATTGAAGCAGAGTACTATTCAATTATCGATTTTAAAGGTTTTACACATATTATCGACACCCTCTCTCCTGATGGGATAGAAATGAATATTGAAAAGGATATGCACTACGTATCCGGTGGGGGAGACACTAACATCGATCTGAAGGAAGGAAATCATACACTGGACGGTGAGGAGTTACTTGGTTATGTGCGTTTTCGCGGGGACGCTCGCGGCGACTTCGCTCGTGTGGAACGCCAGCAAAAAGTGATCGACATTTTGAAAGATGAACTCGTCTCATTCCAAGGTGTCTTGAAAGCACCGCGTTTGATCGGCACATTACAACCATATATTGATACCAACATTGGTGGAAGCAAAATTCTACAGTTAGGGAAAGACCTCCTCATGAATCCTATGGAAGATGTTGATATGTTGAGTATACCTACCACGGATAACGTGTGGGACGAAAGAAAAGCTTACCCGATCGGTCTTGTTCTCAACCATGATGAAGAACAAACAAGAAATACTTTACAACTGTTTTTTGGTAACGAAGAATAAAAAATCCCCCGATGACCAAAGTGGCCATCGGGGGATTCGTTTTATTCTTCGTATTTTTGGAATATAAGACTGGCATTATGACCACCAAAGCCGAGAGAATTACTCATGACGGCGCTGATCGTTTGCTCACGTGCTTCATTCGGTACATAATCCAAGTCACATTCTGGATCTGGCGTTTCGTAATTAATGGTTGGAGGAATAATTCCTTCGTTGATCGCCCGCAAGGAAATAACCGCTTCAATCGCTCCTGCAGCCCCCAGCAAATGACCTGTCATCGATTTTGTGGATGAAATCGCAAGCTTATTCGCATGCTCCTGGAAAACCGTTTTCGCTGCGTGAGTTTCGAATTTATCATTTAGATCTGTGGAAGTACCATGAGCATTCAAGTAATCAATGTCTTCAGGTTGAATTCCTGCATCATCAATAGCTTGTCTCATCGCTCTTGCAGCTCCATCCCCTTCTGGTGCTGGGGAGGTAATATGGTACGCATCGCCTGTTGAACCATAACCAGTCAACTCACCGTAGATTTTCGCTCCACGTTTTTTCGCTGATTCTAGTGTTTCCATAATCAATATTCCTGCACCTTCACCCATGACGAAACCATCACGGTTCTTGTCAAAAGGACGGCTCGCTGTGCTTGGATCTTCATTTAAAGACAGAGCACGAGCGGCAGCAAAACCAGCGAATGACATCTTATTCATGGGTGCTTCTGTACCACCGGCGATCATAATATCTGCATCGCCGCGCTGAATAACCTTGAAGGCGTCCCCGATGGAGTTCGCTCCAGATGAACACGCGGTAACCGTACAAGAGTTGATTCCTTTCGCACCAAGTGAAATAGAAACTTGCCCTGCTGCCATATCAGGAATCATCATCGGAATGAAAAACGGACTGACACGACGGTAGCCTTTTTTCTGGAACGTTTCGAACTGAGATTCATATGTGCCCATTCCACCGATGCCAGAACCGATCCAAACACCAGTACGATTAGCAATGTCATCATTAATATCAAGTCCGGCGTCCTCGACCGCCATGTGAGAGGCGACCATTGCGTATTGCACGAAAGGATCCATCCGACGCACATCTTTTCGATCTACATAACCAGAGGGATCGAAATCTTTTAATTCAGCTGCTACATGAACAGGATAATCCTCCTTATTCACTTTGGTGATTTCTCCTACACCTGAAACACCACTTTTAATATTTTTCCACATTTCTTCTACTGAATTACCGACAGGGGTCACAGCCCCCATACCCGTAATGACGACACGACGTTTATCCATCATTGTATTCCTCCTTGATTACTTCCCCCATCGAAGGGCAACGGCTCCCCAAGTGAGTCCGCCACCGAATCCGACAAGAACGACTAGATCATTATCTTTTATTTTACCTGCCTTCACATCTTCTGACAAAGCGATCGGAATCGAAGCTGATGATGTATTGCCATACCGTTTGATGGTGGTTGACATTTTATCTTCAGAAATCCCTAAACGCTCTCTGGCAGCTTCCATTATTCTTATATTCGCCTGATGTGGTACTAAGTAGTCAACATCCTGTTCACTTAGACCAATTTTCTTAACGACATTGACAGAGGATTCCGGCATTTGTCTGACCGCAAATTTGAAAACCTCACGACCATTCATAAATAATTTATCAAGTTCATTCTGGTAAAGGTGAGACCCTCCACTTCCATCTGAACCGAGTTCAAATGAAAGAATTCCTTTATCTTCACTGACAGGCCCGATGACTGCTGCACCTGCTCCGTCTCCGAAGAGTACGCAGGTATTACGGTCATCCCAGTCCGTGATTTTAGAAAGTTTTTCTACACCGACTACTAGAACGTTTTTATAATCATTGGATTCAATGAATTGTTTCGCAGTAATGACACCATACATGAATCCGGCACAGGCAGCACTTACATCCATTGCAGCCACTTTGTTTGCTCCTAACCGATGTTGGAGCATTGCTGAAACGGAAGGGAAAGGTGTATCAGGAGTGACTGTAGCCACAAGGATCATATCCAAATCCTTCGCTTCAAGATTCGCATCCTTCAGTGCCTCTTCAGCTGCACGGAATGCCATATCAGAAGTATCCATGTCATCTGCTGCAATCCGGCGCTCTTCTATCCCTGTACGCGTCCGGATCCACTCATCACTGGTATCCACCATTTTCTCTAAATCCTGATTAGTCAGAACTTTTTCCGGTGCGTAGTGTCCTACGCCAATGAATCCTGCGTTCATATGTTCATCCCCTTAAAGGTAATATCTAATATCAATTCTTATGACTTGGTACTAATTTTAATTCATCTTGTTTCATTCTGCAAGTTTTCGAATAGGTAGTAAACTAGACAGTCTCTTATGGGTAAATGGCCATACAAAAGAAAAGTTTCCTGTAGACAGCCCACAGAAAACAGGCTTTGGTATCATAAATTGGTAGTACAGGAGGTGTTCTGGTATGGGAGAAAGAAAGTCTTCTCCTTTCGATAATTTCTGGGGATTCAATCAACAGGAAGATCGTAAGGAGAAAGAAGAGGGATCATCACAACCAAAATGGCCGGAATTGTTCGAAGAAGCATCAAAAACATGGAAATCCGTGTCTCCGATGATCAAACCGATGATCGATCGTTTCAAGAAGTAACATTCACTTTTACTGAAGGCCTGGCAGGACCTGCAAACTTGTGACCATCAAAGAATGGTGAGTTTCTACAAATAAAAACTCTGAAGCCAAACGCAGGCTCCAGAGTTTTTCAATTGGGCAGCTCTTCTGTTTCTATATACTGTTCCACTGCTGCCCTCATTTCTTTTTGAAAATCAGCAGGGACAGCAGGACTGTATTCGCCCATTTCAATGGCCCCCTCTTGAAAATCAAACATCAATGCTTTTCCTGGCAGATTGTCATTCATATATCTTTCCATTGCAATCCTATATACTTCATCCACTTTTTGCACTGTGCTTGTCAATACTGTATTTTCTGCTACAGAAGATTGATCCTGCACATACCCGATGGCATAGTTTCCATCGATTTGCGCCTGTTCAATGACAGGTACATTAAAAATGTCACCAGCCGGGTAAAATACATCCGCCCCCTCTTCACTCATGTTTTCATAAAACATAAGCGCCATCTGGGTATTTTCCCAACTGTTTGTCAAAGCTATATCAACATCAGCCTCAGGATTTTGATGAATCACACCTTCATAGAAACCCTCCACTTCAGGCTGCCATTCAAAAACACCGATCAGACCAATACGATTGGTTTCTGTCATTTCGCCCGCGACCATTCCAGCAAAGAAGCCCATGGCTCTTGCACTGAAATTTAAGCTGGTTACATTCTCCGCAGAGAATTCTCCATTAAAATAAATGAAATCCACCTCAGGGTAAGCCTGATGGATTTCACGAAAATGGTTGCCATAGATATTGCTGTGCCCGAATATGACATCGACACCTTTATTAACTAAATCTTCTACTGCCTCAGCAGTCTGGGTATAGTTTTTGATACCTTCTTTAAAATAAATATCTACACCATAATCCTCCTGAATCGTCTGCAGTCCTTTATACCCTTGCTGCCCCCATGCTTGATCATGAATGGTTGTTTCCACAAGCATTCCCACTTGGGTTTCTTGATCATAGCCGGGAAACGCCTGGCATCCTGCTAGATAAAAAATTAGAGATAATATCATGATGAATCTCATTTTCACACTAAGCACTCCTAAACTACCACTACTTGTATCCTCCTTTATTCTACATGTTTTTCAGTAAAAAAGTAAATATACTGATATCAGAGCACTATGCCTATACCAATAAACGCTGGCAACGCCAGATCTCCTCCAACCTTTCTTTCAAAACACTTTCTCCCTGCTCTGTTGCCGTCCAGTAAAAACCCTCATCTCTCAGCACAATAGGGAATAGCTCTTTCAGAAAATCTTCTATATAAACGGCTTCATGATCTTCCACCCATTGTTGGAGGCTGTCTTTATCCCTGATCCCTAACCGTTCAAAGTTCATCCATTCCCCGTAAAGCGGAGGTAATTTGACAAGTTCTTTGTCTCTATCATTTCTTTTGATCAGTATGCAATCTTCCACAAATTCAATCATGACCTCATCATCTGTCTGCTGTACATGATTTTCTTTTTCCTCTTTCCGAAAAAAGTGCTGAAAATTACTATTCCTTCCGACGTACATATATAATAAATCACTTCGCTCATCGACAATCGGATCGATACCGACCACTTCAATCCCTTCTTGAAGAAGACCAGTACTGATATGATACCCGATCCAATGGAAACACGGATGAACGGTTACCATCATAGGACCTCCCCCTCTTTCATCACTTCTTATATTTTATTCATAATGAAAACAAATCATGAAGCGATTTCATATTTCTTTTTCTTCCCAGTTCTGCTAATATAGAAATAGATTGCGTATAAATGAGGTGAGTAACTATGCGAATGATTTGGACAATCATTTGGGCCTTTCTATTGAGCTTTATGACCGCTTATGTAGTCAGTAATATGGCAGGAAGCAGTTTCGCTTTCTCCCAAGTTATCACTATGACCATCCTATTCACTTTGGCCGCCGTGGTACTTGGAGACGGACTCATAAAAGAGGAAGTCTAAGCCTTTTTAACATGGAACGTTGCTATCTAGCGATGGCAGCGTTTTTCATTTGTTCACAAAACTGTACTATTCTTTGATAAAATGAATAACTTGGCTTATTGTACATAAAAATCAATCAACGATATATTTAGGAAAGCTAGTTCGCATGAGCAGGAGGATTTGAAATGGAACAATTATGGTTATTGATCAAATATTTATTTCTTGGGATTTTCCAAGGGTTTACAGAACCGATTCCGATTTCATCCAGCGGTCACTTAGTGATTGCCCAAGAATTATTGGATTTGAATCTGAAAGGGCTGAGCTTCGAAGTACTCGTCAACTTCGGCTCTCTGATCGCTGTCTTGATCATTTACAGGGACGACTTGATCCGTCTGGTCAAAAACGGGATCGGTTACCTATTGAGCCGTGATGAGCGCCAAAAAGATGACTTTGACTTCATCATTTACTTGATTATCGGGACAATCCCTGCAGGTGTACTAGGGATATTGCTTGGCGATGCTATCGAAGGTTTATCTAATGTACAAACCGTCGGGATCACCCTCATCATTACGGGGATCGCCTTATGGTTGATCCGCAATATGCGGGGAAGAAAAGGCGATAGTCAAATGACTTGGAAAGACGCCTTGATCGTAGGGATTGGACAAGCTGTCGCTTTAATTCCAGGGATCAGTCGTTCCGGAGCGACTATTGTCGCTGCTATGTTTTTAGGAATGAAACAAGAAACCGCCCTGCGCTTCTCTTTCTTGCTTTTCATACCGGTCAGTCTTGGCACAATGCTTCTTTCAATTGAAGAAGTAATCGCAAATGCCACCTCTGCTACCATATGGGCAGCCTATGCTATAGCACTTGCTGGTTCTGTCGTCGCTTCGTATTTCTCTTTGAAATGGTTCATGAACATCATGGCCCAAGGAAACCTGAAGTATTTCGCGTTTTATTGCTTCATCGTCGGTGGCCTTGTCATCTTATTTTTATAATCGATAAAAAAGGGAACGAAATCGTCTAAAGATTTCGTTCCCTTCTTTTGATATATGAGGATATTTACATGATGTCGAGTCAAAAAGCCTCCTACAACAACTTGGGGGTTCGTTACCGAATAAGGGATAGGGGTGGCTTATAAACAACTCGCTTTCCTGCGGGGGGAACTGGCAAGCCTCCTCGCTCGTTAACACTCACTACGGGGTCTCGCCTAGCCCCTTCTCCCGCGGGAGTCTCGTCATTTCAAAACCACCCCATTCCACATGTAATGAACGAACCCCACCATAGGAGAGGAGAAGAGTCTTAAACTATAGATAAAACGTTCTCCAGTCATCCCCCATCATGCTATTTAGGGTGTATTTCGAATAACTTCATACATAAAATTTTCACCGCTAAACAACTATTTCCTCGCTATTGGAAGAGTAGTTTTCTTACATATTTGAAACGATTTCGAGAAACAATTATAGCAAGGGGCGGCGGGGAATGGGGAGACTCCTGCGGGAAGAGAGTGCTTGGTGAGATCCCGGAAGGCGAAAGCCTGAGGAAGCTCACTGCGCTCCCGCGGAAAGCGATCCATTCCCCACCGCCCTGTTCAACTAAAAAAAACATCTCGAAATCAATCCTTCTAGATATGAAGGCGATTTATCCACCACTAACTGGCGGGATGAAAGCGATGGTATCGCCTTCTTCGATTTTCATGTCATTTAAAGCGAACTCCTCATTGACTGCCGTCATACACGACTGGATTTGGTCCAGGCCATACTTTTCACTAACCAGCTCTTTCACCTCTCCAACCGTGCGGCCTGTCACATCAATTTCAAGTTCTTCTTTTTCGACACGTTCTCGTAAACCTGCGAAAAACAACACACGATTCACCGAATCTCCTCCTCCCTGGGTATTCCTTGTTTTGTTTCTTTTTGATTACCGATCCACTCTTGCCCATTTTCCCAATGTTCCTTCTTCCAGATAGGCACGACTTCTTTCATCCGTTCAATAGCATAGCGGCTTGCTTCGAAAGAGTCGTCCCTGTGTGGAGTGGAAACAGCGATGATTACAGCAATATCGGAGATTTCAAGACGGCCGATCCGATGGGCGATAGCGATTTTGACATCCGGCCACTTCCGGTCGATTTCTTCAGCTATTTCTTCAAGTTTCTTTTCTGCCATGGATGTGTAGGCTTCGTATTGCAAGAAGAGCGTCCGTTTTCCTTCTGTAAATTCACGGACTGTACCGATGAATGTATTGATAGCCCCTGCTTCTCTTCTCGTAACGAGTTCAACCATCGAGGACACCTCGAGCGGCTTGTCTGTTATCCAGCATCTCTTCATCTTCCTGCGCCTCCTTTGGCAATCTCAAACACTTCAGGCAAGCGTTCTCTCCAATCATCCAGTTTGATTACCGGGTAAGTGACATGACCTGTCTGCACTTCATCCCAAGTGATCACAAGTTGAATATTAGACAGTTGAGTAAGTAATGGCAAATCTTTTTCCCTTTTAATGATGACAGCTTTCGGATACTCCTCTTCTTTAAAACCTTCGACAGCTATTAAATCCGGTGAAAAATGACGATAAATGGAGACGAGCTCCTCTAGTGGGAAGTCATCCTCATGCGACAATTCAAGTTGAAACCTTCTTGGACTATCGACGCCCGTCAAAAATGCACCTGATTCATGTAATCGGTAACTGTCAGTTTCCAGATGCATCACCTTCAATGGTTCTTCGTGACTGTGATGTTTAATCGCTGCTACACGCTCGCCTTTTTCGGCGCCGTAAGCGATCAAGTCTGACAATAGTGAGGTTTTTCCACTATTTTTAAAACCGACAAATTGAAATACTGGTGCACGGCTCATGACTCTCCCCTCCCTTCCTGAATGTTACCTGATTTCAGTTATATAAAAACCCCTACCGCAGTGAAACGGCAGGGGCATCTCTTACAAATAATCGAACGAAATCAATCTGGGATCCCAAGAGCGATCTTCGCGTAACGGCTCATACGATCTTTCGTCCATGGCGGATTCCAGACGATATTAACTGTTATTTCATTTAATTCCGGAAGGTCGGCCATGCAACGCTTCACGTCTTGTTCAATATGACCTGCAAGTGGGCAGCCCATTGCTGTCAATGTCATCGTCACTGTAGCATCGCCATTATCATCTATATCGACGCCATAAACCAAACCTAAGTTTACGATATCAATGCCGAGTTCAGGGTCAATGACATTTTCAAGAGCGCCCATTGCATTTTCTTCAAGTGCAGTTGTACTCACATTAGTTCCCCCTTCACATTTCTTCAAACTCTATTATAAACAAAAATTCGATGAGAATAAAATATTCCCCTTTATTACAATACTAATTCCAACCAATTAACCATTTCGATCACGGCAAAACGACTTACTTTGTGATCTTTACCGACTTCACGCAGGAAACGTATATTCTCGGGATTTTTATAATGCTCAATAGCTGTATTATAAAAATCATATGAATGTTCAAATGGTACAACAGGGTCGGCATCCCCGTGCCAAAAGAAGAGTGGTCGACCATACAGTTTATCGATTTGCCTGGAGAGGTCGATTGATTCCAACGAATTGAAGAGTTCATCCAGCTCGTCTTGGTCAATCGGGAGTAGGATACCGGTTTGTTCAACATCTTTGATAAGTTTTTTTGCGAAATCCACCGGTTTAGGTGAACCCATCATGATCGTGGACGCCTGAATCCATGGATACATCGTCAGGGCAGCACTTGCAGTGACCCCTCCCATCGATGTTCCCCCAATACCGATCCTTCTATCTTTGATTAAACCGATTCGATCAAGTTCATCTTTCATATCTTGGAGTTCTTTTAAGTTTTGATACACGATATCCCAAAATTTAAAATTCAAATCCTGTTTGGACAGTTCTTTTTCCCGTTCCCCATGGTAAGCACTATCAGGCAAGATGACCCGATAACCTTTTTGAGCGAGTAAATACGCTTGGGGCAGGTTATGTTCTTTCGCTGATGTAAAGCCATGGAAATAAATAAAAACTGGAAGGGGTTCTTCTTGTTTTGCAGCGTCGACTACTGTCAGTACGGGTACGTTCTTCAAGGTATTCCGATAAATGCCAATCATTATTTCTGTTTCCTTTCTTAATATCTTTACTTGCTTTTTAAATGGCCTTCATATTAATTTTATATAATACTCATCGTAACACTGCCAGTATCGATTGGAAAGAGTTAGGTAATGAGACGGGTAATTCTTTACAATTAACCTGCCTTCCCGATAAACTATACATACAAATGAGGTGAAGAAAATGAATCAACACTTAATCGCATTAGATTTAGATGGAACCCTTCTAACCGATGCAAAAGTAATTAATGAGAAAACGAAAAATACAGTGAAGAGTGCTATGGAGCAAGGACACATTGTCGTGATTGCGACAGGTCGTCCTCACAGGGCGAGTATCGACTTTTACCATGATCTCGGATTGGAAACACCAATGGTCAATTTCAATGGGGCTTTGATCCACCATCCGAAAGACCAGCGGTGGGATGCAGTCCATTCTCCTCTTGGTATCCGTACCGCCCATAAAATCATCCATACATGCCAAGAACTCGGAGTGAAAAATATTCTGGCAGAGGTAATGGATGAGGTATACTTAGATCAGTATGATGAAGAAATCATGAGCATTTTCCACACAGAAAACAACACCATCACAGTCGGTCGTTTACAAGCAAACTTAAAGGAAGACCCAACATCTATCTTGATCCATCCTGAAGAAGAAAAAATCAAACAGCTTCGTGCACAGCTTGATGAACATGCATCATTAATCGATCACCGTAAATGGGGTGCACCATGGCATGTGATCGAGATTGTCCGGGCGGGGATGAACAAAGCTGTAGGCTTGGATAAAATCGCCCGCTATTTCCATATACCAAAGGACCGTGTCATCGCATTTGGAGACGAGGACAATGATTTTGAAATGATTGAATATGCCGGGGTCGGTGTTGCTATGGGCAATGCGATCAACGAACTGAAGGATATTGCCAATCATGTCACACATACAAATGAACAAAACGGCATCGGCGAATTTTTAAATGATTATTTAAAAATCAACCAACGGGCTATATAAACAATTTTTTCCTTGTGTAAAAAAGAAGGCTCTTGCCATACTAAGCTTGAACGTGAAAGCGTTCAGGCTTTTTTATGACAGGAGGTCTTGTCATGGAGCAGCAAAAGAAAACCAATCGCAAAGACAAAAGCTGGACAGAAGTTCGAAGGTTCGACGAAAGCGAGATGGAGCCCAAAAGGCTTTCAGAAGCTAAACGTAAAGAAATCGAAGCTGATCAGCATACGGTAGGAGGGTTTTAACTATGAATAGAAACCTTTTTGAAAACGCGCGAGAAGCAGTCAACCGTTTCACTCAAAATCGTGGTGAGGGCCGACAAGCCCCGGCGAACAAGGAAGATATGCAAGCCGCTAAACAAGCAATCCAATCTGCCTATAGCCAATGTTCACAACAGGAGAAACAACAGCTACAGCAATTGGAACAAGAGCTTGAATCTCATCACAACAATTTGCGATAACAAAAAAAGTCAGGTCGGAAATTCCGGCCTGATCTTTTTTTCTATTTTACGTTATCTTTTTGATGAATCGGGTATATAGTAAGTAACCCCCCTAATGATTTTCTAAAACAAAGAAGCGCCTGATTGAGTGCACAATCAGGCGCTTCTTTGTTTTTTGAAATGCTCACCATATATAAGTATCAAAATTTCCTGGATTAAGAAAAAGCCGAGGACGTTTCCCCGGCTTTTTCAGTAAAATCGATCATATGATTTTTTCAAAGTGATCGCGTAAAGCACATGACCGATTAACCAATAAAGAATCGCCGTCCAATCCGTCAGAGCGGGCGTTTCTTTAATCGCAAAAATCGTCAGTGGAATGTAGGTGGATGCTGCAATGGCTGTCAAAACGATGGCGAGTTTCCAACGGTTACGGTTCGTCTCTTTCCACTTGCGCATGAACACATAAGCGTAAAGAATTCCGATCATCCAGGAAATGACTAAGTGGAAAAACCATTCCAGTGGAACCGGCCAATCGATTCCTCCGATAATAGGTATGAAATCGACGTTCATCAGAAGTGTATAAACTTCCTTTCCTGTAACCATTTCCACATACCACATATAAAGTCCCAGAACGATTCCCGAGGATGTTCCAATGAAAAGACCCCATCGAATCATAAATCTCCTCCAGGTTTTAGTAGGCTTCCTGTTTTCTAAGTTCCCTCAGCAAATTTTCTAAAACCTGGCGAAGCTCTCGATAATCCCCTTCGATCATACGGAAATACATCGCTCTCATAAAGTGTTTACTATTGTTGATGATAATGTCTTCATCAGGATTCTGCCAGCTGTCACGAATGTAGAGCAGTGTTTCCAGCCATTCAATACGCTCCGCATGCTCAATCTTTCTGAACATCATCAGCACTGCTGTCACCATCCGCTCTTCTTCATCGAAAAGATATGGCTGATCAATCATAAACTGTTGTCTGATGACTGGTAACATCTCGAGCACTTCTTCTTTGGTTATTTCTTCACAAGCAGCCACACTGTAGATTGCATCTGCCGCATGGGCCATCGCGTGCGCCCACCCTTTCTCTTTTACGTACCCGCGGTGATCCTTCTCTTGCTGCATATATTTTTTCAGGTTTTCCCATACTCGGTGGATTTCTTCTTCTTTCAAAAAAGGAGATTTCCTATGTTTTTGCATGATAGGTGGAATCAGCAATACAGAAAAGCTCCGCTTGAAAACGGCATCTTCTTCGTTTTTTGACATCCCAATACGGTAAAATAAGTAATTTTTATTTAAAATTGATTGGAGGATATTCTTCAATTGTTCGTTTGTATAGTGACCACGTTCGATGAATGTCGTAAAAATCATATGAATCAATTCATCCCTCAAAACGGGATGGACTGACCCGATTTTTTGGAGCATCATCGTGGTGAGCTCTTGTAGGTTCTGGCCTTCCGGCAATGTATAATCATTGTCTTTGATCGGCTGTAACACATCTATCAATCTCGACTCCATAGCACACCTCCTAAAATTGTATTCATTGTATCACAATTTTCCATTCCTCATGTAAAGAAGAGATTACAGTTTTGATAGGCGCATTTTTTTGGTAAAATAAGAAGAGATGTAAAAGAGGAGGATAATAATATGACTATACAAGTACAAGAAACACCAAACCCGAATGCACGTAAATTCACAACAGAATCAATGATTTTCCAAGGGGAAGGCAGTGTCTCTGTCATGCCTGGTCAAACCAGTGAACATAAAATCATGAACGATTTGATGGAATTGGACGGCGTTGACAACGTTTTCGGCTTCCAGAACTTCATCACTGTCAACAAACTCCCCCAAGCAGATTGGGACGAGCTTTCCGAAAAAGTAAAAAGCACATTAGAAGAATACGGTTATTAATATAAAAGTGGAAGCGTCCGGGGTGTCCCGACAAGCTTTATAATGCAAATAAGAAATCCGCTCTACATTGTAGAGCGGATTTCTTTATGTTTTATTCTTCCATTTGGAAGCTTTCTAGTGGAATATAATTCACATTTGTCTCTTTCCCGTCTTTCGCACTTTCTTCATACAGGGATAGAGTCAATGTACCGAACTGCGGTAAATCTTCTTCAGGAATATCGAGTTCGATTTCAAATGTTGACCACGCAGGTGCGCCTTCATCCACCTGGACGACCGTTGGTTCTACCTGAACGTTGTGGCCATCTTCGACACGGTATAGGAAGCTGCCTTCATAAACACGCGCTTCCCCTTTAATGACGTATTGACCGTTCTCACCCGTCACTTCGATCTCACGGAACGCCTGTCCATCACCTTCGTGCTTTTCAACATCAGATGCTTCTTCATCCGACTCTGAGGATTCATCCGTTTCTTCACTTTCAATTGTGAAACTTTCCGTCACTTGGAATGGATTCTCTTCCAGAGATTGATCATTGATCGTTTTCACAAGCATCGTCACCGTCATTTCGTACTTCCCGGGCTCTTCGATTCCTGTCCACGTTTCTTCTGCTTCAAAAGTTTCACCAGCAGCCAGTTCTTCTGTTGTCAGTTCTTGAGTGAACATTTTGTCTGCCGAGAAGGTGTACACATTTTCACCATCTGCATTTTCTACTTTGATTTCATATTTCTGGCTTGAAGAAAAACCTAGATTGACTTGTTCATCTCCGGTATTTTCAATGGAAAAGTTGAATGCAGCCGCTTCTGAAGTCGCATCAACTGTGGCATCCAATTTCAATTGATCAATCAATGATTGCATATCAGTTTCAGCCTCTTGATCTTCTGACGTTCCTTCATCCGTCTGATCCTCCTTTTCCTCACCACTTGCTTCACCGGTTTCTGAATCACTTCCGCATGCAGCTAAGGTAAGCAACATGACCCCCATCATAATGGCTAAGAACTTTTTCATTTCGCCACTCCTCTTTTTCTATTTATCTAATGAGTCGTCTTCGGATGGAAAACGTTACATTATTTATCATCTTTTCGGAAGAATCCGAAAATCCCAGTCGTTTGCACGATGTTTGTGAACGCTTGGGGATCTACATCTTGGATGATGTGCTGCAGATCATAAAGCTCATAACGTGTGATGACCATGACGAGCATGTTTTTATCCTGTTGGGTGAAAGCACCTTTAGCAGGCAGGGTCGTGATACCTCGCACCATGTGCCCGTGGATGGCTTTCTCTAAATCGGCAGCCTTTGTCGTTATAATCATAGCCGTAAGTTTCTCGTGGCGAGTATGAACCGCATCGATCACTCTTGTCGTCACATACAATGTCAACAAAGTATAAAGTGCGTTTTCCGGTTCATACAAAAGACCCGCGATAGCGATGATCGCACTATTGATGAAAAGAAAATAAATGCCGATCGGACGGTCTTTCATACGTGAAAGGACCATGGCTATAATATCGAGACCACCCGTGGATGCACCCCACTTCAATGTGATACCGACACCCATACCACCAATGACACCACCAAATACGGCATTCAGTATGATATCGGTGGATAATTGCTGGACCGGTATTAGTTCAAGGAAAAGAGTAGTAAAGGCGACAGAAATCGCGCTGTAGACGGTAAAGCCTCTGCCTACTTTATACCACCCTAAAATAGCTACTGGTATGTTAAGTATGAATAAGAGCAAACCTGTACTCACGGGTATCCCGGCAAAGTCATTCAAAATACTTGTGAGCAATTGAGCTACCCCTGTAAATCCACTTGCATAAACATTTGCTTCAATCAAGAATAAATTAAGGGAAATCGCATTTAAAATCGCCCCTAACAGAACGATTAATATACGCTTTATTTCAACTGTAAACACATGCCAACCTCCTTACCTATATCGTCTATTCATTTTTATCACCAGGCGATGGCAAAATCAAGTCAAAGATGGAAGATCCATGTAAATATATGTCGAATCTCATAGGACGTTCGATTTGTTTTGACTATCTGTGTGAATGTGCCTAAACTTAAGGTACAATCCAAAAGACAGTAGGTGACGCTAATGAATGTAAAAATCGTCTGTGATTCAGCATCCGATCTGCATCAGCAAACGTTAGAAAGACATTCGATCCATTCACTTCCTTTGAAAATCATCATGAATGAAGAAGAGTATGAAGACGGTCTTACCATCAAGCCCCAACAGGTTTATGACCGTATGCGCCAAGGAGAAGGGCCGAAAACGGCTCAGGTTTCTCCCCAGGATTTTCGTGATGCATTTTCTGAGTTTGCGAGAAACGGTCAGCCCTTCATCTATTTCGCTTTCTCCTCTGAACTATCAGGAACATACCAGACAGCCAAAATGGTTGAGGAGGAAATCAAAGAAGAATATGAAGATGCACGCTTCGAAGTCATTGATACGAAAGCAGCCTCTCTAGGTTTAGGCCTGATAGTGATGAGAGCGGCTGAACTCGCTGAAACTGGAGGAAGTTTTGAAGAAATCCTCAAGCTTGGTATGTATCATGCCACTAATATGGAACACATCTTCACTGTTGATGATCTCGTTTATTTACAACGTGGTGGCCGGGTAAGCCGTACTGCAGCCTTCGTTGGTGGAATGCTGAAAATCAAGCCTCTTCTACATATGGAAGACGGAAAACTTGTCCCATTAGAAAAAATCCGCGGCACGAAAAAAGTATTGAAACGGATGCTTGAAGTGATGGGAGAGCGCGGGACAGACCTGCAAAACCAACGAATTGCCATCAGTCACGGAGATGACCAGGAGCGAGCCGAAAAACTGGCCGAAATGATCCGTGAAGAATACGGCACTAAAGAAATCCAAATCGAATTTGTCGGCGCTACCATTGGCGCTCATGCCGGACCTGGCACCATAGCCCTATTCTTTTTGAATGACAGTTATAAATAAATATTCCCAATAAAGTGTAACCCTACTCCCCTAATTACGACTTATAAAGAAAAGCGGGAACATCCTGCGCCATTTTATAAGCCTAATTAGAGGGGGTCTTTTTATGCGGAAAAAAAGTGCATGGTTGGGAGTACTCATTCTAATCTTCCTTCTTGCTGCTTGCAGCAATGAAGACAGCCAGGAATCCACGGAAAGTAATGAGGATGCATCAACCACACAGGAAAGCAAGACAAATGGTTTATCGGAGACACCTGAAGCAGAAAATGACGCTGCCGAAGAAACCCAGGATAACCAGACAGAAAAAATGATGATCTATGAGGCGCATATCGACTTGGAAACAGATGACTATGACCAATTCTATCAAAGTTTAGAAAAACGAATGAATGAGTATGATGCTTATATGGTAGAAACCAACATCCATAAGACCGAGCGCGGCAACCGCGAAGGTCATCTTCGCCTCCGGGTTCCCCAGCCGAATTTTGACGCCCTCCTTGGTGGGTTTGAGGACATTACAGATAACATCAAGTCCAGAAACATCAACAGTCGGGATGTTACGAAAGATTTTGTCGATCTTGAGTCACGCTTAAAAGCGAAAGAGGAAATTGAAGCACGTCTTCTCAGCTTTCTGGATGAAGCAGAGGCCACGGAAGATTTGATTAAAATCTCTCAAGACTTAGAAAGAGTCCAATCAGAAATTGAAACCATTAAAGGCGAAATGAATTATTTATCGAACCAAAGTGACTTCTCCACTATAACCCTTTCCATCAAAGAAACGAAAGTCGTCGTTCCGGAAGTCGATCAGCAAGATTTAAATACTTGGGGAAAAACGAAGCAAGCGTTCTTTACCTCGATCAATGGGATCAACAGCTTTTTCTCATGGATAGCGATATTCTTCATCGGCTATTCTCCGATCCTTTTGCCCATCCTGATCATCGCGGCATTGTTCTGGTGGAGAAGAAAGAAAAAAGCTGGTTCAGAGTCCTGAATTAGTCTCTCAATGATTACGCTTTCGAATGTTTTTCATAATTCAAAAACGTTTCAACCTATTATTACCTTGTGCTGTTCACTCTCTTATAGCTGATATTGAACAGATATGCTTGAGAGCACCTTTAAGATCCACATAGATAAAGCCAGGCCCTGGGTCCTGACACCACAGGGTCTGGCTTCTGTTAATCAGTTTTTTTCTTTACGGTTTTTCAAACTGATCATGATTACAGCTAGAACGAACAAGCCTAAAACGCCGCCTACAAAACCTATGAACATCCAATTGTACCCACTGTTTTGTTCGACAATGAAAACATCTGCCGTTTCGCGTTCCATGCCGAGGCGATATGAACCATCATTTTGTTGCCGGACAAGTCCATCATGCAGTAATCCTCTCAGTTGATGATCATCTTCCAAATTCTCAATCTCCATCGTTTTCGTTTCTTCTGCATTATTTATCGCAACAATCATCGTTTGCTCCTGCTCTGTCCGTTTAAACACAGCAAGTCCTTCTTGATTGTACAATTCTTCATAGTTGCCGCGTGTCAAGGCAGGAAACTGCTCTCTCATGGAAGTCAGCTTTTCCACTCGTTTTCTCAACTTTTCATCTCCTGCCTTGAAATTCATCATTGGCAGGTTGCGAAGATTTCCACCGTCATCAAGTGGAATTTCCGAACCATAGTAAAGTTGTGGAATACCAGGTGCCGTAAACAGATACGTCAAGGCAAGCTGCCATCTTGTAATTGGGTTTTGACTATTTTCTACAGCTAGATGAGTGAACCGTCCGACACCAAAGCCGTCCAATCGATTGACTTCCTCAACGCTTTGTTGTGTTACTAACTCATCTAACGGATTACCCGCCTCACTGAAAATTTCACGGCTCTGAGCACGAAAGGCTTCCTTATCTGAAAGATTTTCAGCAATGACGATCCTATCCCCGCTAGCTGTCTGTAGTAATTCCTCAGGAACTTGAGAAGAAGAAACCAAACGGAATCCATCAACCCCTGTTTCCTCCTGCCAAAAGTCCATCGTTTCTTGGAAATATTGCTGTAAGTTTACATTCGATGTATCAAGCTTCGGCATACCGTCAATCCAACTGAGTTCACTTGCTACTTGACCCTCAGCGAACCAATCGCCTTTCGATTGTTCATCAAGCCAAGAGTGGTTTTCTCCAGTAAAACCGACCGGCAGATCAAAAATGACTTTTAAATCTCTTGCGTGCGCCTCTTCCACTAATGTCTGAGCCTGAGCGATTGTACCAAAGTGTTCTTCCACAGATTGAAAATCAGAGATTCGAAAACCATGAAAACCTTCACCTTCATTGGCCATAATCGGAGAAAGTTGTATCGTTGTAAATCCTAACTCTTTTATGTAGTCAAGCTGATCGATGATACCCTTAATATCTCCCCCATGATAAGCTTCCGGATCCTCTAAGTTCGCCCCTTCATTATTGCCCATCTCCCCATTCATGAAACGGTCGATCATTATATAATAAATGCTTTCATCTTGCCATTGTCGCTCTTCTCTTTCTGCTGCACTTACCGAAAAGCTGCATAAAAGAAAGAACGGGATGACCATGAGACCTATTACTGATTTTCTCATCATCCGTCCTCCTTACTGATAATGTGGTAACCCTTCTAGAGTATCCCTTCAAACCCTCAGCCGTCAATTCAATCCAGCACTTTTAAAAAACATCCATAAAATTGACACAAAATTTAAGTGTGGCGGCGACCCGATAGACACGACAAGCATAAGCAAAACAGCGATGTGACGGGGGTTGTCACAAAGCTGGATTGCTTATGTCTCGAGTGTCTGGGAGCCAGAACTGGATAATCTAAGTGTGGAAGTGCCTTGGGTTGACCCGACAAGCTTATGCAAAGCGTTGTAGTGAAGTGTACTTTCTTCACGAAAACGAATTGCTTAAGACCTCGAGGGGCTAGGCGCTGGAACCGGATAGTTTAAGTGTGGCGGCGCCCGATAGACACGACAAGCTTAAGCAAAGTGGCGTCCCAGCTTAAACGACAGGATTAAGCACTGGAATCTATTCTGGCTCTAATTCTTTAAATTCATTTAAGAGATGATGCATGCTTTCCATGTATATCTAAAAGGCCGCCCAAAATGGATAAGTAATTTGATTAAGTCCACACTAATCAAAAAGAAATTCATTTAGGAGGTTTCACATTATGGAATTAACACATAATCCAACCCTACTGTGGTACGTAGGGATATATGGTGTAATTATGATTTTGATGGGCATTTATTTCTCCAGAAAGATTTCAAACAGCGAAGATTTCATTTTGGCTGGAAAAGGGCTGGGTACATTTGTGTTAACAGGGACACTCCTCGCTACCTGGACAGGCAGCGGAAGTATTTCTGGTGGAGAAACTTCAATGGCCTACAGCTATGGAATTATCCCCGCTCTGCTTATGATGCTTCCTACTCTTGTAGGTATTGCCATCCTCTATTTAATAGCACCTAAAATTCGTGAATTTGGAAAATACACAGTCTCAGGTATTTTAGAAGAAAAGTACGGGAAGACATCAAGAACAATTGCCAGCATCATCATCATTCTCGCTTTTGTCGGTATTGTATCTTATCAGATGACCGGACTTGGGTTCATTTTAAACCTGACAACAGGAATTTCTGTGGAAACCGGCACGATCATCGGAGCCGTAATGATTATTTTTCTTGCTTCGATAGGCGGATTACGCTCTGTAGCACCAACGGATGCTTTGAGCGCATTCCTGGCGATTGCAGCTCTATTAATAACACTTCCGACGATTATTGTCATTGCTGGTGGCTGGGACACCATCACCTCAAACGTTCCTGCCGATCATTTGACAGCTACCGGTTCTTTATCGACCATCCAATTATTAGGTTTTCTTTTACCTTCATTGTTTTTACTGCTTGGAGACCAGAACATGTATCAACGTCTGGCGTCTTCCAGTGGCGATAAATCATCTAAGAAAGCGCAAATCGGCTGGCTCGTGGGTATGCTGATAATTTCTCCTGCGATATCATTTATCGCTTTCACTTCTCTATCAATGTTTCCAGATATCGACCCTGGTATGGCACTCATGGCCACAACTTTGGCTATGCCGACAGTAGTCGGCGGGATTTTGTTAGCTGCAGCCACGGCGTTCATCGTAACCACAGGTAACTCCTACCTATTATCAGCAGCGACCAACGTGACTTACGATATAATAGGCGAATATATTAATAAAGAAGCAAATGATAAGCAGCTGCTAAGGATGACCAAAATATTCATTATCGTGCTAGGCGTGCTGGCATATCTCCTAATCAGTTATTTCCCAACTGTCTTATCAGTTCAAATGTATGCTTACACAGTATATGGAGCCGGACTCACCCCTGCATTACTAGCCGTATTCTTTTGGAAAAAAGTCAATAAAGCCGGGGGGCTTTCTTCGATGATTGCCGGAGTGGTCACCACACTGGTTTGGGAAATCCCTTTAGCAAAACCGTTCGATTTGAACAGCGTTGTAATTGCCTTGCCTATTGCGGTTCTAGTATTAATCATCGTTACACTAATGACTCAGAATAACTCTCACTCCACCGCATAACATACAGTCCGAATTAGGCTTCAAAAAAGGGTGCGCTCCCAACTAAGGAGACGCACCCTTTTCCCATTAAATACAAACCAGAAGTCTAAACTTTGATCTATCCTCTTTTCATTCCTGAAATAAAAATCGCCCGTTAAGGCGGCATTCATACCAATTTGACTTTATACGTACGCAGCCAATGGTCAATCTGACAAAGGTGGGCAATCAATTGAGGACCTGTCATCAATTGACCAAACCAGGGTGTATCAATAGACTTCCCTTCAGATGCATTCAATTTCCTCACTTGTTCACGGTCAAAAATATCGAACAGCGGTGCGTTTGGATCGAATAAAATCTCATTCATCCACGTACAGACGGCTTTGGTATAATCAGGATGGAACGTTTTGGGGTAAGGATTCTTTTTTCTGAACAGCACTTTATCCGGAAGAATGCCACGCAACGCCTCTCGCAGTAATCCTTTTTCCTGGTTGTTATGGAATTTCATACTCCAAGGTACATTCCACACATACTCTACGAGCCGGTGATCACTGAATGGGACACGGACCTCTAAGCTCGCTCCCATGCTCATCCGGTCCTTCCGCTCGAGCAATGTCTGCATAAACCAGTTCATATTCAAATATAACATTTGCCGGTGTTTTTTTGAGTCTTCATCTTCCCCATCCAGAAGTGGTGTCTCTGCCACCGTTTCCTGATAACGTTTCAGCATATACCATTCGATATCGATGTCGTCTTTTAAATCATCCCTGACAAGAGTTACCCGTTCATTCAAGGAGCGGATCCAGGGAAAGCCTTTCCTGTCTTTATCTTCTTTCCTATAAAACCACGGATAGCCGCCGAAAATTTCATCGGCGCATTCCCCTGATAAAGCTACGGTCACATGGTTTTTGATTTCTTCACAAAACCATAGCAGGGAGGAATCGACATCTGCCATCCCAGGCAAGTCACGGAGTTCAACCGCCCGCTTCAAGCGACTGACCAAATCCTCGGTTTTTGCTTCCATTATAAGGTGGTGGGTTTGATTTTGATCGCTGACCAATTTGATGAAAGCTTCATCCCGGTCCGGTTGGAAGGCATTCTTTTTAAAAAATTTCTCCTGGTCTTTATAATCAATCGAGAACGTCTGCAACGCTCCCTTTTGTTCTTGTTCATACTGCTTAGCAGCAATTGCGGTAATAGCGCTTGAATCAACTCCCCCGGATAAGAATGTCCCGAGTTTCACATCTGAAACAAGCTGGCGCTGAGAAGCATCCATGAATAATTCGCGGACCCTAGCGACCGTTTCATCAAAATCATCTTCATGTGGGGTGCTTTGGACATTCCAATACCGATCGATCGACAGTTTTCCTTTTTCCCAAACGGCCCGGTGGCCAGGGCGCAGTTCGTGAATTTCTTTAAACACCCCTTCACCAGGTGTGCGTGATGGTCCTAATGAGAGGATTTCATGAATTCCATTAAGGTCCACTGTCGGCTCTACATCGGGATGGGCAAGAATCGCCTTCATCTCAGAAGCAAACATAACCCCATCAGTTCTGTCACTGTAAAAAAGCGGCTTGACTCCCAGACGATCACGTACCAAAAACAATCGCTCCCGATTTTTCTCCCAAATGCTGAAAGCGAAGATTCCATTCAAATGATCGACACATGAACTGCCCCACGCCATGTAACTGACAAGGACCACTTCTGTATCTGAATGGGAAGCGAAGGTCCATCCTTCAGCCTTCAACTTGTCTCTTACTTCGTCTGTATTATAAAGTTCTCCATTGTAGCACAAGATGTATTCTTCATCCCGGGCTTTCCGGATCATCGGCTGTCTGCCTCCAGCAGGATCGACAACGATCAATCGCTGATGACCGAACGCAGCCGGCCCATCCATCCATTTTTGATAATCGTCCGGCCCACGATGTTTTAACGTGTCCGCCATTTGATCCAGTATGGAAGCCTTTTTTTCTGATCTTTGAGTATGATCGATCCATCCCACAATTCCACACATCTGCCTTCACCATCCTTTTCATAGCAAATACGCAAACCATACTCCCAGGCTGGATGCCACTTTTACGAGAAAGCATTTCATCCATGCCTTTGCTTACGTTAAAAAACCCATCATGACTCACTATATGACGGTCTTATTTTCCATATGAAAAAAAGCAGAGATATGTGTTGACTTTTTGATTGAGAATGATTATCATTGTAATTGAAAATAGTTATCACCGTTATCCCCCAAGTAACGGACAGAACATCAGACAGAAAATACAGCCCCCCTTTTTTCAACATAAAAATGCTGCATGCGGAAGCCCGCATGCAGCATTTTTTTATGCCGGTAAAATACCCGCGCCTAAAAATCCGAAACCGAGAATCATGGCAATGACTACAGCTATAATCAACTGCGCCCACCAAATGCCCACTGGTTTTCTCTTCTTGGTTTTCACTGCAACCATTTCCATTGCAGCAATTGCCCAGAGCCCGATCAGCAGCTTGATGATGACGAGTACGCCATATTCATTATAGCTTGCAAACAACGAACCTCCGGAATAAAGAATGAGCAAATAAAACAGACGAAGGATCATGTGTAAGATTTTCGCTGCTTTTTCCTTTCCGCTCTTCGTAAATGATGTAACAAGGACAACAAGAATGAGGGCGATAACCCATGAGGTGATATGTAAGTGTGCCAAAATGTTTCCTCCTTTTCAAATGAATCTACGAATATGATACCACGATTGAATGATTGATTCCTATCAAAAGCTTACCACCCTATTTTCTTAATAGTGAGAAAATGAAAACAAAACCTGTTATAATAAACAAAGATTGAAATGAAATTGGAGGGATAGCATGTCTGTAATCAGCAGTCAGAACATTATTGACCAAACGCAAGAATACGGAGCGAAAAACTATCACCCACTTCCGATCGTCATCGCAAAAGCGGAAGGTGTCTGGGTAGAGGACCCTGAAGGGAATCGCTATATGGATATGTTAAGCGCTTACTCAGCGGTTAACCAGGGACACCGTCATCCGAAAATCATTCAGGCCCTCAACGATCAGGCCAACCGTGTAACGCTCACTTCCCGTGCTTTTCACAACGATCAGCTCGGTCCTTGGTATGAAAAAATCTGTAAACTGACCAACAAAGAAATGGCACTTCCGATGAACACGGGAGCTGAGGCTGTCGAGACAGCGATCAAAGCGGCTCGACGCTGGGCATATGATGTTAAAAAAGTGGAAGAGAATCAAGCGGAAATCATCGCCTGTACCGGCAACTTTCACGGCCGTACGATGACAGCTGTTTCACTTTCTTCTGAAGAAGAATATAAACGTGGTTTTGGCCCGATGCTTCCTGGTATCAAATTGATTCCATACGGAGATGTCGATGCCCTGAAGGAAGCCATCACAGAAAATACAGCAGGCTTCCTGCTTGAACCTATCCAGGGAGAAGCAGGAATCGTCATGCCTCCAGAAGGTTTCCTGAAAGAAGCCTACGAAGTTTGCCAAGATGAGAATGTCTTATTCATCGCAGACGAAATCCAGGCAGGTCTTGGCCGCAGCGGAAAAATGTTCGCATGCGATTGGGAAAATGTCAGCCCTGATATGCTTATTCTTGGTAAAGCATTAGGTGGCGGTGTATTTCCGATTTCCTGTGTTGTCGCCAACAAAGATGTCCTCGGCGTCTTCAACCCTGGATCCCACGGTAGTACGTTTGGCGGAAACCCACTTGCATGTGCCGTTTCTGTGGCGTCCCTTGAGGTGTTGGAAGAAGAGAAATTAGCTTCCCGTTCTCTAGAGCTTGGAAACTACATGATGAAAGAGCTTAAATCTATTGACAACCCGAAAATCAAAGAGGTTCGCGGGAAAGGGCTCTTTATAGGCGTAGAAATGACTGAGCCTGCTCGCAGCTATTGCGAAGAGTTGAAAGAGAAAGGCTTACTCTGTAAAGAAACACACGAAAACGTCATTCGCTTTGGACCACCACTTGTCATTGAAAAAGAAGATCTGGACTGGGCCATCGCCCAGATCAAAGAAGTCTTGAGCTGATTTATTTAAAAAAGGGTGCTGCTTCCTCATTTGAGGAACAGCACCTTTTTTAAATATATACATGTTTCATAGAACGACCGTCTGCCTCTGTTCACTTCAAAGAAACGATTTTTTTCTGCTTCCATGGCGCCAGGACAATTTCAACAAGTCCTTCTCCCCTCTCTTCCCAGTCCAACCCGGTATTTTCTTCGATATAGTATCGATTCAATCCGATTTCGACCCTATGCTGTCCGGTAGATGGATCTGACCAGTTATGCTTAGCCGTCAACACGACTTGTTCTCCATTTGGTTCCGGAAACAATGTTGAAGCTTCTACAAGCTCGTGGATTCCTTCTTCATTTTCTTCCAACAAAAGAAAGACACGTTCTCCACGATCGACGTCCGTCTCTGCCGCCCATTTGTCCTCCGGGACTTCCTCTATCTCATAGGAGAGTGTTACGTAATCTCCATAGAATGGATCGCGGGGATCGACAGGGGCTGTTTGTAATGTAATCGATTTCCCCCATAAGTCCATTGCATAATAGGAAACGGACATCAAAACAATGAATAGGACTTGCAAACTCACAAGTGTGTAAAATACCCAGCGCTTTTTCATTTGTCCTCGCCTCCTTTATGGAACGTACGTCTTTTCTTCTCCAGAAAATAACTGAGTACAAACAAAAGCAATCCGCCGACGAAGAAAAAGAGCGAGCGATTCATAAAGTCCCAGGCAAGCTGAAAGTAGGCGACGAATGTCGTCAATAAAAAAGCGACGGTCCCTTTATTGATCCAGCGGGTAACTTCTTGTTGATAGCCAGAGACGAGCCATAGCAATGCATACAAGAATAAGATGACCAGTGACAGCACATCACCGAATTCGAACCGGAACACAGGTACGAACAATAGCAGATCAATCCAGTAATAATTGGTCGAGCTCATCGCAGAACGAATGACTGCAAATACGAACAAAATCGCCCAGACCAGGAAAAAGTACAAAGAGGATTCCGTCAGTTCGCCGACATATTCGTTGCCTAGAAAGAACACTTGTAATAAAAGCATCGTAAAAATGGAAAGGATGCTTGATGTCTTGAAAATACGGCGCTTCCCTTTTTCTATCAAAAAATCATCCATAACATAAAGCAGCAGGAAGAAAGCAATCAGCCAATAGGATGGCACCCCTTCACTGAACACAAGGATGACCGCTTGAAGCACGTAACTGATACTGAACGCCATGATGTGAGGGAGCGCTCTTGTCTGTTTAACCACAGCTCCCATCCCCAGTATGAATAATAAGCCCAGCCATAAATGGAAATCCTGATAGACGATGCCACTATACAACTGTCCGACGGTCATGATAATGAGTGTGGCGTGGAAAAATGTGGTCTCCTTGAGAATCATATACAACCCGAAGCCCACTAAAGACCAAAGGAAAAAAGGAAACGCACTGAAGGTTGTATAATGATACATTTGACCGACGAGAAAAATGCTTGAACCGAATACGAGCAAAGCAATCAGAATCAAACTGACACCCACCCGTTTTGAACGCTTACGGTATACCCATTCTCCAATGATATAAAAACTCAGAAGCGAAGTCAGAAGAATGGCAAGCCGTCCGATATCAGTCAAGTACGACCAGTTGGATGCAACAAAAGTCAAAAAACCTAACCCGATTAAGATAGCCGCAAAACTCAGCAGCATCGGTTTGTTCTGCTTTTTCGGGTACCTCCCAAGCAGCTGTTCCCGTTGAGCTTCAGTAATTATTGCTTCGTCCACCCATTTTTCACTTTCCTTGATGAGTTGATCACGGTTCAAGATCCCCGCCCCCTTCGATTATGAAGCAGCCTTACTCTTTCGTTTCAATGGCTGCTTCTTGCCATATGTCAATGTCCGCCATAACCACTCAAGCGGTCCATATCGAAACCGCTTCAGCCACGCTTTACTTAAAATCACTTGCAGCGTATAGAAAGTTATCACAATCAGCACGCTTACAATCGGCGGTACCTCACCGTAAAAACCGAATCCGACAGAGTAAAAGAGGATAAAGCAAAAGATCGACTGCAAAATATAATTGGAAAGCGACATTCTTCCCACCCATGTCAATGGATGAACCATCCGCGCACCAACTTCGGTTCTGAATAATAGAGTAATCGACAACACATAAAAGATGGCAGATGCCGTGCCGCCGACACTGTCCTGCGCTAATTGGAACCACTCTGGATTGCCATATAAGTGCGGCCCTGCTTTGAACACAAGAAACAACAAACCTGTCATTACCCAAATCTTCTTAATCGTTTTCAAATGCTGGGATGGTTCATGAAGCCAACGTTTCCGGCAGACGTACATCCCGAATAAAAACATCGGGATTAAACTTAACGCTAGAAGTGGAAGGTTCATATAATAATTGGCATAGCTCCAGTCAGCCAGGTTTTGCGACCATATATCCAGAATCGTCCCTTGGCTGTAGTTAGTGATAGCATCTTCAATCGCTTGATGATTTACAACTCCCTGCAGTTGGCCTCGCATCACAAACATCGAAAAGGTAAGAGGGATTATTAGAAAGGCCAACATCCCGTAAGCCCATGCCAGTAAAGTTTTGGGCGATGTCTGGAAAAAAGCGAGTAAAATCAATCCAAGCACACCATATGATAATAAAATATCTCCATGCCAAATCAGAAAAGCGTGAATGAAGCCGAATCCCGTCAACACAAGTAACCGTCTGAAGATAACCGGTCGAAACGGTATGTCTTTTTCAACTAACCGATCCTTCATCATTTGGATGCCGAAACCGAACATGAAAGAAAACAATGTATAGAAGCTGGCCTGGAAAAATATATCAATCATCATTTGTACATTATGGCTGAGAGAAGAAGGCCAGAACTGCTCTTCCCCTCCATATATGAAATATGGAGCATTGAAAGCCGGCACATTCACCATGAAGATTCCAAGGATAGCCAGACCGCGTGCTGCGTCGACCCAATCAAGCCGCTCCGATTCACCCAGAGGTGAAGCTGTCATTTTCATATGTATTCCCCCTATGATAGTTATTTTACTTTTCTTACGTCATTTAGACAATCAAGTTTCATAAGATGTAGAAAGGAGTTTTTTCATATGCCAGCAAAAGTGGGAGCCGTCAAAGTCATATCCCTCTCCTCTTCAAGCATTTTCAATATAGGTGATGTGTACAACATGGCTCCACAAGCGTCTGCCAAAACTTTTGCTGGAGGTGGATCTTTCAATACAGGAGATGGCATCAGAATCAATCTGAACCGGGCTGACACGTTCGTTAATGATTCAGAACTTATTGATCAATCCCTGATCAATAATGCATAGGAGGGGTATAAATGAATCTCACCGTCCATCAGTCGATTTACATTCACGTCCTGCGGATCGGAACTGTTGCCAATTCGTCGATCGTCCAAATAGGAAGTTCCGGGGTCATTCAAGCGAAATCCGACCTTCTAAATACTGGGGCCTACAAAAAACCTGCTCCAGAAGCACAACCGAAAGATGGTGAAATCATTATTCCTGAACCTGGAACAGCCTCGCTTGTTCCACTTTCGATAACATAGACGGCCCCTGCTTTTCATAAAGTAGGATAGGGGGTGAGCGCATTTGAATTACAATCAATCATGGCAGATGTGGATCCAACAAATGATGCAGCAGATGGAGCAGCAGCAGAAAATGATTGAACAGTTGCAAAAAAAAATCGATCGGCTGCAGACGACGGAGCACCCACCCAAAACCGTCATAGAAAAAATCGAGTATCATTTCGATCAATTGAAAATCGAGACGCTCGAAGGAACCCTGCAAATTGGACTCACACCAAATGGCTCCGAACTATCTGATCTCGGAGATTTATATAGCAAACAAGGACAGCAACTGCCTCAAAATGATGACCAAGTACTGCATGCGTTACAAGAATACATGACATCTGATGTTCCATCCTGGATGAATCAATATGTTCGCGATCACGACATTCAGGTGAGTGACACCCATAAAGAACGAATGATCGAAGATGTTCGCAAACAATTGCCTCACCGCATGGAATATTACCGCCATGAAAATCCGGATGCACCGCCGGAAACCCTCTTTCACCAAATCAAATCAGAGGTCCAGCATTCCATGGCGCAGTACTTTGAAACTTTTCAAGGAGATGATGATCGATGAATCATATTGTCCACAACTATGGCCTGCACGTAGGAAATATTCGCGTGACAGGCGTTTCTTCTTCTTCCGTCTTCCTGATTGGTGATAATAAAACCATCCGTATGCACTCATTCTTCGACACTCCGCCAGAATCATTGATCATCGGCCCTTTTGAAGATGTAGAGGAAAATGGCCAAGTCGACGTGGTCCCTAATGATTAAACGGATGGTTTATGTTGACAACGTAGAAGTACAATCCATCGCTATTGCGTCGACATTTGAAATTGGGGATGTTCACCGGGCAGCGCCTTTTTCCAAAGTTCTGGCTGTCCAAAAAGAAGGAGCCAATTTCGTGTCTGATACATTCAACTTTGAAGATTATCCTATTTTTTCATTGAAACCCACCCCGCCCCTGGCTCCTGTCAACGTTGAATCTTTCTTTTACCAAAACCGCCCCATTCAAGTTGATGATGTCCGGATCATAGGAGCCTCCACTGCTGCAGTAGTGCAAATGGGAGGCATTGATCATATTGATTCCCTCAACTATACCAAACACTTCCGACTCCTGGAAGATGAACAATAATGGCCCAGCCCGCATAGGTTGTAATTATAATGCTAGAATCGCACCACAAAGGAGGCGATTGCGATGCCGGCTATCGTCGGTCCCATCAGTATCAACAGTGTAGGTGGCGGAGTTGTAAACTTTGGAGATTCATTCTATCTCTCCCCGAAAAGCACCTCGAAAACCAACGCAGGATCAGGAGCACTCAACACAGGCAACTGGATCATAACAAATAACGGATTAAGCTCCACCAACCCATTCGACCCGGATATTGCCGATCAGAATATCACCGCCAATGCGTAATGAAGTGTGGAAGCGTCCTGGGAGACACGAAAAGCATAAGCAACATCGCAAAGTGGCGTTCTTTGTCACATTGCGATGTTGCTTATGACCTCGAGTGTCTGGACGCTGGAACCGGACTAATGAAGTGTCGAGAGGGGCTGGGAGTCCTGCCCTTCGCAAAATGAAAACCCGGACTGAGGCGGCCACTGAAGAACTGCAACATTTTGAGCTATGCATCAAATGAAGAAGCCGAGTTGGACGATATTATCGTTCAACTCGGCTTCTTTTATAAATCAAATAAAATCACTCTTTTTTAGTGGGCCTCTATTGATTCCACGATAAACGTTCGAAGGTGACACCTGCGGGAAAAGCGCGAGCCGAAGATCCACTTGGTCAAGCGATTTTCTTGACCAAGTTAGCCGTGACTGTGGCCGTGCCCGCGGCAAGCATCCACCCCCAAACAAGTCGTGAGAAGCAACAACAAACTTCAATAGCTTCTCCAGCTTGAAAAGGGTTCATCGTATACCTTATTTCCTTTTCCTGTGATTTGGTTTACTTGTGCTGATCCGTTTTTCGGGATCCTGCTTTTTCACCCAGTGTAAATATTTCTTTATCTCTGGATGATCTTGCAAGCGATCCATGGTGTTGTAGAACCCCGCTAACTCTTGATTTGTGAAAATGACGTGGATTTGGCGATGACATGCCTGACAAAGGATTACCGTCGGCCCTTCCACACCACCGTATTGCTTCGGAATAAGATGGTGTTCCGTCGTTTTCACAGGTGACCGGTTGCATAAATCACAGGTCTCCCCCATGAGTATCGACCTCCACAACGAGTGATCCACTGAAGAAATACAAACAGCTTTTCCGGACAGGTTGCTTCCATATCTTTTCGAGCGCTACTTGGTATAAGTTCAATTGTGTGCGGTAACGGTCGGTAAATTGTGTTTCCACGTCTTCTCCACCGTCCGGTATTGCATCAGATTTATAATCAAGGATCATCCATCCGTCTTCAAAAGGAACCATGGCATCGATGACTCCCTGGATGAACACTTGCTCATCAGTTTCTGCTTCCCAATTCGCATATACCTGATGCGCAGGGAGCGTCAAACTGAAAGGTACCTCCCGCTCGACATGCTCTGCTTCAAGCACAAACTGTCCTATTGAGGTTTGGAAAAAATCGGCCACTGCAGAAAAATCAATGAGATCCGCTTCTTCACGAAGAAGGACTTCTTTCAAGACGAGATGCTCTACATATTCCTCTACTTCCTTCGCAGTCCATACTTTTGTAAAAGGAAGATGCTGCATGACGGTATGCATCGCTGTCCCTCGTTCAGCGGCAGACAATTCTTTCTCCTGCTGCATGAATCGCGGTCGTTTCACGATTGGGGCGCGGTAAGGAATTAGCAGCTGATCACTCGAATATTCATCTTTCGTTTCTCGCTGGCGTTTGATTTCGGTAACGGTTTGCTTTGCTCTCGTATAGGCAGCCTGCCGGTGTGGATAAACAAAGTCCAGACGTCTTACATAATGATCATCGACCTCTGCATCCACCTCGACAGTCTTCCACTCTTCAACTGCTTCCTGTAACTGTTCATCGCGCTGTTCTTTCACTTCATCAAGAATAGCAAACTCACTTCCATGGGCAATACTCACTCTCCATTGTGATTCATCGTATTGGATTTCTTCAGCTGTCATCACTTCCAAATCCCCACGAAGGTCACCGGTATGATGGTGACGGATAAGTGCCGGACCCACCCAGTCTAAGTACGATTTTGCTTCCAGACGTTCATGAGGTGGGAGCACCCAATCACGCGTCTCCACGTAATTTTGCCATTTTTCCTGGTTTTTCTCGAATGAGGCCACGTTCCCAACCATGACGAGCTTCTCTTTCGCCCTCGTCAATGCTACATATAAAACGCGCATTTCTTCAGCCAACAGTTCTCTTCGTTTTGCTTGTTTAAGGGCGTGATAGGCAAGAGTCGGATACATGATTCGTTTATCTGGATTGATGTATCGTGAACCGAACCCATAATCTTTATGCAAAAGATAACGATTTTTCAAATCCATCATATTGAATTGTTTATCCATCGCTCCGAAAATCACAACAGGAAACTCAAGTCCTTTACTCTTGTGAATCGTCATGATGCGGACGACATCTTCCTGTTCACCGAGGGCCCGGGCTGCACCAAGGTCATCGCCGCGTTCTTCAATACGTTCGATGAACCGCAAAAACCGGAACAAGCCACGGAATGAGGTCGTTTCATAGGAACGTGCCCTGTCGTATAATGCCCTTAAATTGGCCTGACGCTGACGGCCGCCCGGCATGCCTCCGACGAAGTCGTAATAACCTGTCTCACGGAAAATATCCCATATGAGTTCAGATAACGCCCCTTGTCTTGCACGTTCACGGAAGCTTTTCAGCTGTTCCAAAAAGGCATCGACTTTACGCCCCAGCTCATTTTTCACCACATAAGCCTTCATGGCTTCATAATAAGTGGCTTTCTTCTTAGCAAGCCTGATTTGGGCAAGTTCATCTTCATTCAATCCTACAATCGGTGATTTCAGCACAGACGCAAGTGGAATATCCTGCATCGGATTGTCGATCACCTTCAAGAAGCTAAGCATCACTTTGATTTCAATAGCTTCAAAATATCCGGTGGAAAGCTCAGCATAAATAGGGATCCCTTGCTGCTTCAGTTCATCAACGATAGTGGGGGCCCATGTCATCGAACGCATCAAAATGACGATGTCACGATATTGAAGCGAACGCTTTGTCCCTGTTTCTTTATCTGCGATTTGCAGCGGTTCCCCCCCCTCGTAACCAAGCCACTTGCGGATCATCTTGCCATACGCCCGGGCTTCAAGCTGTGCTTTTTCTAAATCTTTGTAGGCTTCATCTTCTTCCGATTCGTCCTCTTTAGCTTCCCTGTCAATGAGTAAAAGCTCTGCATCAGCATCCTCTGAAGTCAGCTCATCATAAATTTTGTTACTGTAAATGAGTTCAGCCTCTTTCTCATATTCCATTTCTCCCACTTCTTCATCTAGCACTTGACGGAAAATATAGTTCGTCGCATCCAGGACTTGTTTGCGGCTCCTGAAGTTACGGGCAAGATCGATGCGCTCCCCTTCACTTTCTTCTGTCCCATACATTTTGTACTTATTCAAGAACAGCGAGGGCTCTGCATGGCGGAAACGGTAAATACTCTGTTTCACATCACCGACCATGAACAAATGGCCCGCCTCTTTTCCATCTGTCAGCAAGCGGAGCAAGGTTTCTTGCACGAGGTTCGTATCCTGGTATTCATCAATCAACACTTCGGAAAACTGCTTCTGGAAACTTTCCGCTACATTGGAAGGGACCAGTTCAGCCGGGGTAGCTGTTTCACCAAGCAAAATGTGCAAACAATAATGCTCCAAATCAGAAAAGTCGACAATCGCTTTTTCTTTCTTCAACTGTTCGTAACGCTGTTTGAAATCTTTGACGATCTTTGCCAACTGTTCCATCACGGGATGTAAATCCACCATGTCTTTTAAATAGCTGTTCAGGGAACGGGAAAACCATTCATCCCGTACTTCATTCCAACGCTTTTTATAGCGATCGCGAATTTTTTTCGCTCTCTCTTTCTTCTCTTCATTGCATTCCATTTTCTTACGGGATAACACAGCAAATTTCTGATCATTCATGAACGACTGCATTTCCGACCAGGAATGGGCAATCGCGCCCCGGGCCTGCTGGATCAACTCCAAGTCAACTTCTGCCGTCTCCCCATAAGCGTATGGTCCATCTGGTTCACGGGTGAGATCGAGCACTTGCCGTGCTTCCGCTTCCATCGCTTTTAATTGGCTTGACACTTCATGCTTGAGGAGCGCTAACCAGGGCAAGTCCGCTTCCTCTGCGTCGCGCGCCACATTATACATCCCGACCATTTGATCGAGCCAAGCATCCGGCCAAGGGTTTTGGGTCGCAAAAGTATAAAGATCGAGCACTAATTTTTCAACATCCAAATCACTGCGATCACTGGAAAAACGTTCGACCACGTCAAAAAATCGCTGCTGCTCTTCTCCTTCTTTGCCGTACCAGTCCTCAAACAAATCCTCAAGCACTTCTTGTTGAATCAAATCCGCCTCGACCGTATCAGCGATCCGGAATCCTGGATCAAGGTCCAGCAGATAAGCATAGCGCCTTACGACTTCCATACAAAATGAGTGCAGAGTGGAAATTGAAGCGTTTTGCAATAATGAGAGCTGTTTTTTCAAATGATGAGAATCCGGATTTTCCTCAAGAGCTTTTGCAAGTGCCTGGCCGACACGGTTGCGCATCTCCTGGGCTGCTGCATTCGTAAATGTCACGACAAGTAACGAATCAATATCGACGGGATCGTCCTTGTGCAAAAGCTTTTGGATGATCCGTTCGACAAGGACGGCAGTTTTCCCTGAGCCTGCTGCCGCTGCGACCAGTATATTCGATCCATGTGAGTAGATCGCTCGCTCCTGTTCTTTCGTCCAACTGACCATCACACATCCCCCTCCCTTTCAGCTAATCGATTGAGTACATCTTCATCTTTCAGTTCCTGCAGCTTGCGGTAATTGTGTTCTTCAAGCGTCGGATCGAATTGACAGACCGATCGGTAGGAGCAAAACTCACAGGCGACCTGCTGTTTCTTCTGGAATGGATCCAAATTGACCTTCCCATCCGTAATCTTCGTCCCCGCTTCGGTCATCAACCCGCGAATGTATTGTTTCAACTGGTCAAATTTTTCCGCATCGGCGGTTTTAGAACCCTTATAAAAACCACCCTTCGCCTTAAGAGCAGCAGGGACGATTTGGCTGTAGCCTTTATCCAGCCCTGTGTCCATCATTTGAACGATACGCTCATTTTCAAGCAGCAAGCCTTGCATCTTGAACTTCTTGAAAATCTCCTCTTCGATTTGTTCGTCTTTGAGCAGTTGTTTGCCTGTAATCATCGGGTTGTGGACATGGAAATAAAGTACACCTGCTGGAGATGCATTCATGCCCAGCCACTGTTCGGCATTCGTCAGCACGACGTCCAAATAAGCGAGCATCTGCAATGATAAACCGTAAAATACATCAACAAGGTTCAACCCTTTACTGCTTGATTTGTAATCGACAATCCGCAAAAACAAATCCTCTTCCGAGAGAGCTTTGTCGACACGATCGATTCTGCCCCGCAGCATCAATTCATACCCGTTCGGCAAATCAAGCGATAGTGGCGGCAGCTTCGCATCATCCCCTGTACCGAAGCCAAGTTCAAGTCCAACAGGAGAAAAGTCCGTTTTCCGCGCCTGTTCACTCAACACGAACGTTGCCCGTGCAATCACTTGCTGCAGCTTCTTTTGAATGTACTGATAACGGTTCGAGCTGTGGAGGATCTGATTTTGCAGAATCGGTGCCAATTCATTCGTCGCTTTAGCTGCATACTGGTCCGTATCCTGACGGGCCAATTGGGAAAAGTCGCGTCCTTCTGCTTGTACCCATTCGGTGATCTGCTTCAACGCTTCATGGAACAGTTGTCCAATATCCGGTGCATCCAGCTTGTACGTCCGGCGCTCATCCAAGTTCAGGCTGTGCTGCGCGAAATATTGGTAAGAACAACGGTGATAAGTTTCCAACCGTGACACACTCGTTTTCACCGTTTGATCAAACAGCTTTCCTGTCGTTTCCGCCGATAAGTCGACTGGTTTGTTTTTATAAAAGAGACTGTGCAGCACGCGGTTCGTCAACCCATTGGAGGGTTCGTGTTCAATGTACCAATTCAATAATTCCCACCAGACCGGCTGCATCATGTACCCTTTCAAATAGCGGGCAAACTGCGCCGTGAGTGCAGATCTCGTTTTTGAGGGGTTCGTAATGAAACGTGTAGCATCATGGAGATCATCCGGATCCTGGAGCAGGGCGTGTTCCTGACACGCCGGGAAAAGTTCTTCAAGCCTCTGTATGAGTGTTGCGGGCACTTTCGATTTCCCCTCCTCATTGCTGAGCGGGTAACTGATCCACAATTGATCTGATGCCATCGTCAATGCCAGATACACATAAAAACGATCGTCCAATAATTGACGGTTGCTGCCATCTGCCAATTGCAAACCGTGTTCTGCCAGCAAAGACCGTTCCTGTTCCGAAATCATCCCATCACTTGGCGGTTTCATCGGCCACATTCCATCTGTCACACCAAGGAGAAAACTTGCTTTGATGCCTGTCACACGGGACCTGTCGACACTCCCGACGATGACATGATCCATACTTGGCGGCACGTGAGCAAAAGTCAGCGATTCCAAACCACTATCGATGGTATTCCGGAACACTTGGAGCGACATATTTTCTTCACCGGCCATTTCGACCATTTCGTCGAGCAATTGCAAGAATGCATCCCACACCTGAGCCTGCTCACGCCCACGTTCGATTTCTCCTTTTTCATCATAAAAATCACGCCACGTCTCCAGCTGATCCGGCACACGCATTTCCTCAAGCCACAGATAAATCGCCCGGGCCCGCTCTTCAATCGTTTCCGCTTCACGCAGATGTGCATCAAAGGGTTCCAGTACATGCCGGACCTGCTCACGATAAGCATTGATACGCACTTGCTTTTCTTTTTCTTCATCCGTTTGAGACGACTGTTCAAAACCGCGGAAACGCTGGTAGATCCATGGTTGGTCAGAAAACCACTGGGTGCGGGCGCGGATCCCATATTCCAACACATAGTTTTCCAGTTCATCGATCGCATCTTCAGTAAGGGGATACTTTCGGTCCGATGCCGGGATAAAACCTGTTTTCAATAAGCGGAACACTGCGTCATAGCGGAAATTCCCTTCAATCACATCGAGCCCTGAACGGACAAGTTCAATCATCGGGTGGTTCAGCATCGTCCTTTTCTCATCAATGAAGACAGGGATTTCATAGTCTTCGAACAATGTTTCAATTAAACTGTGATATACCTCTGGTTCCCGCATTAAAATGGCGATATCCTTGAAACGGTATCCCCGATCACGGACGAGGTGCAAGACCTCCTGTGCCATCCCCTCGACCTCAGCACGTGGGTGTACCGCTTCTGCAATTTGTAACGGGACATCTCCTGGATACGAAAGGGCCGGGCGCTCATCAAAATACTTCTCCAGGTGAAGGAAAGCAGGTTGTTGCTTCATCCTTCCTTGCGTATGGTCGAGAATTTCCGCCCCATCGAATGTAACCCCTGCTTCTTCTGCGACTTTTTTCAAATCCAAATACGTCTGCTTCGTTTCGTGGAAAAGATCCAACTCGGGGTTTTGGTCATCTTCAGGCAAGTCGGTGGTCAACGTAATGTGCACTGTCTTCACTTTTTTCAATAACGCTTCAATCACTTCATACTCTTGTGGTGTAAAGCTATGGAACCCATCAATATATACTTCAGCATCTTCTAAAAAAGCCGCCTCCGGAATTTTGGCTGCCAACAGTTGCAGCTGGTCTTCACTATCTATGTACTGTTCTCTCAAGGCATCTACCAGACGATCATAAATATATGCCAAATCATCAAGTTTCTCACGCAACCCTTGTTCTTGACTCGTGGAATGGACAAACTGATCGAGGGCATCCATTTGTGAATGCAGATCCTCAGGCGTAATACGATACCGCTTGAATTCAGTGATCATTCCCTCCAATTGTTCAATAAACCCTTGCTTTTCGACCGCTTTTTGAAAAACCCGCCAATCCGAGGTACGTTCTTCAACGATTTTGCGCAACATCATCTGTACACCAGTAGAAGTGATGAACTTCTTCGTTCCGCCTCCCGTGTCCTGGAGAACACGCCATGCCAACCTTGAAAAACTGAACACTTGCGCACGGATCGACCCTTCAACGCCTTCACGCTTCAACAAACCATATTCCTGCTGAAACGTCATCTGGTCAGGAACGATATACATAATCGCCGGACCTCTCGGATCATCTTTTAATTTCGTTTCGATTTCATCTAAACAGCGACTGCTTTTTCCTGCTCCTGAACGTCCAAGCAAAAAGCGCATGCCCATACCGGTCGCTCCTTTCCATCTCTCGTTTACTTCACATTTTATCATCTTTCAGCAAAATATGCGGGCCGATATGCTCCATGGTGGCAGAACCCGCTCACCGTTCAGTGCCTTCCCACCTCAAAAACACCATAAAAAAAGCCGCCCATTCCAGGACGACTTCTCTTCACTTAAAACTGGACACCTAATTGGTTGAATGGCCAATAACGGACATCCACTTTCCCGACAACACTTTCTACCGGCACAAAACCGAAGTAACGACTGTCTAAACTGTCCCGTCGGTTATCCCCCATTACGAATAAATGACCTTCAGGAACAGTGGATTCCCCTGTCACTTCCTCAAGTGTGAAATCTTCTGTAAAAGGGAGACCGTCATTAGGACGTAAGGGATCGAGATAACTTTCATCCATAAGTTTTCCATTAATATATAATTGATCATTCTTCACCTTAATCTCATCTCCACCGACTCCGATCACGCGTTTCACATAGTCTTCTCTTTCATTGGCATGAAAGACGATCACCTGCTGTCTATTGATGTCCTGCCAATCGTAGACGGCTTTGTTGACCATCAATAGATTCCCGTCATAAAGAGTCGGTTCCATTGATTCTCCATCCACGATATAACTAGCAAACAAGTAAGAACGGAACACGAAAGCTAACAATAAAGCGAGCACGATGGTCCGGATAGCTCTGCGATATTTTTTTTTCATTGTTTAATCCTCCAGGTCTGGTTCTATCACCATTCTACCCTTCCCGGGACAAACTTAATCCTCACTATAAGCTTTCCGTTCCGCCTTTCGCTGGATCCGTGTTTCAAGATATTTACCGAGCATCCAAAACAGCAAAATACAAATCCCGACGACTATGGATTTAATCGGGTTTTGAGCGAATGATGCTATACTCGACCCTACATATGCGATGGTGAAAATCATCACCGACTTTCCGAGCAGAGCGGCTAGAATGAACTGCTGCCGGCTGACATTAGATAAGCCGGAGACAATATTGATGATAGAAGAAGGCGAAAAAGGAAAGCACATCAACAGGAAAAGCGGGCCGAATCCATGCTCCTCTACCCACACCATCACCTTTTTCACCTGTTTCTGTCTAGTAATCGCCTGGAAAAAACGCTTGTCCCCTAGACGGCGGATGATAAGAAAAACACCAATCGCCCCTACCACCGCTCCTATCCAGGAGTAGAGAAAACCACGGAACAAGCCATATACGACGGAGTTCGCCAATACGAAAGCAACTAAAGGCAGAATCGGCAAAAATGCCTCCAATAAAGGAAGCAAAATCCCCGGCAATGGTCCAAAGCGTTCCAAGTCTTCCAATTGTCTGATTGCATAATCAAATAGCTGATCATTTTCAGCCATACTGCGCCATTGATCGATTTTTCCTGTCACTGAATCCATGATGCGGCTCCTTATGTACACTGCTGGCCCAGTGCATCGCTTTTCCTCTATTTTAACCGATAATCCAGCCCCCTGCCTACCAGAAGCTTCTCTTATGGCTATCTTTTCCCCTCTTTGCCACTTTTAACCTTTTTCCAAAACTTCCTTGCATAAAGAAGGGAGTTCCATGCTATAATAACAACAAGAACAAACGTTCGTATTTCGGAGGGGAATGACATGAGGTATTTGAAACAAAAAGAATTGGATCTCGCTTCCCGTTATTTATTTTTATCCATGGCCATCGCCGTCATCCGGCAAGACCGTAAGCACATGGAGCAGGGGAAATTCAAAATCAAGGAACCATATATGGAGATGTTCGGAAAGATGGAGCTCGAGGCACGTAAGGAGCGGAAGGAGCTCAGGCAACAGATGGATCAATTGAAGCTGCAAGTTGTAGAATCAGGAAGAAATGATTCGTTCACCTCTTTCCTGTTTTTAGCTCACGGATATGAAGAAAAACGCAACTACTTCAATCCCGCCATCCGGAAGAAGGTGGAAAACATTCTATTCGAGCTTATGAAAAGGTCTCAGCAACACGCTCCCCACGAGCATCCACAACTGGAGACGAATGGAAGCGGTCTTCAAGAATAACCCGCAAATGGGCTGTCCGCTGGACTTGATTGGCAAACATACCATCGGAGACAGGAAAATTGATGGAAGCCCCATTGGCAAACTGGACAGTTGTGGTGTTATCCGGTTCACCTTTGTAAGAGCGGATATATTTGTGGGCAACCCAGGAGCAGTCTTTACGTTTCGGAGATATGATCGGGAAGAAATAAATACCCATAGCTTCAGAAATGACAATCGGGGGTTTATGGGTGTAACTGGTCACTTGCTTCGTACCAGAAAGACGCCCGTCCAAACTACTGGCAAAATAGCGGCACGAATCATCGACGACTTCACTCGGACATTTCGGAAGCTCAAAAGATTCACTGCGCTCAATCACTTCAGTGAAAACTTGTCCCCTTTCTCCTTGCTTAGCTACAAGCGCCATCGTCTGCGGGTTGATTTCATATTCTTTATTTTGAACATAGGTCATCCACTTCAACATCCTTTCCTTTCAAGTGGCGGCAGCCCTCCCTCTAGGTCGAACTAACCGCTCATCTTCTTTAATTTACCAAAAGACACGCAAAAAGTCTAAACATTCTTAAAAAATGTACAATTTTCTCAATTCTGCTATACTACAGTTACACTTGCCCTTCTTTTTTACTATAACTCTCTGCTTTTATCTGGTCTTCCTGACCGAAATCCGGGTTGAGTAAAGTGAAAAACTCAAGTTCAGGCTGAGGTATAGGATTTTTTTTCATATAGAAACACCTCTTCAACGATTATGATTTTTACTTTAAGGAGGAATGAATGTGTGGAAACGCAAAAAGAGGAAATCGAACAACCGAGATCAAGAACCTTTGGAAATCCGCGACCTGTCGATTCATGATGTTCGGAAAGCGATCCACTCCTATGCAGATGACAAACCAGGAGAAGTTCCTCTCAGCGTCCTCATAAAAAAAGATTTAACGCTCGATTATGACCTCCTCGCCCCTTATTTACAAGCCATCCCGAAGCAGCCCTTCTATATGTCCCGTGAAACGTATGAATTGTTCGAGGAACAGGACCGGGATTTAGCCATTGAGATCGACCTTGTGCAGCATGCCGTCGATCAGTATATGAAACAGACTAAGGAACCCCCTATCATAGACAATGATCCTTATAAGCGGATAAATTATTATAAGCTCGAGCGCCTCCATTTGTTACAAAATAGACCAAGCCGTGACTTTTACCTCACGAATGAGGAATTCATGATCACTTATAAAAAACCTGAGTAGTACCCAGATCTAAGGTTTGAAACAGTCTCGGCTCAATAACGACATAATGAAAAAGCAAGCGGAGAGGCCGCTTGCTTTTTCTATGAGAGCACGTATTCATATTTAAGACTTCCATCCATTATTGATCAGTTGTACCTAAAGTCATACCACCATCTACAATAATCTCTGTCCCCGTACAATAGGAGCTTTCATCTGAAGCGAGAAACGCTACAGCTTTGGCAATTTCTACCGGCTGACCGATCCGTCCAAGTGGGATCGTGTCATAAAAATCAGGAACACCTTTGCCTTCTGTAGTCATCTCTGTCTCTACTCCGCCTGGATGCACCATATTGACACGTATACCCTTTGGTCCCAATTCAATCGCCGCTGCTTTAGACATCGCTACGACGGATGCCTTCGTAGCAGCATAGGCAGAAGACTTACTGATAGGAGCGAATGCTGAAATCGATAAATTGTTAATAATCGATCCTTTTTTCTGCTTTTCCATATATGGTATGACCGCTTGCATTCCAGTGAACACACCGATTTGATTCACATCAATCAACTGTTGATACTCTTCAGCCGTAATTTCTGTGAAGGGTTTACGCTTTAGAATTCCGGCATTGTTGACCAGGCCATCTATTTTTCCGTACTTCCGGATCGTCTCTTCCACTGCATTTGTCCATTGAGATTCCATCGTAACATCCAGCTCCACAGGCAAAGCCCGCGCCAAACCGATCTGTCCGGCTACCTCTTCCGCTTGCTCGTAACTACGGGAACCAATCACCACATTTGCACCTGAAGAGGCCAAATGTTCAGCAATAGCTTTCCCCTGGCCTCTATTCGCTCCTGTGATCAGGATGACTTTATTATCTAAACCAGCCATACTCTCTCTCCTTCAACATCTTTGTATGCCTACTTTACCATAGATAAAGGCCATCTTGACAAACCGCCGTAAATTATAGACACAAAAAAAGTGCCAATGCTACTTTGAGCATTGGCCAAAAGAGACGACTGGTTAACTTTTGAGTGAGGGAATAAATTGTTTGAAAAAACACTTCTGAGAGGAAAGATGCTTTTTCAACTGTTACACTCACCAGTAATGAAAATTACTGAACTATTTATGACAACCAATCATAAATAGTATTGAGATAAATAAGCATCACCGCTTATCTGTTTCTATTGTAATATATTCTCCGAGTACCTTCACCGAAAAAAAGTTGCGGAGAACCGCAACAGGTTGCGAAATTGCTATTAAATGACATACTTACCTCTTCCTGCGTTTTCTTCATCACACACCTACCATTTCATCCTGAATCGCTTTTAAATTTTCGTCTTCCTTATTAAATCGCCGCTGCAAGGATTCTAAATCCAAAAGTGCTTGATGGGTTTTCTCACGGATTTCACGTACTTCTTCATGGGAAGATTGGATGCGGTTCTGCACAAACCAGTCGACGATCAACCCATCAAAAAAATAGTCAGCAACCGTCCACCCTCCGGAAATTACAACCTCTACATGATAATGGTCACCAAGATCTTCAATCTCATTTGCAAACTTCCGCAAATGGCGTTGCGCGTTATGAATGGCAGAGTCCGCATCATCGATACGCGAATGTTTGACTGCTGTTGTCAGCAACCCCCCGCCCACCATATCAAGCGCTCCCCAATTCTCTGCTGAACTCAGAGACTTAGAAGCATCCTCAAGAGACGACTTCGCTTCCTTACCTGCTGTTATTGCTTCTTCCAATTCTATAAGTTCCGCCTGGATTTGGGAGCGCTGCTCACTTATCTCAAGCAACCGCTCCCCTTTCTCTTCTCCATTTTGAATTATGTATTGCTTTTTTCTACGGTAGAGGGCTTCATATTCTACTTCAGTTTCTCCAAGTTCCCGCTTCCGTGACTGTATCGCTTCCATTTCCTGCTCAATGTCTTTGATTGAGTTATGAGCCTCAAGCCATTTCAAACGTACTTCAACAGCTTCTCTTTCTTCTTGTTCTATCCGCTCTTCTTTCTTACCTGTCAGAGTAACAAAAATATTCGTCAAGCTCATACGCTTCAATTTTTCTACATCTTCATTTTCTTCGTTCAATTTATTCAAAAATACCTGCTCTTTATCCTCTAGTGCCTTTCTTTCAGTGTCTAACTGGCTTAACTCCCTGTACAATCGATTTTGCTCCAACACCTTTTTCCTGGCTTCCAGAAGAGACTCATGTAATTCTTTCATCATATATCAATCCCCCTCCTATCATTACGGACGAAAAAGCATTACGTTTCAAAGTTTTTAAACAAAAGCGCAAGCGCCTTGGGAAGCCCCGACAAGCTTAAGCAAACCTTTGAAAAGGATAGACGAAAAAACGCTCAGGGACACTGAGCGCTTTTCATCATGATTGAGTTAATTGTTCTCTTAAATTCTTTCTTAAAATCTTACCGGTCGTATTTTTCGGCAATTCACTCATGAACTCCACACGGGTAGGAAGTTTATACTTCGCTAACCGATCCTGGCAATATTCTACGAGTGCCGCTTCATTCAAAGTCGGGTTCTTCGACACGACAAAACTGATTACCGTCTCTCCCAGCTCCGGGTCAGGAGCACCGACTACAGCTACTTCTGTCACGTCTTCATGTTTATACAAGACTTCTTCGACCTCGCGCGGATATACATTGTATCCACCGACCAGAATCATATCCTTTTTACGATCTACAATATAGAAATATCCTTCCTCATCCTTCCGGGCCATGTCACCTGTATAAAGCCATCCATCACGAATCGTGACAGCGGTTTCTTCAGGAAGCTTGTAGTATCCTTTCATAACATTCGGACCACGGACGACCAGTTCCCCGACTTCTCCGACCGCCACTTCTTCACCAAGCTCATCAACTACCTTGTTTTCCACATTTTTAATATTCCGCCCGATGGAACCGGCTTTTCTAGGAAGGTCAAGTGGATTGAATGCGGTTACCGGAGAAGCTTCGGATAATCCATAACCTTCAGAAACCCGGACATTGAATTGCTTCTCAAAAGATTCAAGCAGAGCGACAGGCAAGGAAGAACCACCTGAGATACACAAACGGATACGGCGGAAGGTCTCAACTTGGTCTTTGCCAGTTTGCAGAAGATAGTTGTACATCGTCGGAACCCCGGCAAACACAGTCGCTTGATGTTCTTCGGCTGTTGCAAACACTTCTTGAGGTGAGAATTTAGGAACGATAAGGACTGTCCCCCCATTCATGACAGGAGCATTCAGGCAGACTGTGAGACAGAACACGTGGAACATCGGTAATGCAGCAATCACACGATCATCTGCATTGATTTGTAAGTATTCGGCAACATCTGTAGCATTGGAATACAAGTTTTTGTGGGTGAGCATGGCTCCCTTAGGCTTGCCAGTCGTTCCGGAGGTGTATAGAATCACCCCGATTTCTTCTTCATCAATCGGTGCTGCTTCATATTCAAGCTCTCCTTCAGCCACAGTCTTTGTAAACGATTTCATTTTTAAGTAGAGTGAAGATTTCTCCAGATCGATTCCCATGCCAGTATCAGCGACAAAATAATGATACACCCCTAGCATTTCGTCCATATGCTCGAATTTCTCCATTAAGACATCCATCGTCATAACTGCTTTGACATCGCCATTTTTCAAAATATAGCTCATTTCATCAACCGTATACGTAGGATTGACCGGTATAACCGTAGCCCCAGATCGCAAGGCACCATATAATCCGATCATGAATAATGGACTATTTCCGCTTACAAGCGCAATATGATCACCTTTACCATAGCCTAACTCAGACAACTTTGAAGCGAATTTTGTGACTGACGCATCAAACTCACGGTAACTTACCTGCTGCCCCTGGAATATGTAGGCCACTTTGGCAGGATGCTGCTGCGCCGTCAGCGACAATTGTTCGCTTAAATTCATGAATGCTCCCCCTTTTATGAATGAATAATCATTCATAATTATAATTTTCACTCTAATTATAAAATACTGACAATTAATTAGCAACATTTGTAGAATAAAAGCGCAAGTGCCCCGGGAGACCCGACAAGCTTAAGAACAATCCTTATGGGGAGCGACCTCATTCCCATAAGGGTTGTTCTTAAGACCTCGAGGGGCTGGGACCGAATATAAAAAGGCCGATCCAGCTGCTGGATCGGCCTCTAATAACTAGTACAACATATCAAGGAAATCTTCTTTATTGATTTTTCCTAAATAATGAGGGATATCTGTCTCCCCAAGAGCCTCCGACAAGGATTGACGATCATATTTTGTCCCAATCAACTTCTCTTCTATCTCATTGATATCACCGACACCGAAGAAATCTCCGAAGATTTTCGTGTTCTTGATATATCCTTTTGCAACGTCCAGACGAATATCATAGCTGCCAGCGCCCTCAATGCGTTTAGTGTGCTGGATATTGAACTTCGGAGATTTCCCATAATTCCAATCCCAGTTCTTATAACGCTCGTCAGCCAGCTCATGAATATTCTCCCAATCTTGTTTAGTCAACTTGTACTGCGGGACATCTTTCACATCTTCCACATCAAATATATAGCGTAAGACCAACTCTTTGAACTCTTCCATTGAAATTTTTTCTTCAAGGAATTCTGATATGTTCGCCACACGACTGCGAATCGATTTGATCCCTTTCGATTTTATTTTCTCTGTTTTTACATTTAATGCGGAAACCACATTCTCAATTTCAGAATCGAACATGAGTGTTCCATGGCTGAACATCCGCCCTTTGGTAGTGAACTGAGCATTCCCGGAAATTTTTCGTCCATCTTCCGCGACGATATCATTCCGCCCAGAAAGCTCAGCATTGACGCCTAACTTACTTAACGCTTCTGTAACCGGTTGGGTGAACTTGGCAAAATCATGAAAGCTGTCTCCATCATCTTTCGTAATGAAACTGAAATTCAAGTTTCCAAGATCATGATATACCGCTCCCCCGCCAGACAGGCGACGTACGACATGAATACCATTTTCCTCAACATAATTCGTGTTAATTTCTTCAATCGTGTTTTGGTTTTTTCCGATAATGATAGATGGTTTATTGATATAGAACAGTAAATAAGTATCGTTGATATCGAGGTTTTTCAACGCATACTCTTCGATCGCTAAATTGATTCGCGGGTCATTGATCCCCTCATGATCGATAAACAGCATTCTTCTCATCCTTTCTAGTCCGTTGTCTCCACTCTATATTGTAATGGTTTCGACATGGATAGACAATCTATTTACTCCACGATAACCCCTCTTCCGCTAATTGGATGGTGCCTTCAAATACATCTTCCGCTTCCTGACGCAAAAGCGTCAATTTCCCGAAATGAGGCAGGTGACTCAGCCATAATGTCTTAACCTCAGCATTCTTGGCAATCGTTGCCGCTTCAGGACTAGTCATATGTCCGGGGCCTTCGCCATCCATCCCTTTATAAAAGTTAGTGTCGGTGATAAGAAGATCTGCCCCCTTCGCGAAGTCGGACAAACCGGAGAAATAGCTCGTATCCGCTGTATAAACAATAGTCGCATCTCCGTCTGTAATACGCATACTATAACATGGGACCGGATGGAGTGTTTTTTCAAAATCGATGGTAAAAGGACCGATTTGCAGAGATTGCTGAGGATCATACGCGACCCCCTCTGTATATTGGTGCGTCAACGCTTTAAACTTCTCTTTATCCTCCTCATGTCCGTATATTGGAAGGATTTCTCCAGTCTCAGCAATCGTATTCTGTACCAACCAAGCGTATTGCAGTGGACCGATATCTGCAAAGTGATCATGGTGGTAATGTGACAGAATGACAGCGTCGATGTCATTGACCTTTTTGAATTGCTGCAGGCGTGACAGGACCCCACTGCCACAATCTACAAGCATTGAAAAACCGTCTTTTTCAAATAAATAGCCAGATGTAGCACTTCCTTCAGCAGGGTATGCACCCCAATAGCCAATTACTGTAACTTTCATTTCCTTCACTCCCTGTATCTTTTTTCCTATTTTATCATTGTTTTATAACAGTTTGTTGATTTCTGAATATTGTTATAATACAATGGTTTTACATTAAAAATTAATTGGAGGCGATTTACAAATGATGAACGTACTTGAATTCTTTCGTAACCTTCCGAGAAAACACTGCTCCAGCTGTGGAAATGTCATTCAGGAAAAAGCTGATTGCTACGGTAACGTTTGTGACGACTGCGACCATCCCGCACGCTAATTCTAGTATTCCACAAAAATCAACTGAAAGAACATGAAATTTGGAGCAGCTGTCACAGGCTGCTATTTTTTTGTGTTTTTTCAGATTGACCCTGCTAAACTAAAGTGTTATCCCCACTCAACCCCTCCATATCTGCTGCACTCAGCTTCGAGTAAGTCCTTTACGGTATAAGAGTGTGGGTCGGCTGGAAAACAACTCGCTTTCCTGCGGGGGAACCGGCAAGCCTCCTCGGTCGTTTCACACTCCCTGTGGGGTCTCGCCTGGCTCCTTCTCCTGCGGGAGTCTCGTCATTTACCAGCCAACCCATCTTCAACTTGGTGAAAGGACCTTTCTATTAGGGAAAGAGAATTACCTTGAATCTTTTCCGGATGGTTCTATAGCAGCGTTTATGCACCTGGATGGGCTAGAACTTCTGCGTTTTCACAGGACTCCCTCTCCATCAAAGCGCAGTAGCACCCTCATGTGATTTCGATAACACTATATGGCAGGGGGCGGAGGGGAACAAGGAGGTCAGCGCGCTCCCGTGGAAAGTGTTCAAATGCGGAATTGCCTTGGGAGACACGATTGGCAATGGAACTGGACGAGCCCTTCCCAAACGACCCTAAATTTCTACAAACATCTCGAAATTAAATTTTACAGATAACTGCACGTTTGTTGATGAAGTTTACATAAAAAAACCATCCGGTAGAAGCCTCTACTGGATGGATAGTTTTTTTCTTTTTGTAGAATTCCGAATCAACAACTGATGAGGAAAAACATATTTCTGTGCTGGTAACGTTCCAGGATGAAGCAATTGTTGAATGAGAACCTCTACGGTTTTATCCGCCATCTGTTTGACTGGCTGTTCAATCGTTGTCACAGATGGGACCATCAACAGTGAAAGCATTTGGTTATCAAAACCCACTACTGCTAAGTCATCTGGAATTCTCCAATCAGAAGAAGCAGCTTCATAGATCAATCCTGCCGCGACTTCATCTGAACCTGTAAATATCCCATCGACTTGCGTGAACTCATTGCTGATCATATGAAAAACTTTTTGTCCATCACTCACGTCCATAGCCCAGTCAATTGTCATATCTTCTATAAAAGGCAGGTTATACTCGGAAAGGGCTGAAGTGAATCCTTTTCTGCGTTCTTTTGATAAATGACTCTCTGGACCCCCGGTAACATAGGCGATTTGTTTACACCCTTGTTCTAACAGATGAACGGTCGCTTCATATGCTGCTTGCTTATGATCCATGTGAACCATAGGAATGCAGGACTCGTCCATATATTCATTGCAAAAAACGATCGGACCAGACTCGAGGTAAGGCTCCACTACTTCCCAATCGTTGACCAATGATGCCATGATGATGCCATCAACCTGCTTGGTTTTCAGCAACTGCAAATAGTCCATTTCTTTTTTTTTGGAATCATGTGTTTGACAGACAATCACTTGGTATCCCCATTCGGATGCCTTTTCTTCCATTGCTTCAATCAAATTGCCGAAAAAAGGATTCGTCAGGCGAGGCAGCAAGACGGCGATTGTTTCTGTTCGTTGACTGCGTAGGCGACGAGCGGAAGAATTGGGGACATAACCGAGATCGTTCATGGCTTGGATGATTCGCTGTCTCTTTTCTTCCGTCACGTAAGGCTGGTCATTAATGACTCGAGACACCGTTGTTCTTGACAATCCAGCCAGCTTTGCTACATCTTCAATCGTAGCCATTCGTACTCCCCCTTGATGTAATCTTGAAAACGTTTCCAATTCTAATCATACTAATCCTCCCTCTTTCTTGCAAGCCCTTTCATAAACCTGTATGAATCATACCATTTTTATTTAAATGCAGTGATATGAATGGATTTATTATAATAAACTATAAAAAAAGGAAAATTAAGGGAGTCGATGTTTTGAAAAAAGTACTGATTATCGCAGATCCCGGCGTTGATGATGCTTTTGCGATTATGTACGCCCTTCTTCACCCCCAAATAGAAATTCTCGGGATCGTATGCGAATACGGGAATGTGAGTCAAGACATCGCTTTAAAGAATACTACTTACTTGTTAGATCTTGCAGGCAGAAATGATATTCCTCTTATTCTTGGTGCAGAGTCCCCTCTCACCGCATCCCCTCCGGAGTTTTTTTATAATATCCATGGCCTGCATGGATTAGGTGATCTCGTGCCAGCGATAGAAATTCCCGAGTATATCCACCCCTTCAAGATGGTCTACCAACTGATCGAAGAGCATGAGGGAGACCTTACAATCATCAACCTGTCACGCCTTACTTCGCTAGCCCTAACCTTCATTCAGGCAGAAACCAACATCGAGCAAGTAAAACAGATCCTTGTCATGGGAGGAGCTTTTTTCGTCCCTGGGAATCGGACACCTGTGGCTGAAGCTAATATTTATGGGGACCCTCAAGCTGCAAAAATCATAGCCACATACGGGGGGCAGGTCACATTTGTTCCACTGAACATAAGTAACCGTGCAGTCATTTCCCCGGAAGTGACGAAAAAAATTGTGGCGCAAAACGACACCCCTTTTTCAAAGATCATTCAACCGATTATGAATTACTATTCCAAACAATATGAAACCCTTCTCCCTTCTATTAATGGAGCACCATTACATGATGTCACCCTATTTTCCTACTTGATGAAACCGGATTTGTTCCATGTGGTTGACCGTCAAGTACTGATTACTACCGACGGGCATTCAAAAGGGTTAACTTATGCGGATTTCCGCCCCAATCCAGAGTATATTGAAAATTATCCAATGCACCAAATCATCATCGATTTTAACATCGAGGCATTCATCGACGATTTCATTGAAATCATGTCGACCACTTCATAAAAAATGGCCACTACTTTTGTATTGCGATTTCCTTATAGTGAAGGGAAATCAGTTCGTAAATAAATGGGGAAAGCATAAAAAAATCATGAATCCTTCCAATACCTTTTTGCTCTGGAGTTATTGCAATATTAATGGAGGGTATCCACCTTCCCCCATAAAATAAGCAAAAATCGTAAATGCAATAATAATAACGGAAGTACCTATAATCAGTGTAGGAAGAACGGCATCTTTTTGATGTAAAAAAGATTTTATACCAATGAAAAGACTTAATAAACCAATAGTCAAACAAATAATCGCACCAATTACATTATTCATTCTTGGCAGGAGCGTCCCGAAAAATAATATAAAAAAGATTGCTTGCAGGCCGATTCCTGCTCGAAGTGAATTTAGCACTGCCGACCTCCCACCTCCATTATTAGTTCTGAAAACTTCATTTTAACATATTATTCCATTTAAACTCCCTAGTGTTTCCCCAACCTTTCTCCGTCACAAATCATCTCGTAATAACAAAAGTCGGAGTTCTGAATCGCACACGATTCAGAACTCCGACTTTATTCTTTACATGCTGCACTCGAAAAATTTCACATGTTTCGAATGATCCATGTTCTATTACTGATGCAAATATTGTAAAACTTTTTGAACAGCGGCTTCCCCTTGATCTATGCAGTCAGGCAAACCAATTCCACGATAAGAGCCACCTGCCAGATAAACACCGGGTAATTCCTTTTCCATTTGCTCAGTGATTTCATTAAGGCGTTCTTTGTGGCCTACCTTGTATTGCGGCATGGCATCATGCCAGCGAGTCACAACGGAAAATTCAGGTTTTGCAGTGATGTCCATCGTTTTGTTCAAATCCTTCAATACGATCTCTTGAATTTCTTCATCAGACATGTCGACCACCTCTTGATCGGAAGGCTTACCTACATAACAACGAAGCAACACTTTCCCTTCCGGTGTGGAATGGGGCCACTTTTTATGGGTCCATGTACAGGCTGTAATTCGAAAATCATTATTCCTCGACACGACAAAGCCCGTACCGTCGATATCTTTTTTGATCGCTGAAGCATCAAATGCCATCGCAACATTTGCTACAGATGTTGCATTCGTTTCTTTAAATGTTTCTAAGAACTCGTATTGAGAAAGCATACGTTGAGCAGCAAAATGCGGAGTTGCCATTATGATGGCATCCGCTTCTTCAACGGTCCCGTCACTCAACAGTAAATGATAGCCATTTTCTTTCTTTTCAATATGATCGACCTGGATACTTGTCCTTATAGAACCAGGTTCCAATTGTTCTTCAATGGCTTTGACAAGAGAGCCCAGTCCATGTTTGAGCGTACGAAACATGCTTGGCTTCTTCTCGCCTTTTTTCGGTGTCCTGATCGGATAGGTCTTACGCAAGCCTTTAATTAGACTTCCGTGTTCCTGTTCCAAGTCATAAAAGTTCGGAAAGGTGGATTGCAGGCTGAGACGATCGATGTCTCCAGCATAAATACCTGACAAAAGAGGTTCAATCAAATTTTCGACTACCTGATTACCGAGACGACGCCGGAAAAACAAGCCGAGTGATTGATCACCCTCCACCGTTTTCTTCGATTTGACCAAATCCATCGCTGCCCTCAGTTTTCCTACGGGGCTGAACAAGCCAGAGAATAAGAAAGGACGGATACGAGTAGGAATCCCCATAAAGGAGCCACTCGGCATTTTGTGCAGTTTACCGTCTACTAATATATATGATTGCCCTGTACCATTCGGGACCAGATCGCCACCTAGTCCGACTTCTCGGGCCAGCCTTCCTGCACTTTCTTTCCGTGCTAAAAAGGAATCAGGTCCACGCTCAATTGTAAAAGCATCTTTTTGTATAGTACTGATCTTGCCTCCGAGACTTTCATTTGATTCAAGGAGCTGGACATCATAGTCCAGACCTTTTTCCCGTACTTCTTTTTGCAAGTAGTAGGCGGATGTCAGACCGGAAATGCCCCCACCTATGACGATGACTCGTTTTCGTTCAGTCATAGAATCCCTACTCTTTCACTTTATCCAAAACCACATCGGCGAGTGTTTGGATGAATTTCGGGTTTGTGTTCGGCATTTCTGGTCGATAGTAATTCGCTCCGACTTCCTCACAGACGACCTTACATTCATAGTCATTGTCGTAAAGGACTTCTAAATGGTCGGAAACAAAACCTACCGGCGCGTAAACAAAGCTGCGGTAACCTTTCTCATTGTAAAGTTCACTGGTCAGGTCCTGGACATCCGGTCCAATCCAGGGATCAGGGGTATTCCCTTCACTTTGCCAGCCGATTTCATATTGTGATATGCCAGTAGCCTCGGAAATGAGCTGAGCCGTCTTTTTAAGCTGATCAGGGTAAGGGTCTCCACCTTCCAAAATTTTCATAGGAAGGCTGTGGGCAGAAACAATCAAGCATGCTTTCTCTTTTTCTGCTTCATCCATTTTGCTATATTCTGCATTGATGACATCTTTCCAGAAATCGATGAAACCGGGAGCATCGTACCAGCTTTCAACCGAACGGAGCGAGATACCATGTTTGTCCGCTTCTTCTTTCGCACGTCCATTATAGGATTTCACACTGTAAGTCGAGTAATGGGGAGCAAGAACGATCGTTACCGCTTCCTCAATTCCGTCTTCCTTCATTTGAGCTACTGCATCTTCCACGAATGGCTCGATATGCTTCAAACCAAGGTAAACTTTGAATTCAATGTCCTCTTGCTTTTCATTCAGTGTATCTTTCAATGCTTCTGCCTGGTCTTCTGTAATTCTGGCTAGTGGAGAAATACCGCCGATAGCATCATAACGATCACGCAAATCCTGCAGCATTTCATCCGATGGTTTACGCCCTCTGCGGATGTGAGTATAGTACCTTTCCAGATCTTCTTCTTTGTAAGGTGTGCCATATGCCATCACAAGGAGTCCCATTTGTTTTTTCGCCATGTTCATTCACCTCTTAGTTCTTTTTTGAATAATCATGAATTAGACTGGTCAACCTCTTCAGAGTTTCCGGCTGGATATCTGGTGTTACACCATGCCCAAGGTTGAAAATATGTGCTGGATGCTGTTTTCCTTCATCAAGGATACGTTTTGCCCGTTCTTCAATTACATCCCAGTCTGCTAACAAAGTGGAAGGATCAAGATTGCCCTGAAGTGGCTTCGTAATCCCGGATTTTCTCGCTTCTGTAATGGAAGTCCGCCAGTCAAGACCGATGACATCTACGGGTAAATCATCCCATTCGTGAAGCAAATGACGAGCACCTACACCAAAAGTGATCAATGGAACATTCTCTTCTTTCAATTCAGAAAAAATGCGCTGCATGACCGGTTTGATGTAAGTACGATAATCTTCAACATTCAATGATCCGACCCACGAGTCGAATATTTGAATCGCCTTGGCCCCTGCCGAAATCTGTGCTTTTACATAGCTGATCACCATGTCCGCAAGTTTATCCATCAGAGCAAACCAGGTCATTGGTTCACTGTACATGAGAGATTTCGTCTTGTTGTAATTCTTCGAAGGTCCCCCTTCGATCATATAGCTCGCCAGGGTAAATGGCGCACCACTGAAACCGATCAACGGCACAGTCAACTGCTCTTTTGTAAGCAGCCGGATCGTATCAAGTACATATGGAACATCTGTTTCCGGATCGATTGTCCCTAGATTTTCAATATCCGCTCTTGAGCGAATCGGGTTATGGATGACAGGTCCAATGCCTTTTTTAATTTCGACATCCACGCCGAGTGCCGGCAGTGGTGACATAATGTCTTTGTACAAAATCGCTGCGTCGACACCGTATTGTTCTACAGGCAAACGTGTGACGTATGCGCATAATTCAGGTTCATGAGTAATTTCAAATAAGGAATATTTCTCTTTCAGCTTGCGGTACTCCGGCTGTGACCTTCCAGCCTGACGCATGAACCAGACGGGTGTATGCTCTGTTTCCTCACCTCGAAAAGCTCTGAGTATCGTATCGTTCTCAATTTTGTTCATCATCATTAAGGCTCCTTTATCACGTTCATTCATCCGCTTTCCACTATAACGATTTATCGTTCTTCTGTATAGAATAATGATTCATTTGTCACGTTTTTGTGCGTTTTTACAGGTCCCATTCTAAAGTCACCGTATTCGAAGGTCTTCCTTCTTTACCGGTCAGCGGATCATATGGAACAATATAATATTTCGTCTGATCGAAAATACTGAAAGCACTTACTTTAAATTCACCTTTTCCCGTAACTTCGCCAACTTTAACATCTTCTCCGTCTTCTTCTCTAAAAATACGGTAAACGATGCGTTCATCTTTTGGTGCTGACCAGCTGATCGTCCCTCGTAACAAAGCGAGTCCAGTCAAATCCAAGTCTCCACGGGCGTTAGTGATCACTGGGAGATCCACCGGTTCCGGGAGGCTTTCGACTCCTTCTGGCTTCTCAAAAGCTGTTTGTAAATTCTTCTGTTGATCGATCCGTGTCAAAATCGATTTCATCAACCGTGTCGGATAAACACTGCTTCCTTCAAGTTCCGCTCCTTCATTGCCAGTGCGGTCATAGCCCATCCACAACGCACCAGCATATTGAGGTGTGTAACCTGTAAACCAGACATCCAGGTTTTGGTTCGTCCCTGTTTTCCCTGCCAATGCTTTATTATAGGTGCCCGCCTTTGCTGTACCTTCTTCGACTGTCGTTCTGAGCATTTCTGTCATATACCAGGAGGTTTGGGCATCGAACACTTCCGTCTCGTTGACTTCATGCTCGTGGATAACCTCATCATGACGGTCAAAAATCTGACGGATTGTATAGCTGTCTTTTTTTGTTCCTCCTTGAGGAAATGTACCATAAGCCTCTGCCAGCTGAAAGGGGGTGTAGCCTTCTGAAAGCCCTCCAAGAGCTATCGCCAATCCTTTATCATCAGTCGTCAACCCTAATTTATCCAGGTAATCTTTTGCGTAATCGATCCCTATTTTGTCGAGCAGCCAAACAGCAGAGACATTTTTCGACTCGATCAAAGCTTGATACATCGACACTTGACCGTCATATTGATCGTCATGATTCGATGGTTTCCAATCTTTCTTACCAAACACCTGCTGTTCATCAGATAGCAAAGAAAAAGGATCATACTCCCCGCTCATCATCGCTGGTCCATACACGGCAAGCGGTTTAATGACAGAGGCCGGTGGACGTTGAGCCTTGACCCTGTTGAAATCACCATGCTTAAAATCCCGCCCGCCGACAACAGCAACGAGCGCTCCAGAATCATGTTCCATCAACGTAAAAGCTCCCTCGACAGGCCCTTTTGTTCCTGGAACAAACTCTCCGTTTTTCATCTCTTCAGCGGCAATGCGCTGGATAGTGGGATCCATTTCAACAACGATCCTGTATCCTCCCCGCTTCAATTCGTCCCGGGAAATATGATATTCCTCAGCGGCTTCATCAATAACGAGATCCACATAACTGTTAGACCATGTATCAGCGCTTTCCTCTGCCCGCTCCACGGCAAGAGTCGATCCCTGCATTCGTTTCATCACTTCAGCACTAATGCTTCCCACGTCATACATACGAGATAAAACGATATTCCTCCTTTGTTCAGCCGCTTCTGGATTTTCAAAAGGAGAATACGTATTCGGTGCTTTCGGCATGGCTGCAAGCAAAGCTCCCTGAGCCACGCTCAATTCATCGACAGATTGTTGAAAATAGTGCTGGGAAGCTGCCTCTATTCCATATGTTCCTTCCCCGAAATAAATACGATTGAGATAAAGCTCTAATATTTCATCTTTTGTATAGTTCCGCTCCAAATAGATCGCAGCCATGACTTCTTTCGTCTTCCTCATCCACGTTTTATCATTAGACAAAAACAAATTCTTCGCCAGCTGCTGGGTGATCGTACTTGCACCTTCAACCTTTTTCATCGCGATGATATCCTTGTAGACTGCTCTCATGATCCCTTTGAAATCAACACCGGAATGCTCACGGAAACGCCCATCTTCAATAGCTATAAATGCATCTTGCACGTGTTCCGGAATAGATGAGATCGGCACGACTTTCCGGTTTTTCGTGTAGATCCTCTCGATGACTTCTCCTTCTTCTGTTTCAACTGTCGTCATTTCATCTAAAATCAAATCTTCTTCATCCACCACAAAGCGCCCGCCAAAGATAATCACCAAAAAGCTGATCAAAGCCAATAAAGTGAGCGATATTATGACAATACCCGGCCATTTCAAACGTTTCGTCCAGGGCGGTAACCGTTTAGATAATTCTTTGATGTTCAAGTATCGTGCATCCTTTCTGTCCGTCACCTTCAAACTTGCCCCCAATGATTTCCTCTTGATAAACTGAATGTATGGAAGGAAAGGAGAGATTGGCTATGAAAGTATCGATGACGAATGGTACATTGAATTACTTATCAAAACTCAAGAAGCAGCATCCAGAAGCATCTCTGTTCTTACTGCAGGACCAGGACAAAACCGTCGCCTATTATGAGGGGGAAGATACCTCCATTTTTGAAGAAGGACGGGAGTACGAAACCGTAGACCACGTCGGCACAGTCCAGCCCCAAGGATATGTGGTTATGAACAATATCCCTGTCAGTGACGAAGGTCGTCCGGTTTTTGAAGATCGCTTCAAAAACCGCGCCGGAAACGTTGAAAACCGTGAAGGCTTCCAAGCGATCCGTATTTTACGTCCCTTGAAAGGCAACACCTACGTCGTCTTCACCCAATGGAGAAATGAGCAGGACTTTGAAGACTGGAAAAACTCTCAATCCTTCGAAGACGCTCACAAAAAATCCGGACCGAAACATCAGAAGAAGCCTTCTTTCATAGATGGAGACGCGTACATTACGAAGTACCAAACGATACAGCTAGAAGAATAGCATAGGAAAAGTGAGCGGCCTGAGCCGCTCACTTTTCCTATGCTATTCTTCTTCTTGGTCAGGGGCCTCATCCAGCACTTCACTGCGAAAGAAATCATCATAAGCTGTGACAGATTGTTCACCAGCTATACGGGCTTGTTCTTCTCCGTTTTCATAATGGACAAGTGTCGGTGTTCCTTCTATTCCATACTTGCCCCATTGATCTTTGAATTCCTCTAAATTCATTTTTTTCATATCGACCTCGAATTCCTCTGCAATGGGGACTAAGATTGGTGTGACTCTTTGACAATGGGCACAGTTCGGATCATAAAAATAAACAGTAGTCGGATCACCTGACTGAATCTGGTCTTCCAATTCATCTGGTTGAATTTGATTCTGATAATCCGGGTTGTCCAACTGCTCGACGGTCGTTGGATCAAGATTGTCTTTCCCGTATGGATTATCTGCGGTTTTTTTTGAGGTCTGGTAATTGACAACAAAAATTAGTACAACAATAAGTACAGCAAGCACGCTTGCGAATATGATCATATTCTTTTTCATGAACCTTTACTTCCTTTCTTTCTTAAATAACATCAAATGAACGATGAAAATGATAATGAAAGCTGTTCCCGCCAAAAACGGAATCGTTACAAAACCGAATAAGTTGATATACTGGACATTACAAGGCACGAGTCCGCAAGCATCCCCCGATGAAAGAGCGGGAATTTTCTGGACAGAGTAATGATAGATAGAAACCATCCCTCCGATTCCACTTAAAATAAGTCCTGGCAGTCCGATATCCATGTTCTTCTTCAATAGAGCGGTACCATAGATGATGACAAGCGGATACATCAATATTCTCTGATACCAGCACATTTCGCACGGTTCATAACCGATCACTTCAGAGAAAAACAAACTTCCAGCTGTCGCTACGAGCGATATTGCCCATAACAGAAACAGCCATGATTCAATATTCTTCTTCATAAGTTAAATCCTTTCTACCTCTCTCTTCTGCCATTATACTAGGAATTGTCTTGAAAACAAAGTAGTTTAATAGTCATGAAATGTCTTTCAAGCCGGAGAAATACTTTCTTCTTCAACCAAGTAGAGCCTTGAATATGAGAAGCGGGCACATGCCTCCTGCCTGACATGCTTCAACAATTTTTGAACGGTTTTTTTGTCACAGCCAAAGAACAGGATGACGGTTTTTCATAGACAGAGCAAAAGCCGCCCTTAAAAGAGCAGCTCAAGCCAACCAATCATAGTTTTTTTAGTAATCCGTTCCGATGCGCATAAACAGCAGCCTGTGTCCGGTCTTGAACACCGAGTTTGCCCAGAACATTACTAACATGGGTTTTCACCGTTTTGACACCGATGAAAAGAGAATCACTGATCTCTTGATTTGTCATCCCTTCACCGACGCACTTCAGCACTTCCAACTCCCGCTTCGTCAATTCTTCATGCGGCTTCTTCTCTTGGCGGAAGCGGGACATCATCTTTGTAGCTACTTTTGATTCGATGACATTCTCTCCCCGCGCTGCTTTTCTTATCGCATCAGCAATTTCATCAGCTGAAGATGTTTTCAGCATATAGCTGAAGGCTCCTGCCTCGAGAGCAGGGAACACTTTTTCATCATCGTAATAACTAGTTAAAATGATTATTTTACAGGTTTCTGTCTTCATGATTTCTTCAGTCGCTTCTATTCCTGTACCGTTCTCCATAATCAAGTCCATCAAAACGACATCCGGCTGTTTTTCCTTTACCAACGCTGCTCCATCAAAGCCACTGGAAGCTTCTCCGACAACTTCCAGGTCATCTTCTGTGTTCAAATAAGTGATGACTCCTTTCCGAACTACATCATGGTCATCAATGACTACCACTCTTATCATCTATTCTTCCCCCTTCATAGACACTTGCACGGGCACGCGAAGATCGATGTGCGTCCCTTCTCCCTGCCGTGAACGTAAGGCGTATGTACCACCAATTTCTTCACATCGTTCCTTCATAGTTTTCAAACCATAGGACGTCTTATTTCCTTTTTTCTCTTCTGTATTGAATCCAACCCCATTGTCAGCGATATGTAAAAACACTTCTTCGCCTCCTCGGGAAACCTCCACTTTCACTTCTGTCGCATTAGCATGACGCAGGATGTTCGATAGCGCCTCTTGCATAATGCGGAATAGTTGCTCCTCGATCGTTCTGGAAAGTCCATGAATTTCTTCCATCTGAAGATCAAAATCGATTTGACATTTTTTCTTCAGTTCTTCCACCAGAGAGGCGATACCTTCTGTCAGAGGCTCTCCAGAAAGGTGGACAGGTCGGAGATGAAGAAGCAGTGCCCTCATTTCCGTTTGGGCCTGCAGGGCCATTTCTGTAATTTCCCGCAGTTGCTCCTTTGCATGAGACGGGTTCTTTTCAAATACTTTTTCTGTTGCCTGTGCCATCATTGTCAAAGCGAACAATTGTTGACTGACGGCATCATGCAGGTCTCGTGCAAGTCGCTGCCTTTCTTCGATTGTCGCCGCTTTATGGGCGGTTCGGGCAAGCTCCCCTTTTTCATCAGCCAATTTCAAGAGCGCCTCTTTTTGCTGTTGCAGCTTTTCTCCCAACTCATTCAACTCATCACCAAGTCCAGCTATTTCATCATTTTCATTGAAATAAATCTTTGCAGAAAATTTACCACGTGCCAGCTGGGTAATCATACTTGAGATATAATCCATCCGCTGCTTCAAATCACCACTGGATTTGAACCCTGCATAAATCGACATGAAAAAACCTATCCCCAGATATAACATGATGAAAAGGAGAATGGCTCCAGCGCTCAACCAGGCCGGTTGGAACCATACATATATAGATAGTATGATGGCGGCTAAAATAAAAGTATTCAATATCAATCCATATAAGTGAGAGCGGATATACATATAACGAATACTATTCAACTGTTTCAACATGTGCCTTCCACCCTTCACACCTGAACTACTTTAATATCGCCGATACCAAGATCGATCTGGAATGTCAATCGACGTGTGGCTAAGGCGTAGTCATCTGTCTCATATTGTAATGTCCGATTCACTCCTTCTGCATTGTGACCAACTACCTTAATGTCTCCCACTTTGATTACAGCTTCCACACGAAATGGGACATGCTTAGGAATGATGACTTTCACATCTCCCACCCAACCCCGGACAGCGATTGGTGTATCCTCGTCAGGAATGAAGGCGCGCGTGAAGTCGAATTTATAATCACCGACGCCATTCCACAAATTCATCGGTTCGACCTTCCAATTATCCTGATTGAAGGAATGGTCACCGACGATCATCCTTTTTGATTTGTTACGCCCTCGGGAGTGGGAGGTACCTGAATCATACTCAAAAATATACTTCTTATTACTCCTGCCAAGAAAAATACTGAAACCGATATAAATGAAGAGAAGTGGCCACAGCTGCCATACTTGGCTGAAACTGAAACCGAATACATCCAACCTGTCTAAGAAAAGCAGGCCGCCGAATATTGTCAGAAAAGAACCGAAAATCCAACTGCCACCCTGCTTTAAAATTGTATCCATCCAGATTTTCAAGCCAAGAATAATAAAAATAACAGGGTAAATATTAACCCAGGATAATTTCATTTCCAGGGAAATAATGTTCAAATTCGACAAAAGCAGAACAACCCCGACGACTACTAATAGGACGGCTAATATTATATGAAATACTTTCTTTCTCATTACACTCATCCTTTTTCGTATCTAACATAAATACAATTCGACAAAAGTCCTATGAATCCCTTTTCGTTTCCAATCTCTTACCACTATTTTACCTGTCTTTCCGAAAAGGAGGAACAACCCTCGGGTGGGAATCTTCTCCGCCTCCAGACGGAGAAATCATGTTTAAAGAGCTAATAGCAGGGAATATTGATAAAGTGACAAGGATAAAGAAAGGATGTTGTTGTATGGATGAAAAGATGAAAGCATTAATTGAAGGACTCAATGAAGACTTGGCGCATGAATATGCCGCTTCGATCATGTACACTTATAATGCAGCAGTCGTAACTGGTTTATATCGTTCAGTACTCAAACCCTTCTTCGAAAGTGAAGTAACGGATGAGCAGGAACATGCCGTTTACTTAGCGGAAAAAATCAGTACTCTAGGCGGTACACCGACGACAACCCCCGCTGAAGTGAAGCAGTTAAAAGAAGTAAGACCTATGCTGGAAGAAGCTAAGGAAGCTGAAAGACAAACGATTAAACGATATGAAGAACGAAAAACACAAGCAGAAGAACTGGGGCTGACTGAATTATCAGTAAAACTGGACGATATGATTGCAGATGAAACTGGCCATATGGAAGAAATCGGGCGCTTGTTACAAGATTCCCGCTTACAAGACTGAATACGTAAAGCCTCTGGAAGAGCACCAGAGGCTTTTTTTTGTAGTCTTGCCCGGTGAATTTAAAATAACCTGTCGTTCAAACCCTTGCGCTCCTTCGTTTCGTTAGGGGAATCTTCTTTTTTTCTGAATAGTCGTATATGTTTGAGAATTACTGAAGGGTGTATTACACTTTATAAAACAAAACGAATTGCAGGAGGAATGAAGGAATGTGGCAGGATATTTTTGCAGCAATTGATGAGCAGTACGAAAAGATGGTAGAAACCAGACGTTATTTACACCAATATCCGGAAGTTTCTTTTTATGAAGAAAAAACATCCCGTTTCATCACCGATACATATGAAAGGCTAGGCATCCCATACGAAAGCCACGTGGGAGGAAACGGCGTAATTGCTACTTTGGAAGGCGGCAAACCAGGTCGAACAGTAGCACTGAGAGCGGACTTTGATGCCTTGCCGATCCAGGAAGAGAATACAGTTTCCTATGCCTCAAAAAATGATGGAGCCATGCACGCGTGTGGGCATGATGGACACACAGCTTCCCTGCTCGGTTTAGCAGAAGCACTGCTCCCGTTTCAAAAGGAACTTCCCGGGACAGTCGTCTTTTTACATCAACACGCAGAGGAATATGCACCAGGAGGAGCTAAACCAATTGTTGAATCCGGAGCATTGAGTCATGTGGATGCCGTCTTTGGTACTCACTTATGGGTGAATGCGCCTACAGGAGTGATTCAGACTGCTAAAGGTCCTTTCATGGCAGGGGCTGACCGCTTTGAAATTACTATCCAAGGGAAGGGAGGTCATGGCGCCCAGCCTCACCAGACCAAAGACGCTATCGTCATCGCTTCGCAACTTGTCACATCACTTCAACAAGTGGTCAGCAGGCGAATCGATCCCTTGAAGACAGCTGTTGTGACAGTCGGCACATTCGAAGCTGGTCAGACATTCAATATTATTGCAGATTCTGCGAAATTGACAGGAACCGTCCGCACATTCGATCCAGAAGTACAAACATTAATCATCGATGAGATGGAGAAGATCATCAAAGGAACTTGCACGGGTCATGATGCGGAGTATGACTTCTTGTATGAAAAAGGATATCCACCAGTGGAAAATCACCCTGAAGAGGCAGAGTTGATCTTAAAAGACGCCCACCACGCGGACCCTTCGTTGAGAACCGAAGAAATCGAGCCCGTGATGGCCGGTGAAGATTTTGCCTATTATTTATTGGAAAAGCCTGGTACCTTCTATTTTACAGGCGCTCAAATTCCTGATCATTACTACCCTCACCACCATCCTAAGTTTGACTTTGATGAAAAGGCTCTTCCGCATGCAGCAAAAACATTGCTGCAAGCATTCATCAGTTACCAAGAAAAGCATATGAATTCTTAAAGAAACCGGAGACGGCAAGATTGGATTGTCGTCTCTCCTAATTGTCCCAATAACCTTCCATTAGCGACATAGCCGACAACGGCTCCAATCCCCGGTAAGAGCTGGAATAACTTCACAAAATCCAGCGTATCCCGATATTCGATTTGTAACGTCTTCCAGTCTACATTTTTCTCAGAAACAGAAAGTTCTTCCCAATTCAACACCTTCTCTTTCACACCGCCACGTGCTTCATCACTCGAGAAAGCAAGCATGAATACATGCAATACATAAACACGCTCTTGGTAAGAGTGCACGTTAAGACCATAAATTTGTGCTGCATCGAACAAAAACTTCATTTTAATGCTAAGAAGAAGAGGAAAGTCTGCTAAACCTAGCCAAAATCCACCAAGCCCAGTCCCAGCTCCTTCAAATGAAGCCGTACGCTTATACTGCTTTATAAGTTCCCTCACCTTTTCTTCACGTTGTTCAAATGTCCAAGAAGAGTCCACTTCTATCGGCCTGATATATTCAGATGAAGTTAACGCTATTTCTACCATAGAACGAACGCTTTCTGTCACCACCCCATGCACGCGATCCGGGATTTTTTCATTGATCGATGTTTGAAACCTTTTAGACGTTCGCTGTATGACTGAAACCCGCTTATCTAATGACTTACTCCAGCGTAATGCTTCTTTTTTCGCTGTCTCTTCATATGTCATGAATCTTCCTCCTTAATGATCGATTCTGCAAAAGTAAAGAACTCTCCTATTGTGTGCTTACGTGGATTTAGAGTTATTTTCGTCCATTTATAAAGGCTCTGTTAAATGTCAGTGTTGATTTTTGGAAGCTCCCTATTGTGTAAGACTCAGTTTCGAGACTTCAATGAGTTTAGGGGCTGCGGGAAAAGGTTCGCGTTCCATGGGGCGCGCTGAGCCTCCTCGCACTTTACTTCGTCGAGGCCACTGAAAAACCCTTCTCAATCCAGAGGGAGTTTTTAAAGCTTGTTGTTGCTTCTCACGAATCGCTTGTCGGTGGATGCTTGCCGCGGGCACGGCCTCAGCTAACTTGGTCAAGAAGATCACTTGACCAAGTGGATCTTCGGCTCGCGCTGTTCCCGCAGGCGTCACCACCGAACGCTCCTCGTGGAAGCAACGAGGCCTATCTGAAAAGAGTGATTTTCTTTGATGCATAACTCAGAAAGTTGCAGTTCTTCAGTGGTCTTACATCGCCCTGTGGGGTCTCAGCTGACCCGCACATCCCAGTCCTTAACCATTGGAGGCCGAATTTTGGTTGGAAAACTTAAACCTACACATGTGTTATACAGCTCCATTACCTAGCGGCTAGTGAGACTTCCCTCGCTTCTGTACGATAAGTCAACACCGAATCGCTATGCTCTTCGTGTTTCCTTTATCTCCTCCAGCTCTAGGCTAGCTTCGGCGTCCAGCCTCTCGAGGTCTTAGGCCTTGCAGGATGTAGGTCGTTCGGTGTTGCAACAGCACGTTGCGAACTTAACCGAACTTCTTTACTCGTCATTTCAGAAAAAAGAACACTTCCTGTAATGATTGTCCTTAAGCTTGTCGAGGCTGAACAAGACACCTCCACATTTGAAAGTCCAGTCCATACGCCGCCTATCAAGGCACTTTCGCTTTCAAGTTAGGAGTCTCACCGTTTCCCTCCGCCCCTTTACCATATAGGGGTCTCGAAACTACTGCGGGAATTAGCATCTATGAGCTTAAGGGGAGTAGTGGATTGACAATTCCAAGGAAGGCATTCTGATTATGGAAGCTTGATATAAAACGTTTTATCACTAAAGCACAAGGATAGTGAAGACAATCCTCCTGAGTAAGGGGGGGCGTTTCTCACATATATCAGAATGGGTTGGTGGGGGAGCTGCGAGACTCCCGTGGGAGAAGGAGATAGGCGAGATCCCGCAGGGCGGTAGCCCGAGGAAGCTCGCCAGGTCCCCCACAGGAAAGTGTTCAAATGCAGAATCGTCCCGGTAGACACGACTGGCATAAGCAGAATAGCAACGGAATGTGTCTTTTCATTCCATTGCTATTCTGCTTATGACGCGAGTGTCTGGACGATGGAGCTAGACGAGTTGCTTCCCAACCAACCCTGAGGGTCAACATGGCAACGAATCCTGATTATCTCGGAATCGAGTCTTCCATAACACTGTTCTAACTGAATAACTCTCATATGAAAGCAACAACAACCTTTAACAAAGCCTTTATAAAAAAGAGAGGCTGTTCATCCAGCCTCCCCTGATATTTCTATCAAGTCAATTTCTGATTCACATAGCTTTGAATGAATAAATAACTGAAGACACTACCACCGATCCAAACGATTACAAGACCAAGCAAGTTCCACTGGGCAAGAAAAAGCAGTCCGAACAAGAAAGTTTGGAAAAACATGATTTGTTGAAGCCATGTAAGCAATGCTTTCTTTTTCCACTCATTCTTCACAGGATATAAATCAAGCCAGGCGATCGTACGGTGGTGATTCCATAACGTCATCATTTGGAATGCACTTAGATATAGGAATAAAATTGCAAATGAAATTTTAACCCATATGTTAGGCACAAACCAAATCGCGAGTCCACCAATCACGATTAACCTTAGGTACATCCCTAAATAGTCACTGCTGCGTATGAAAGTAATTCTATATAAATAAGCAAAAGTCTGGTCTTGGCGATACGCCATTCCCTTGACAAGGGCGGTAACAAGAGCATGACGTTTTTTGACTGTATTCTTTAAATGCGGGACATCTGTGAACATATTAGCAATACGATAAAACGTCCTCATTCGCTGTTGGTCTTTTTCGACTAGTAAATCCCAGGCTAGTCCGGCTTTTCGCCTTGCCAGTGTGTAAGTATACATGACGACACCGACCAGAAGAACCGTAATAATACTAGCAAAAATCCACTCTCCTTGTGCTAAAAAGTAGAAAATAGCAATATTCAGGAGAGCTTTGACGACTTGGTCCACAAACCGTGTACGTGGATTTCTCTCTTTCAGCATCCACCAGTTCGAAATCATATTCCAAACCTTCACAATGAGAACAATCCCGATCATCATGAGGTAATGCTGTGTCCCAAGCTGTGGGTAAGAGGCGAAATAAAGCGGGCCCAACGAGGCCGAAATAAGAAAAATCACATAAAGTTGTACGAAATAACTGTAATACAGGCACCGTTTAAAGTAATCACCAAGCTGATATTCAGCTGGCAGTAAAAAAACTAAGTCCGGTTCTTGCAGTAAAGTTCTTACAGGACTGTAACTTGCCATAAATCCGAAAGCGGCCGCAATGATCCACGCAGTTGGAAAGTCCTCTGGTAAATCCTGGAGCCATTGCTGGTAATAGTAAGCAAGTGCTGATATAAAGAAAAGCATAGCCACCGCGATGTGACCATTGAAAATATACTTCAAATAACGGCTTGTCTCTTTCATATGTTCGGAAAACCGACGTGTCCAAAACTCTCTGGAATTAATCATAGTGTTCTTCCTTCGTCAGCTGCACATAAATATCATCAAGCGAAGCTCCTGGCTTTCCAAAAGAACGACGTAATTCATCAAGCGTCCCCCTTGCCCGGATCTCCCCATCGTGGAGAATGATGAAGCGGTCGCAATATTTTTCTGCGGTCGCTAAGATGTGGGTAGACATCAGGATTCCGGCACCCTTTTCTTTCATATCATCCATCATCTGCAAATACGACTGAATCCCTAGTGGGTCCAATCCTACGAAAGGTTCATCTACGATATACAACTCTGGTTCAATGAGGAAAGCACACATGATCATTACCTTTTGCCGCATCCCTTTGGAAAAATGAACCGGGAACCATTTCAGCTTCTTCTCCATGCGGAACTCTTTTAATAAAGGATCCAACCGCTTTTTAAAGACTTCTTGTGGTATGTTGTAGGCCATTGCTGTCAAATGAAGATGTTCGTATAAAGTCAGCTCATCATATAAAATCGGCATTTCCGGTATATACCCGAGCTGTTGCCTGTAAACCTCCGGATTCTCTTCAAAAGAAGTGCCATTGATCGACACTTGGCCTTTTTTCGCTTGCATCATGCCGATGATATGCTTGATTGTCGTACTTTTACCTGCACCATTCAAGCCGATCAAACCGACAATCTCCTTAGGCTGAACATTGAACGATATTCCGTGTAAGACGTTTTTATGTGTATATCCCCCGTGGAGATCTTCGATATGTAATAAAGACTGCATGTTTACCCCTCTTTTCTTGAACATCCATTCTTCACAAATTTTATCATATTTCAACCTCGGATACACTTTTAGAAGGACAAGATCATCGAGTTCCCCTCGTCTATTATGGTACAATGCTAATAAAGAGGAAGGAGTGTTTGAGTATGGCAGAGGATTGCATTTTCTGTAAAATCATTGATGGTGAAATACCATCAGCGAAAGTTTACGAAGACGAAGAGGTATATGCTTTTTTGGACATCAGCCAAGTGACCAAGGGACACACACTTCTGATACCGAAACAGCACTCTAAAGACATTTATCACACACATCCAGAAACGGCAGAGAAACTATTTGCAAAAGTTCCTAAAATCGCCAATGCAATTAAACAGACCTATGCACCAATAGGCTTGAATGTTTTGAACAACAATGAGGAACCAGCTGGACAGTCTGTCTTCCATTTACATATCCACCTGATTCCCCGATATGGTAATGAGGATGGATTCAATCCGAAGTGGGAAGTTCATGCTGATGAATATTCTCCTGAAGATCTACAAGCCATCGCAGGGGAGATTCATCAAAACATTCCCGGCTGACCGATTGTTTTGATTTTATGAAGGAAAATTTGCTATAATATCTTTATGCGTCCGCAAACGGTCATGAGGGCACGTTTGGAACGTAAATTCAGTAGAGCCCAGTATAGTTGAGGAGAGATGTAAAATGAATATTAGAGTATTAGTCATGTTATCTTTGTTAGTAGGGATTGGAGCAGTTCTTCACACTGTCGCGCCCCCATTCTTCTTTGGAATGCGTCCGGATATGATGCTTGCGATGATGTTCTTAGGAATTACACTATTCCCTAAGGCACCTTATGTTTTGTTATTATCATTAGCTACAGGTTTCATCGCTGCATTGACCACGACCGTTCCGGGAGGGCAACTGGCAAATATCATAGACAAGCCTTTGACAGCCTTCGCTTTTTTCGGACTTGTTCTGTTGACTAAGAAGCTTTCCAGATATAAATTCACCCAGCCTGTATTAGCTGCAATCGGTACGATGATCAGCGGTTCCATATTCTTAAGCGTGGTTTTATATATCATCGGATTGATGGAAGCAAGCTTCGGTGTCATGTTCGCTACGGTAGTTCTACCGGCAGCAGCGTTCAACTTCATCTTCGTAGCCATCATGTATCCAATTGCAAGCAAAATACTGCAACGAACATCCTTAGCGAAAGTGGCCCAGCCTTCTCCGGCGGTTGCCACAGAAGCTGATTGAAACCTAATCCAAAGGCACTACAAAACTGTAGTGCCTTTGGTTTACTTTTACTAATTGAAAATCATTTTTTATTGTTTTTGAGGTTTGATTCATACATATTAAGAGAAAATACAAATATGAGATGGATTCGAAAGGAGATTGGTTATGCCAAACGGAAAATCATTAGTATTAGGGTTTATTGTAGGTGGCGTCACAGGTGCAGCCTACACTTTATTGAGCACTCCTTCTTCAGGACGTGATTTCAGAGAAAATGCCAAACTGAAAAGTGAGAATTTGAAAAATACTGTCCTCAGTTTGAAAGAAGACGGCATGCAGCTGAAAGATCAAATTGCCCAAACATCCAAAGAAGGTGCAGAGCTTATTAAAGAGCTTTCTGAAGATGTGAAAAGCTCTATTGAAAGCTGGAAGAGCACCGTGGAACCCCACCAAAAAAACATCCAAAAATACTTGGAACAGATTGAAGAAAGCCTAAAAGAACTTGAAGAGAAAGCAAAAGCTGAACAAAAAGATCATAACACCCAGCCGAACCATGAAGTAATCAATCACCAATAAATGATTTATTAAAAAACCCGCCGTTGTGCGGGTTTTTTTATGGTTGTCCTTAAAACCATATGCGCTATCCCCTCTTATATGTCACTTTAAGTCTAGTCTATTTATACTCAAAGCAAAATAACTTTGCCATCCATGGTCAGGTAATAAAAAAACGAGCAAGGGAGGATCCCCTTGCTCGTTTTTTTGTATAAATTATTCAGCTGGTTTCAGATCTTCAATGGAATCAACATCCATGTATTCTGGAACGACAAGACCGATTTTCGCACCTTCAAGGTTTGCACCTAGGTCTTCAAGGCTGTCCTTATGTTCTTCGTAAAGATCACCGTGAGTTCCTGGCAACCATGCAGCTACCATACCTGTAACTTCACCGGAAGCAACTGATTCCCACATTGGGCCGTTGTCCAGTGGTGTAATCGTTACATCAAAGCCTTGCTCTCTCATCACTTCTGCAATTACGTTTGTAGAAGCAATTTCAGAATCCCAGTTTACATAAACAAGTTCAACTTCTGTACCGTCTACTTCTTCTGTACCTTCTGTCCAAGCATCCACTTTGTCCTGGTTTTCAGAAATCCAGTTTTGCGCTGCTTCTTGTTCACTTGTACCGTTTGTGATTTCAAGCATTACAGATTCCATGTCAGCAGCTTCCCAGTTGAACTGGTCTAAAATTTTATAAGCGTTCGGCTTTTCTTCTTCAAGACCTTGACGGACCATTGTCTTGATTTGCTCTTCGCCACCGAATACTTCTTTTGGATCTTCAAGATATTTAAGGTCATATTTGGCAAACTTCCAGTGTGGTGTCCAGCCAGTAACAACGATCGGTTCTTCATTCTCAACCGCTTCACCTAGTGCTGTAGCCATCGCACCTGAAGATGATGTGGAAACTTCCCAACCACTCAAGTTCTCATATTCTTCTACAGCAGTTTCGGCTGTAGCTACAACACCGGCGCCTGCTTCAATTCCAGTAATTTCATAATTAAGTTCTTCCCCGTAGTTCACTTCTTCAGAAGAAGACTCTCCACCTTCGCTATCGCCTGTAGTTTCATTCCCTTCATCCTCTGATGAGCCACAACCTGCAGCAACAAGTGTTAAAGAAAGTCCAGCAACCATGCCGAAACGTTTCCAATTTAAATTAAACATGTAAAGCTCTCCCCTTTGATAAATATATTTATAGTAAAAGGACCATGTCGGTCCTTTTCTAACGACTCACATTATTCCCCGCGTTGAGTATTCAGGTTTTGTGTAAAACGATCGATTATGATGGCCAAGATTACGATTCCCAGTCCAGCTACGAAGCCTGTACCTACTTCGGCACGTTGAAGACCGGTGATTACCGTTTGTCCTAAACCTTTCGCACCGATCATAGATGCAATAACAACCATAGAAAGAGCGAGCATGACCGTTTGGTTGATACCGGCCATGATAGTTTTCTTGGCCATCGGCAATTGAACTTTGAACAATTTCTGTGTGCCTGTCGTACCAAATGAATCAGATGCTTCAATCAATTCATGTGCGACCTGACGAATTCCCAGGTTAGTAAAACGTACGGTTGGCGGTGTTGCGAAAATGACAGATGCGAATACACCCGGCACCATACCGATACTGAAGAATGCAACAGCCGGGATCAAGTAAACAAAGGCCGGCATTGTCTGCATGAAGTCTAACACCGGAGTGAGAATTTTTTCCACCATCTTGTTTTTAGCCATCCAAATCCCGAATGGAACACCGATGACTACGGAAATCAAACTGGCAAATATAACGAGTGTAAATGTGTTCATCAGCTCGCTCCAAAGCTCCTGGTTAGCGATGAACCATAGACCAATTACAGAAAATGCGGTCAGTCCAAGCTTTTTACCAGATACGAAGAAGGCAAGCACACCAATAACCAAGATGAACAACCAGATCGGTATATTCATCAACCAGTCTTCTGCTACGATTTCAATGAAATCACCGAAATCATTTTTAATAAAATCAAACAAGAATCCGAAAGTATCTGTCGTCCAATCTGTTGCATCAGAAATCCATTTTGCTACAGGAATTTTAGGAATCAAGCCCATTTAAATTCACCTCATTTCCAGCTAATGCCGCGATTACTGCTCCTCTTACAATGATACCTTTCAGCTTGCCATCTTCTACGACCGCTACTGGGACCGGAGCATCGTGAATGATATCGAAAATCTCTTGCATTGGTGTATCTTGCTGTACTTTAGGTACATCTGTACGCAGAATACTTTTAAGATCCTTCATTTCCTGTTTCGCAGCATTCGAGACGTCATCTGCGGTTACGAAACCATGCAGGTTACGTTTCGCGTCTGTTACATAGATACTTGAAAGACCTTCTTTACGCATACGCTCAAGAGCTGTTCTAGGCCCATGCTTTTCAACATCCACTGTTTCAGGACGCTTCATGACATGTTCTGCGGTCAAGACTTTGGAACGGTCCACATCTTCAACGAATTTCTCAACATAATCATTTGCTGGATTCACTAGAATTTCTTCAGGAGTACCAATTTGAACGATACGTCCATCATTCATCAAGGCGATTCGGTCACCTATTCTCAAAGCTTCATCCAAGTCATGGGTGATGAACAGAATCGTTTTCTTCATTGACTCTTGAAGCTCCAGAAGTTCATCCTGCATTTCTTTACGGATCAGCGGATCCAATGCAGAGAACGCTTCGTCCATCAGCAATACTTCAGGATCGTTGGCTAGAGCACGGGCCAAACCGACACGCTGCTGCATACCACCGGAGAGCTGCCCGGGAAATTGGTGGATATAATTACCTAACCCAACCATTTCCAGAGACTTTTTCGCTTTTTCTCCGCGCTTTTCCTTATCAATGCCCTGAACTTCCAAGCCAAACTCAGCATTTTCCAACACGGTACGATGCGGAAATAAACCGAAACGTTGGAAGACCATGCTCAGTTTTTCACGACGGACTTCCCGAAGACTCTTTTTATCCATTTTCGCAAGATCTTGTCCATCAATCAGAACACTGCCTTCTGTTGGTTCGATCAATCGGTTGATCAATCGGACAAGCGTGGATTTACCACTTCCTGATAGTCCCATGATTACGAAGATTTCTCCTTCTTCTACATCAAAGGACGCACGGTTTACTCCGACTGTATTCCCTGTTTTTTCTAATATCTCATCTTTTGATAAACCTTCATCTAAATATTTGGTTGCCTTCCTGGCATTCTTACCGAATATTTTAGACAAGTTTTCCACTTGAATGATCGGCACGTCTCTCACCTCTTCTTTTTTGTTTATTATGGTACGTTTTGTATTTTTTATTTCCGTACTCAATCAATCACCTTACATACTGTAACTCATTTGTAACACAAAGTTCAAACGATAAATACTTAAATTTAAGAATAAAATTTACGTACAGTTTAAACTGTACAGAATAAAAGTGATGGTATGCTTCTTTTTTCATTAAATATCGACATTTTTCTACCCTTTCCTCTGTTTTTATAAAAATTCCATTTATAGTAATGTTGTCTTAGCAATAAATAGAAGGAGGATCTTATGGTATTAACAGATCACCACACACTCGAAGATATTCATACAAAAGTCATGCATGAGTTTTCCAAAACCCTAGAAATGTTCGGCCTTACACCAGCAGATGCACGATTATTCGTCACGTTATATCTTCATAAAGATCCAATGACATTAGATGATATGAGTGAAGCTTTAGGAAAAAGTAAAACTTCTATGAGCACTGGAGTCCGCGGGCTTCTGGAACAAGGGTTAGTGGAACGTGTGTGGAAAAAAGGATTCCGGAAAGACCTCTATCAAGCAAATGAAAATTTATATAAAAATTTCATGTCTTCCTATATACAAAAGTGGCAAATCGCTGCAGATGAACAAAAAGAAACGCTGAAATCGATGGAGGATAAGTTGGAGGTCCAATACAAAGACTTCACGAAAGATAATCAGATGCAACTGGCGAATAATTTATATAAACGAATGGAAGATATGATACAGTTCCATGAAATGATTGCAAAAGCTTTTTATGAATTAGACCCTGACCATCACTCTTCAACCCAGTAACCCCCCATGCGGATGCACCTAAATAGGTACATCCGTTTTCATTAATTATCATCATTATAAAGCACGGCCATATGCAAACACGTTCTGCTTAGCCCACTCCTCTTTCCCGGTATTGGTTCTAACCCCCCTCTGAGCCCCTGAAACTTCCTTCACTATTTCCTTAGGCTCTCAAACCATTAGATGCCTCACAAATCCCCTCCCCATTTCTTCTATCATTACGAAAGCGTACCTCCGGGGAAAGAAGATCTGTTTTTTAAGAACATTATCTTTATTATTCCAGCAAATTATTTCTTGATAATATTAATAAGGTTCATATAACAGTCAGCAGGCAGGAATAACTTTGACTATAAACCCATTAATCCTTTCATATTCGAGGCAAACCTGTCACAATGGGAAGTAAGACAAAATCTAAAGAAGGTGAGATGAAATGAAGGATAAGATTTCCAAGCGAGATGCTATTTTCTATAGCCATAAAATGGCCCAGTTATCGAAAGCGCTTTGGAAAGCCATCGAAAAAGATTGGCAAGAATGGATTAAACCTTTCCAGTTGAACATAAATGAACACCATATTTTATGGATTGCGTACCACCTGAAAGGTGCAAGCATTTCAGAAATCTCTAAATATGGAGTCATGCATGTATCTACTGCCTTCAATTTTTCCAAAAAGATGGAGGCCCGTGGTCTTCTTCAATTTTCCAAACGTGAAAACGACAAAAGAAACACGTATGTTGAGCTGACTGAATCAGGGGTTGAATTGTTAGAAGAAACGCTGAATGAATATAACCCTGAGGATAACTCAGTGCTGCGCGGAGTCATGCCTATGACCGAAATGTACGGAAAATTACCTGAGTTTTTGGACTTATCTGCCCTTATCAAAGAGATTTATGGAGACGAATATATGGAAATCCTTGAACGTTCGTTAGAAAACATCGAAGAAGAAGCTACTATCAGTCAACCGACTGATATTGAAAGTTATAAAAAGAAAACAAAATCTTCCTGATATCTTTAACGGAAGACCAATTTGTTAACGAATAACTAAAACCCTTTCCGTGGCCGCCCATTCGGAAAGGGTTTTTTATATGTCTTTCAGTTGTAATAATTTTTTTGCGAGCTCTGGATAAAGCCCCTCTCCCTCCAATGCTTGCAGAGAACCTTCCACAGGTAGTTTGCTGCACAACATCCCCGCATAATGGAGCAACAACGAAGAATGGTCGATCAAGCCATATTCAAGCTCCTCTTTATATGTATCATCCAATAATTCTAACAGGCCCAGGGTTTCATTGTACTCCTGCTCAGTCATGCCCTTCTCTATGACCATTTTTGTAAATGGATACTTCTTCATTTCCTCTACATTCATCAAAAGCTTGAGCTGAAATGAATACTGTTCACATTGATTTTCCTTCTTCAAAATCTTCCCCCCATTGCCAGGGCATCACCCTTGTCATATCAAGGTTTTCTTCTGCCATTCTCAGAAGTTTACGATACAAATATTTTTTTTACAGAAAACCTATTGCTTTTTCCTGTTAAACATACTATTATTCCTCTTGTGCCAACCAATTCAAACTTGTAATGTACTACTATCATATCGGTATTCTAAATAAATTTACAGTATTTTTTGTAGTGAGGGGGGATTCTTATGATGAACTGCTGGAAAACAGTCAACATCAATAAAGAATTCGGTCTGAATCGTATCTATCTTATGTCTTTTTTAACAGGATTGCTATCCTTTTTGATTCTGTACGTTCCGTTTTCAATGCTCCATGGAACGCACGACATGAAAGATCACGGATTCCTTCCATTGTTGATTATTTTGTTCTTCCTGCCAGCTATGCATCGACTAATGCATATGCTTCCATTGATGCTTAGTTATAAACGGCTGCGCGTGAAGTTCAACTTCAGAAAGCGTTTTGTACCAACGTTCACTTACCAATGCAAATCTAAACTTTCTAAGAAGACATCGATCTTAATGGCTTTAGCGCCGACAATGTTGATCACTCTCCCAGCACTCGTCATGGGCTATGTCTTCCCTAACTATTTTGCCTATCTCGTACTCTTTGCATCAGTGAATCTCGGTCTTTCTTTTTCAGATTTCCTTTATCTGAACTATTTTGCCAAAGCGCCGAAAAGATGCTTGATCGAAAATGCAAAAGAGGGTTACGATATCTTGATCCACCAACCAAAAGCTTAGATTATGATTAAACTATTCCTTGAACAGCGTTCATTCCGATGAACGCTGTTTTTTCATAGGGACGATGTTTTTCTGTTCAATTCACCTAAATTTTGATAGAGTAGTTTCATAGGGAATAAAGGAGGTTCTTCAATATGGCATTTGGATTCAGCTTGTACGCTCTCGTCATTTTATTTGTGTTTAACTTACTCACACATTCCTTATGCTCAAAAACGAAAATGTCGACTGAAAAGCAAACACGTGTCTTCCGAACTATAAATGTGCTGATTACGATCTTACTCATTTCATCATACGTGGAAGTCCTTAATACACTTTAAGCGAACAGGCCGGTTGCCAAGCTCCTAAACCGGCCTGTTTTTTTCACTTAACTTTATCTGGTTCCACAGGACAATATAGAACAAACGAGGCAAAATATGTTATATTAACTCATGGGCTGTTAAATAAATCTCTACGTCATGTAAAATACAATAAGGTTTAGGAGTGTCAGGAATATGAAAAAATTGGTCATTACAGCTGCACTTGCAGCAAGCGTATTCACACTATCTGCTTGTTCATCGAATGCAGATGAATCAGAAGCGGTTGTCGAGACTAGTGGTGGAGAAGTTACGAAAGAAGAGTTCTATCAGGAATTGAAGGCCAAGCATGGGGAGCAGATCCTTCAACAACTCGTAATGAAAGAAGTCCTTTCAGATAAATACGAGGTCTCTGATGAAGCAGTGAACAAAGAAGTAGAATCATTAAAAGAGCAATATGGAGATCAGTTCGAAATGGTCCTTCAACAAAGCGGTTTTTCTAATGAAGATGAATTCAAAGAAACTATTCGCCTAAGCCTGCTGCAAGAAAAAGCAGCTTCTGAAGATATTGAAATATCTGAAGAAGAAATGAAAAATTATTACGAACGCATGAAGACGGAAGTTCAAGCAAGTCATATTCTAGTTTCAGACGAAGAAACAGCAAAAGAAGTGAAACAGAAGCTGGAGGATGGTGAGGACTTCGCTTCATTAGCTAGTGAATACTCTTCTGACGGTTCTGCCCAACAAGGTGGTAAACTCGGTTGGTTCGGACCTGGCGAAATGGCTGCGGAATTCGAAGATGCTGCTTACAGTCTTGAAGCTGGTGAAGTGAGTGACCCTGTTCAAACACAGTTCGGTTTCCATATCATCAAAGTGACAGATAAGCGCGATACAGAAGATGTAGAGTCATATGAAGACGCGAAAGAAGAAATCAAACGTACACTGATCAGCCAAAAGATCGATCAGGCAGAACTTCAAAGTAAAATGGATCAATTGATGCAGGATGCTGAAATTGATGTGAAAGATGAAGACTTCAAAGATCTTTTCAGCAGTGAACCTGCTGAAGGTGAACAACCTGCAGAAGAAGAAAGTAAAGAAGAAGAAAGTAAAGAAGAAAAATAATCAAGTAAAAAGCCAGGTGAGGCCACTCACCTGGCTTTTATTCTGACATCATAGCCTTTCTTTTTCCGCGGAGTTCTTTCTCTTCCTCCATCCGTTTCAAATACACTTGTCCTTCACGTTCTATAAACTCCTGTTCTAAATGATGTTCCGCTCTCATCGCACGAATCGCCATATACCCACTAACAAATATGAATACGATACAAAAGAAAACCCAAACCGGAAGACCGAATATCATGGATGCATCCTCCCTACTCCATTTGTAACTATCTTATGAGAAGTAACGTAGAAATATGAACAAGCCTCCATGGAACACAAAAAAACTGCTCCTTTCCAACAACGGTAAAACATAGCGCGCCCGCGTCTGGAATTAGGAACAGTTCCTTTATTTTTTCTTTTGTTGTTCGACTTTAGGGACATATTGGAAGATTTCACCGGATTCAACGACATGAATGAATTTCATCAACCAGCGATAATAGTTCTGCGCATATTCTAACCGCTCAATGTCGTGATTGATTTTTTCTTTCAAATTATCATCAGCAGTCTCTTCTTTTAATTCTAACAGCTCCTGGATAGCTTCATCTGCTTCCTCGATATTCGTTTCAGTATGATGCCTCCAGCGACTGCCGAACAAGGACGTGAAGGATTTATACCAATCCTCTTCTGATTTGTATAAGTCTTTACGTATACCTTTCTTAAAAGAAGGTTCCACCATCTTCATATCTGACAGAGCCCGTACCCCTGTCGACATGCTGGTCTTGCTCATTTCCAATGCTTCTCTCATATCATCCAAAGTCATCGGATCTTCAGAAAAATACAACACTCCGTACAGACGCCCAATGGAAGGGGTCACCCCATACAAATTCATATTTTTAGCAATCACCTGGATGAATTGTTCAATTGTCTCTTCATATTTGGTCCAATCTTCTTTGTGTGCTTGTTGCAATGGAAACCCTCCATTTGCTTATTCCTCAAGTAATCTTAGAACATTTTATCATTAAAGCTTATAATTTGCGACCTTATCCATCATTTTATTGAAGTTCTTGTACTTGTGGGCTTTGAAACAATGAAGGCAGGTCACTTCTCCAAGAAAATAATATCACTTGATGGCGAGTCGACACTTCCTCTAATATCTCTGACATCACTTGAAGGCGTGTCTGGTCAAAATGGACAAATGCATCATCTACTAGAAATGGAAGGCGCATCGATTCTGCCATCGTTTCTCCTAAAGCTAACCGGAAAGCCACATACAACTGATCCCTCGTCCCCCGTGAAAGTTCTTCAGGGCTATAGATCGTACCATCATGGTGGCCTACTATGATCCGTTCACTCTCTGGCAACAGCCGGATTTGGCTGTAATTTCCCTTTGTCAACTTCAGGAAGTGTGTTTCGGCTACGCTCATGACTTGAGGTAAATATTTTTTCTTGTACGTTTGTTTCGTTTTTCTTAAAATTTGGAGGGCAACTCTATACTTAGCCCATTCCTTCGCTTGTTCTTGAAGGCGTTCCTTTTCCATTTGAAAACGATGAGTGATTTCAGATCGTTCTTCTGAATTTTCCAAGCGGCTGATACTGCTATGAATATCCGCTAAAGACTGCTGAGCTTTGCTTCTTTTTTCTTCCAGATGCTGCTTTTCTTTCTTAATATGATCAAGTCGGGCTTGTAGGTCCGATTCATCCGCCACTCGCTCCCACACACCGAACTCTTCTTGTTCTTCCTCTGATAACATCCCCTTCAGTTGTTGTTCGAGATCCTTCAGCACATACAAGGTACGATCTTTTTCTTCCACTTGCCGTGCTTTCTGATAGAAGTCACCTTCAGTAGTCACCCCGGCTTCGTAAAAAAGGTCCTCCCTTTTATTTATATACGTTTGCAGTTTCATCTCATTTTCTTTGGCCTGTCGAGTTAACTCATGTAAAGACTCTTTGATTTGTTTACATTGCTCTCTCTTTTTGTCTTGTTCGTTCAGCCAGCTCATTAAGGCACGCCAATGAAGTTCTACGTTCCGTTTATAGAATTCCCAATTGTTGCGATGGTAAAACCCTTCCATTTCCTCTATAATCGTATTTGACCTGGCTTGGTGTAATTCAAGATCCTGCACGATACGATGGTGTTCCACCCGCTTTTCCCTTGCTTGTGTTAATAAATGATATAACTTTTCCCAATAATCGATTTTTAACGACTTCAGAAATGGATAAAGACTCTCCTGTTCAGCTTTTGCTGATTCAAATCTGAGCTTCCTTTGGTTCAAATGGTTCCTTTTCTCTTCCAGCCGTATTTCTTCCTGGTTTAATTGTCTCCATTGATCATGAAGGTGTTCCAACTCCGTTTTACGCTTTTCATACTTTTGCAGCTGATTACGTGCCTTGTCTAGGTTTTGGTAGGAGACATGATCATCTTTTTGTGTTCCTTGAGAATTAGTGTGTGCTTGTAGTGTTATATGACTTTTATACGCTAGTACTGCAAAAACTACCGTAGCAAGAATTGTAAGTAAGACCACTTCTATTCCAGGCAGGAAGGACTGGAATATCAAACCTAGGACAAGAGCGCCGACAGCCCCTGCTGCCCCGGTCTTCCTACGCTTTATCATATCTGCTCTAGAAGTTCGTATTTGCCTGTCTGAAGGCGCTGTTGCCGACTGATATGCATCTTCTATTTGCCTTTCATAAACTCTGACCTGTTCTTCACTGATTTGTTCATGTTCTATTGAAGCCTGCTGTGCTTCGATTTTCTCGAACTCCCGGCCTATATCCAGTTCCTGTTCGTGGAGATGTTCTTCTTCGCGATTGACATTATTCCATTCACTTCTCAAGTCCCTCCACGTTTCTTCTATGTAGAAAGGAAGCGGATAATCATCCAAATCATCTTCTTCGATAGGAACATCCATATGGTTCAAGTCCTTTTGCAATTGCTCACGGGTCCGTTCGGCCTGCTTAGTGAGTTGAATTGACTCATTAGCGTCCTGGTCATAGTCCGTTTTTTTATTCAACAAAAGACGGGCCTTTTCTTCTTCCTCATGGTCCAATTCTTCTCGAAGCTCCTCTAACTTGCGCTGCCATTCATCATGATTATTCGCTAACATCTTTTTCTCAGATTCTAATGGAAGAATCGCTTCTTTCATTTGTTGACATCGTTCGATGCCTGACTCAGGAAATATCAAAGAGGAGTCGAGGCTCTCTGCCTCTTCTTTCATTTGGTGATATTGAACGAGAACGGGTCTTGTTTTCAGTATTTGCTGCGTCCTGTGAAGTCGATTGATATTTTCGGTAGCATTTTTCTCTATTTGTTCAAGATCTTGAATCCATTCCTCTTTTTCCTTTTGCAATCTCTCATAGTCTTCTTCATCATTTTCCACTGCGAGCTTCTTTTGGTGCCAACGTTCAACACGTTCGATTTGTTCATTAATTTCAGGCTTTTTCCCTTTTGGCTTGAACCGTTCATCCATATGCTTTTCAAGCCATTTTTCTGTTTGATATATCTGATCAGACCCTGTCAAACCGATGTTGAGTAGCACTTCTCCCAATTCGTCACCAGTAAGATTTTGTAAGCGCAGCAAATCATCTGCACTAAAACTGAAAATGGATTCATACACTTTCCTGTCCGTGCTTCCTAAGAGGTGGTGCAGCCATTCTTCCTCACGCTCTTCGCCCGATTCTAAACGACATACTGCCCGGCCGTTGTAACGGTCATGCAGCCGTTCCACCCAAACATCCCCATAATCTTCGGTTTTCAAAAGGATTCGCCCACCGAGCGCACCACCGGACTTAGGTAGGTAAAACTCTCTTTGCTTCGGGGACAACCCGAAAAGCATAAACAGAATGAATTGGTACAATGTCGATTTTCCCGCTTCGTTTTCACCAATCAGAAGGTTTACCTTGTTAGCGGCTGGTGATATCGAAAAATCTTTCCACTTTCCAAAACCATGAACTCTTAACTCAGCTATTTTCAAGATTTCCCCCCTCACTGCCTAATAAACGCTCGACAGTCAGCGACTTGGCCATTTCGATCGCCTCCTGCTTTTCCTCCTCAGACAATGGCTGCACATATTTCGATACTTTCCGATGAGAAAATAAAGGAGTCAGCCATTCTTCCAATTGCTCCTCATCGACTTGATGCACTGTTCGTAATAGCTCACCAGTGAAGTGATGGCTATTTACCAATTCTTCCTCATTCCATGCAGGACGGTCCTCGATGATTATTTGCTCCACCCACACCCAATCCTGCCGATCTAAATCTTCTGCTTCATTCACAAGATCCATCCACTCCTGGACAATCCCTTCCATCCACCAGTACCTCAACTTCCCTGCCTTCGAACTCAAGGTGATGGTGAGCATTACTGCGGTCTCTGTTTTTAGGAAACGTTTTTTTATTTCTTCCAGTACACCTTCAAGCTCTTGTGGTTCTTCAATATGATCACAAGAGGCTCTGGCTGCCTCGTACGTGAAACTGTGAAGAGGAAGAAACTCAGTTGTCCAGATGCCTTCTTGATGTTCAATCAAGTAACACCCTTTCTCTCCTGGCTCTTTCCTTGAACGTCCCTGGATGTTCCCTGGATAGATGATCGGAGGATCATCAGATAAAGATTCGCGCTTATGTATATGGCCGAGTGCCCAATAATCCATCCCTTTATTTTTCAGTTCCTCCATCGAAAAAGGGGCATATACATCATGGTCTGTATTCGTTTCAAGGCTCCCATGCAGCATGGCGATATGATAAAAAGAGTTTCCCACAGGCTGGTATTCCTGCACTTTACGCCCCCGGACTTCTCTATTCTCATAACTGAAGCCATAAATGCGGGCCAGCTGTTCGCCCTTCTTTTCATAAACAAAGGACTCCACGGTCTCCCCGGAAAAAATATGGACATGGTCTGGAAAAGTAATCGGATATTTTGCTCCTTTGGTGTAGTCATGATTTCCATAGCCCATAAAGACGTGGATGCCTTTCTCTTCGAGGCGTTCAAATCCACGCCGAAGATGCACTTGTGCTTTCAAACTCCTCATTTCTTCGTTATATAAATCACCAGCAATCAATAAAAAGTCGACTTCATGATAGAGACAAGCTTCTATGAGCCTATCAAAAGCCTCGAAAGTACTGGCACGGAGCTTCTCCAGTAAGGCTGCTGGCAAGTCTCCTTTTGTTTTGAAAAGGCTGTCCAAATGCAAGTCAGCACTATGAATAAACCGTATTGCTGAGCTCATGTGGCCCACCTCCGTTCTCGTTTTCTTCATTTTAACAAACCCCTCAATCGAATGCACGTTCGTAACATACTTGAATTATATTGGACGATAAGGCTCACTTGTAAATCAGAATGATATCCACAAAAAAAGACATTTATTTTAAAGGCTCTGTTAAATGTCAGTGTTGATTTTTTGATATAAGCTCCCTTATCTGGAAGACTCAGTTCCGAGATATCTGGGAGTGCGAACGGGGTCTTGGAAGCTACTCGCTTTCCGCGGGGAAGACGGCAAGCCTCCTCGGGCTAACGCCGAAGCTACTGAAAAAACCTTTTCAATCTAGAGGAGCTGTTAAAGTTTGGTGTTGCTTCTCACGAATCGCTTGTCGGTGGGTGCTTGCCGCGGGCACGGCCTCAGCTAACTTGGTCAAGAAGAGCACTTGACCAAGTGGATCTTCGGCTCGCGCTGTTCCCGCAGGCGTCACCACCGAACGCTCATCGTGGAATCAACGAGGCCCATCTAAAAAGAGTGATTTTCTTTGATTTATTAAAGAATTTCGCTATAATCATTCTTCTCCTGAAGAAGTGTTTTGCTACCGATCTAAATCTGTACGTAAGATGATTCACACAGTAAATGAAGGCATTCAAGGAATAAGAGCACAAATGTCTCATCGAAATAATAAAACGTCTAACTGGCGTTTTTATTTGTTGCATAACTCAAAAAGTTGCACTTCTTCAGTGGCCTCCTTGCGCCCTGTGGGGTCTCGCCAGTCTATCCTTTCCCGCAGGAGTCTCGCAGCTTCCCATCCCCCATTACTTCAATGAGTATGTCGAAATTGCCGGACGAACAGCACAGGGATCTATAATGAAAAGGCTCTACAGAAGGTTTTCTCACCTCTTCTTTCATTAAACAGTCGGATAGCGTACAATTCGATTTCGAGATGCTTAATACGGCTAAGGGGCGGAGGGAAACGGTGAGACTCCTATGGGATGTGCCGGGACAGCTGAGACCCCACAGGACGAAGTCCGAGGAGGCTCAGCGCCCGCCCCATGGAACGCGAACCTTTTCCCGCAGCCCCTAGAATCTCACAAACATCTCGAAATCGTGTCTTCAAGAATCCTGCCATATAATTGAATAACTCTCATATGAAAAACAACCTTTAACAAAGCCATTAAAAAAAAGCATTCCAACCTGAACACTGGTCGGAATGCTGAAGTGGTCGTTCATTTTATTTTTGTACTCGAATTCAAAAAGGAATAGCCAGAAACGTTATCATCCTTTTTCTTTCTTAGATAACTGCAATGCAGTTTTCAAGTCCTTCAAAGACGATGACTTACCATACATGAGGACCCCTCCGCGATAAATTCTGGCTCCCAGCCATCCGAGCAAAGCAATAGAAGCGACTAAAATACCGATAGATAACGCGATTTCCCAGGCCGGAATATCAAGCATACCTACCCGCAGGAACATGATTAAAGGAGTGAAGAATGGAAAGTAGGAACTTATCGTAATGAATTTAGCATCAGGTACACCTAGACCGAACATGGCAATAAGGAAAGCTGCGATGATCAACATCATCATCGGCGCAACGATTTGCTGAGCGTCTTCCAACCTGCTGACAAGAGAACCAAGGGTTGCGGCTAACGTTGCAAATAACAGGTACCCCAGCAAGAAGAAGACAACGGCAAATATAACTGTAGATGGTTGAACTTCCGTGAGACCAAATGATTCAAGCATGGACCCCTCGCCTGACTGCATACTTTGCTGGATGCCGAAATATCCGACTGAAATGAAGATGGCAAATTGGGTTAAGCCCAAAAAGGCGATTCCGATGATTTTCGCAAACATCTGTGAGACTGGTGATACACTGGAGATCAAGATTTCCATGACGCGGCTTGATTTTTCTGTGGCCACTTCTGTTGAAATCATATTTCCATACATGATGACAGAAAAATACATGAAAAATAACATAATATAGACAAGCCCACGTGTTTGATTCAGTTCCTCCGCAGTCTTAGCACTCTCTTCCAAAGCGACCAGCTCGAAATTGACAGGAGCAGAGATCTGTTGGAGAGTCTCTTGATCAACATCCGCCTGCTGTGTCACCTGTTGAGCCTTCAGTTGCTGTAGAGCCTGGCGGACAGGTTCACTATCCCCTGTATTGGCGATTTGATTTGCATAATACGTCGCTTGAGGAAGCCCTTCTTCTCCTTCCTCTATCTGCACTACAGAAGTGTGCTCTCCCTCTTCTACTGAAGCCTTCGCCTCTTCAAGGCTGCCTTCATAGGCTTCAATGGATAGATCATCATTCGTAGCCAGCGTCTGTTGTAACGATTGGAGCCATCCTTCATTTTCCGTTATGACAGCAACTTTCTTTTCTTCTTCCCCATCACTGAAGGTTTCTATGATGGATTGTAAATTGGATAAAACCATAATAAGAGCGATTGTAATGATGGTGGTAATGATAAACGATTTGGATTTGACGCGGTTTTTATAAGTATGCGCCATCATAATGAAAAACTTATTCATAAGAAGCCCCCACTTTCTCGATAAAGATATCATTCAGTGTCGGCTCTTCGAGGTCAAAAGTTCGTACAAACCCTTTTCCATGGAGTTCTCCGAATACATCTTGAGCGATCTCCTCTGATTCAATCTGGAGTTCGCATCCCTCTGATAAAGGTTTATACTTCGTTACTCCACGAATGTTTTCAAGATAGGATGTATCAAAGTCAGCATGGACACGAATATTCTTTTTGCCGAAAGACTTTTTGATCTCCTTTAACCTTCCATGAACCACAGGGGTCCCATGATGTAAAATGCATAAATGCTCACAAAGCTCTTCAACATGCTCCATCCTGTGTGAAGAAAACACAATCGATGTTCCTGCCTCTTTAAGGTCCACCACTGCTTTCTTCAACATTTCTACATTGACAGGGTCCAGGCCCGAAAACGGCTCATCCAATATCAGTAATTTCGGCTTATGTAGAACAGCAGAAATGAACTGAATTTTTTGTTGGTTCCCTTTGGACAATTCTTCTACTTTCTTATGCTTATACTCAGGAACTTTGAAACGCTCGAGCCACCCATCAATTTCTTTCAGGGCATCCGCTTTCTTCATCCCTCTCAGCTTTGCTAAATAAACGAGCTGATCTTGAACTTTCAACTTTGGATAAAGCCCTCTTTCTTCAGGTAAATAACCGATAAGATGACTTTCTCCATACCCGATATTTCCATTATTCCAGGAAATATCTCCTCCTGTTTGATCAAGTAAACCCAGGATCATCCGAAATGTGGTCGTTTTCCCAGCACCATTCGCTCCTAAAAAGCCGAAAATCTGTTTTTCAGGAATTTCTATAGACAGGTGATCTACTGCTGTAAATGATCCGAACTTCTTGGTTACTTCTTTTAAACGTAACGTCATTCTTTCCTCTCCCTTCTCTTACCATCTCTTATACGACTTATAACAGTGGTCCGTTTCATTTTTTTGAGCTTCGGGATTATTCTATTCAGGTCCTTCGCAGGTTGGCTGGGGAATAATTCGCTTATCCTCCATCCCGAATTATCCTTGGAATCTCGAAACCAACCCTTACAGATAACTGCTAAATCACAAAGTGGACATATAAACACCAACGTCTAAAAAGTTTTTCAATAAAAAGATTTAATTCTTGCAGGATTTTCTACCATTCATGACAAAAGTAGTGTAATGAACACCTATTCATTCAAGGAGGAACATCGATGAAAAAATACTACTTAACTGTATTCGAAAAAGACGGGACAAATGTACTTGATGAATCATTCGAAGCTGAAAATGACGACGAAGCTAAAAAAATAGGTTCTCAAACACTGGAAGAAAAGGGTTACGGTGAGCATACACATCGATGTGCTGCTCCTGAAGGCCACCTCGTTTTGTTCCACAGATAATTGATAGAACCATTTTACAATCGTCTTGAATTTCTTGGACTTTGAAAAAGGTCGCGCCAACACTGCGCGACCTTTCCTCATTCTCCCCGAAAATCAGGTGTTCGTTTCTCTAAAAACGCTTGAACTCCCTCCATATGATCATTGGTTTGGCGCAACTGCCACTGTGCCTGCCTTTCTTTCGCCAGATACTGTAACAATCGATCCAGTCCATATTGATGGTAAATCTGTTTCGTTGCGATCATAGATTTCAATGGACGTTTGCTCCACTTTTGAGCGATTTGATCCGCTTCTTCAAAAACAGAACCGTTGACTACGATATCCACCAGTTTATGATCATAAGCTTCTTTGGCTCTCATCTGCTGACCTTCCCATGCAAAATGTTTAGCTCGATGAGTCCCTAAACGCTCCTGCAGCCAAAAATGCCCCCCGCCGTCTGGTGCGAGCCCGATCCCGATGAAATTCATTGATAAGGTGGCATCAGGTTCGGCTACTACATAATCCGCAGCCAAGGCGATGCTCAAGCCTAAACCTACTACAGGACCATGAAGTGCAGAAATGACGACTTTCGGCATTGTATATATCGTCGTAACAATTTTCTCTATATGATCCATCACTTGATCATATTTTTGACTGTCTGTGAAATCTTTCATCATACTGAGATCTCCGCCAGCGCAAAACCCATCTCCTTTGCCAGATAAAACAAGGAGTTGGGCGTCTGTTTCCTTTACTGTTTCAAGTACGGAAGCAAACTCTTCCAACAGCTCTCCATCCAAGGCATTATATTTTTCACCACGAGCTATCCTTAAGTGGACGACATTCTCTTTTTCTTCGATAATAAAATGCTTCATGTTCATTCCCCTTTAATGGAAAAATTATTCTTTTGTTGTCTTTCGTCAAATCCAGGGCATTTTCCTGCATGCCTCGACAAAAAAATATACACTCCGCCTATACCAATGACATAAAGAAAATACAATCACTGCTGGACGAACATAAGCGACTCGGACCCTTCCGACAAGCTTAAGCACAAACGTATCGTGAAGCAATTTCCATAAACGGATCAGGTGGATTTTAACCAGTGAAAGAATCCTATCTATCATGCACAACATCTTTTTAAACTTGTATCATCAAATTTCCGGAATACAATAAAAACCACCGGAAATAAATTCCGGTGGTTTTCTTGTCGTTCAGGAACGCCCGACTTACGCAAGGCGCATTCACTTTTCTATTATTGCTGTGGTTCTTCAGGGGTACCGTAAAGTTCTTCAAGTGGTTTAGTGATGATTTTGCTTACATCATTAATCACTGTGTTAAGGCGCTGTTCTTCTTCCATAAGCTTAGAGATCTCTGGGTGTTGTTGTACAAGTTCAACGACTTTGCGTGCTTCTTCTACTTCTTCCTCAGAAATTTCTTCACCTTGCATTTGTTTTTGCTGAAGTGTGATTTGTGTTTGACGGAAATCGTCGAACATTTTCTTCGCAGCTTCGTCATTCATAACTGCTTCATATGCTTCCTTCAACCCGTTGAACTCTTCACTGTTACGGATTGCTTTTTCTAGATCATACGCGTAATCATATAGATTTGCCATAAAGATTAGAACCTCCTAAGATTTCGTTCTTTTACTCCTCCCCCACTATAACAAACTCACCTAGCTCTGTATAGGAATTGGTCATTATCCGAAAAATAGCACAATAATAGCCTGTAAAAATCCGATCATACCGCCTAATAAAGCCCCTAAATAAGTAATCATCTTGAACTCCCGCCTGGAAATGCCAAGTACCATTTCCTCGAGACGTTCGACCTGAAATGCTTCCACTTCTTCTTGGACAATTTCAGATAATCGCATAGTACTCATCATATTTTCAATTTTTGATGAAAGTACTTCGCTTGACTGTTTAACGATAAGTGGCACAAATTCTTGCAGGATTTTTTGCTCATAGGGTTTCGACCATTCAGCGACGGATCGAGACATCCATTCCTCGACAGGCAGTGATTTAGCTACTGCTTGTCCAAGTACATGACTGATGGTTTCTGCCCCTACTTTTTCTTCAAAAAAGCCGATGGGTTGCTGCATAAGCTTGTCTTTTTCTGTATGGAGCATCGTTTTCAACCACTCGTTCATTTCTCGATCAGAGACATAACGGAGAATAACCGGATAAATTCGTTCGGTCAAGCCATCAGAACCCATAAAGGAAGTAAGCATGTTACCTAGAAACCCCTGGTTATCCAGGTAGTTGTCGATTAAGGCAGCCACCTTCTCTCTACCTTCAGTGCTCCGGAAATATTGTTCGATACTCTGCTGAATATGATCAGCAACTTGATCGACTCCCTCGTCCGACTTTTCTCTCCACTCTAGAGATAAAAGTTCTTCCACTTTCATTCCGCGATAGTCCTTAATAAAAGAATGATAGCGGCCTTCTACCCACTCGGCTATATTGGCTTTCAATTTGTCTGAAGTAACCTCGATATCAAAGGACTCTAATAAATGTTCGACTGTTTTGTCTTGTTGAATCATTGTTCGCACTTCTTCTTGCGCCCAACCTGTCATTTGGTTTTGAAAATCCGGGTGAGCAAGCTTTCTCCTGATCCCTTCAGGCGTAAGGAGGTGATTGACTACCATCTTCCCTAATTGCTGAGCCAATTCCTTTTGTCGTTTCGGAATCAGCCCCGGTGTTAATGGGAGCCGGTAATTCCCTATATGAATCGCCCTGTATGGACGAAATAACATTTTAATCGCTAACGAGTTGGTCAATCCACCAATAAGTGCACCGACCCCAACCATAAGTAAAATAAGCATAACTGGATTCATGATACAACCTCTTTCTGATCTTGGTGTACCAAGTATAATTGAAATAATAATGTTGTGCCAATAACAGGCAGTTATAATAGCTGATTGCAGAAGTTGGATACAACTAATCCACATTCAACAAAAGCATCTTAAGCAGTAGTAAGCTACTGTTGGTCTTTCATCACGATCAACTCAGAAAAACAAAAAAGGTCCAGATTTATCCAGGACCTCCCTACGCTCATTTTAAGCGTCCATATATCGTTCCAAATCTGGTTGCATGCTCCATCTCATCGGTCATCGCTATGAACAAAGGCTGGTAGGCCATCGGAGTCGGAATCATGAACAACATTTGTCTGTACATTTCTGCTGCTTCAAACTCATCTTTTTGCGCTTTAATGACACCTTCCTCAAATGAACGATAGGAAACAGGATCGGGCTCGAATTCATGGTAATGACCTGTCAGTTGAAAATAAAGGTGCTGGAACATTTGATAATGATTCAACTCATCATCTTCTGCATGCTTGATGTAATCACGGAATAGACGATTACTTGTGTCCCCGCCTAAACGTTTGTAAAAGTCATTGGCGTTCCATTCATTTTCAATCGCCTGTGCTAACATTTGGATAAAAGACTGATTTTGATTTTGCATTCAATCCCCTCCTCTATTCTTATAAATATGTTTGGGAGAGACAAGTTTATGACATGTTCTTCCCTCATCTTTTTCAATTTTCAGGGCAAAATGAGAAAAAAGGAGGTGAAGGCATGCCTAAAAAGAAGAAGCACCAGGCGCCGGAGGGAAAAGATAAGTTTGAGGTGGATGTCGATCGCATGATCAATGAAGGAATGGCTGGAGGAACTGTAAAACCGGTTTATGGAAGAGAGCAAATCGGGGAAGGCCATGAAATACCTGAAGAAGATAGTAACCGATACCAATAAAGCCATTGGCAGCTATTTAAAAAGCTGTCTCCGCATAGTCGATCAGACACTTGCAGAGACAGCTTTCATACTTTTCAATTTTATCATTTGATTGTTAATGGAAGGCATTCCCTCCACTATTTATCAGCTCTATTAAAAGGTGCCAGAACTCGGTTTAGGTGGATAGGGCTCTCCCCTCGAGGTCTTAAGTCCAAACCTTACGGGAAGAAGGTCGCTTCCCTGCACGTTTGTTCTTAAGCTTGTCGAGGCTTTCCGGGCGCATCCGCTTTTAATACTACCGGCTTTTGACAATCATTTGTACGGCTTCGTTGATCAATTCTTCAGCGGATTCGCCTTCTTCATGAGCGTCCCGGATACAACCTTCCAGATTTTTTGCTACGATATATCCAATGGCACGATCCATTGCTGAACGGGCTGCTGAAAGCTGAGTGATGACTTCTTTGCAATCTTTATCTTCATCCATCATCTTTAAAACGCCTCGGACTTGTCCTTCAATTCGTTTCAGGCGGTTTTTCGTTTCTGGTCCATAAATACTCTGATCTTTTACATGGTCCAATTTATTTACCCCTTTCACCTGTACGCACAAATTTCTATACATACACCGCTTTGCGGAATTTCTACATTGTACTACTATAATAGTAAATATCCTACCAAAAAGGAAGAGATTCATGACAGTCATAGACCAGCTAAAGCAAATGTACCCATCAATCATTACCAGGAAGCCTGAGGACCACAAAATATTTTCCGACTATGTATGGTTTGAGACTGATGAGATGGAGACTATCGGGATCAGGCATGAGGAATTGGATGCCCATTCTACCGAGCTGCTCTCCGTGTTTTTGACGCCCGTCTCTTTGGACCAGCCTGCGATGACTATCCGGGAAAAAAACTGGTCTTCGTTACTTCAGGAAGGTCAATGGAACGGTGAAATCGAATCTCCTGACTCTTATCGGTTCGTGTTGTTTTCCATTGAAGACTCATCGACAGATAAAGAAATTGTCCAAGAAGCATTCCAATCCCTTTTCCCTCAAGAAATGCCGATTTTATGGAAAACAGATCGAGATGGCTTCATTATAGAAGAGGTTTTCTCAGAGCAACAGGAAACGTTGTCATTTGAAGGAATTCCTGATGTATTAATGAGTGATTTTTATACGAAAATCCAGTTCTTTATCAGTGAGTTCTCCTCAGATGTGAAATATGCTCCTTTCATATTGGAATGGTCGGAAGATGGGGCGCGTCTCGCAAAAGAACGTCGCTTGGAATCCGTTGTCACGTATATTGATATCATGCCTTATATTTACCTTGATTCTCTTTCAGTGGATAAGTGGCAGCATATCAAGCGCTCTGTTTTTCAAGGGATCGAGCAGGAAACTGATTTACTGCAGACGATCCGGGTTTTCCTTGAATCTGGATCAAATACCACACTTGCCGCTAAGAAGCTGTATATGCACCGCAACAGCCTGCAATACCGGGTGGATAAGTTCATTGAGAAGACAGGTCTGGATGTGAAACAATTTGAAGGTGCAGTCATTACCTATCTCGCATTGTTGAATATGGATCACTGATCTTTCGACAAAGTGCACAAAGCCTCTAAGCTACTTTTGTGCACTTTGTCCATTTACCGGAATAGTGAACTTCGATACACTTAAACCAATCAAGAAAGCGATTTCAAAATTTACATAGGGGGCTATTTATATGGCAGAATTGAAACTGAATAACATTGAAAAGGTTTATGATAAAAATGTAAGAGCGGTTGATGATTTCAATTTGCATATCAACGATAAAGAATTCGTTGTGTTCGTTGGACCATCCGGGTGCGGTAAATCTACAACGTTACGGATGATTGCCGGTTTGGAGGAAATTACAGGCGGTGATTTTACCATCGATGAGAAACGTATGAACGATGTAGCACCAAAAGACCGTGACATCGCAATGGTATTCCAAAACTACGCCCTTTACCCTCACATGAACGTTTACGACAACATGGCATTTGGTTTGAAACTCCGGAAAATGAACAAAAGTGAAATTGAGAAACGTGTAAACAATGCGGCCCAAATTCTCGGTCTTGAAGCATTACTTGACCGTAAACCTAAAGCTCTGTCAGGCGGACAAAGACAACGTGTCGCACTTGGACGTGCTATCGTGCGTGATGCAAAAGTCTTCTTGATGGATGAGCCTTTATCCAACCTTGATGCCAAACTTCGTGTACAAATGCGTGCTGAAATTCAAAAATTGCACCAGCGTCTGCAAACAACGACGATTTACGTTACACACGACCAGACAGAAGCGATGACGATGGCTACACGTCTTGTCGTTATGAAAGATGGAATCATCCAACAGGTAGGAGCACCAAAAGAAGTGTATGATAAGCCGGAAAATGTTTTCGTCGGCGGTTTCATCGGCTCCCCTGCTATGAACTTCCTCAATGGCAAATTAGCGGATGGCCACGTCGAGCTAGGTGAGATCAAGCTTGCAGTCCCTGAAGGAAAAATGAAACCATTACGTGAACAAAACTATATCGGGAAAGATATCTTTCTAGGTGTAAGACCGGAAGATATGCATGATGAGCCGGTTTTCATTGATGCAAATCAAGATAAAAAAATCACAGCAGATATTGAAGTTGCGGAATTGATGGGCTCAGAGTCGTATCTATATTCCAAACTTAACGATCAAGAGTTCATTGCCCGGGTCGACTCACGTTCAGATGTAAAAGGGGGAGATCGCATTGAGTTGGCGATTGATATGAACAAAGTCCACTTCTTTGATAAAGAATCTGAGTTACGCATCCGATAATTGAACTCAAATGGTCGATCCAGATTAATTCAGAAAAACGCAGCCCCTCGAAGGAGACGACTGAAGAACTGTAACTTTCTTAGTTATACATCAAAGAAGAAGCCGAGTAGGACGATTTTATCGTTCAACTCGGCTTTTTTATTTCGAGGAAACATTCGGCCGGCTTCCTCTCCAGGTGCTTTAGCATTCGATTTATATCGGCGGTGAATATCGCCACCTGCCCTTGTACACGCAGAGTGATTTTTTTATAAATCACTCTTTTTAGATGGGCGACTGTTGCTTCCATGAGGAGCGTTCGGTGGTGACGCCTGCGGGAACAGCGCGAGCCGAAGATCCACTTGGTCAAGTGATCTTCTTGACCAAGTTAGCTGAGGCCGTGCCCGCGGGCAAGCATCCACCGACAAGCTATTCGTGAGAAGCAACAACAAACATTAACAGCTACTCTGGATTGAAAAAGGTTTTTCAGTAGCCTCCCTCGAGGCTGCGTTATTTTCATCATGTTTGGATGTCATTTAATCCACAGTCTTCACAAACGAATAAATGGACACATTGCTCTGCCACAGATGAATATGACTCTCCATCAACAAGATCTGTGTATTTCTGATCCAAATAGGGGCTGTAATCATCAAGAAAATCTGTTACACGTCCCTGGTCCATCATCGTTCCATTACATCTTGGGCAATGGCGCTCAGATTCAGCCCAGCCATTGCACAACCCGCATTCTTGCATAAAAAGCCACTTCTTTCAAAAAAATAAGGAGAAAGGGCGCACCCTTTCTCCTTCTTCACAATATTTATCGTTTTTGTTGTTGTCCACCGAACTGCTGTTCAGCCATTTGTACAAGACGCTTAGTGATTTCTCCACCTACAGAACCGTTAGCACGGGAAGTAGAATCAGCACCAAGTGCTACGCCGAATTCTTGAGCGATTTCGTATTTCATTTGGTCTAGAGCTTGTTGTACACCAGGTACAACCAACTCGTTTGAACTGTTGTTGTTAGCCATTGTGTCTCACCTCCTGTCCTGTGTAATTGTAGTATGGGTCGGACCTTTAATTTTTATGTCAAAAAAATTAGTGGAAATTAATGGAGATTTTTCATGAGACAATTAATTTGGCTAACAACAATAAAATTATTTCGCGTTCGGCTTCGTCATTGCTTTAGGATCAACGTATTCTTCGAACTGTTCTTCTGTCAAAACACCAAGTTCAACAGCGGTTTCCTTTAAGGTCTGGTCTCTTTCAAATGCGGTTTTCGCGATTTTTGCTGCATTTTCATATCCAATATGTGGATTAAGTGCTGTCACAAGCATCAGGGAATCACGCAAATATTTTTCAATTTGCTCGTGGTTCGGCTCAAGTCCGCTTACACAACGCTCATCAAAGGAAACGATACTGTCCGCAAGTAGTTGAGCAGATTGTAAGAAATTATAAGCGATGACAGGTTTGAATACATTCAATTCAAAATTCCCCTGACTTGCTGCGAAACCAATGGTCGCATCATTCCCCATGACTTGTGCAGCTACCATGGTTACAGCTTCACTTTGAGTAGGGTTGACCTTACCTGGCATAATAGAGCTTCCCGGCTCATTGGCTGGAATCGTTATTTCACCAATGCCACAACGAGGACCGCTCGCAAGCCAGCGGACATCGTTTGCAATTTTCATTACATCCGCAGCAAGTGCTTTCAATGCTCCATGTGTATGGACAAGTTCATCATGAGAGGTAAGTGCATGAAATTTATTCGGGGCAGAAACGAAGCCTTTACCTGTAGCTTCATTAATTTGAGCCACTACATGCTCTGAAAAGTCTTCGTGTGCATTCAGCCCCGTCCCAACAGCGGTACCGCCAATGGCCAGCTCTTTTACATATTCCGTACTTTCAATCAACATTTTTTCTGTTTTTTCCAACATACGGTGCCAGCCACTGATTTCCTGACCTAGTGTCAAAGGAGTTGCATCCTGCAAGTGGGTTCGGCCGATTTTGACGATCTCATTAAACGCTTCCATTTTTTCTTTCAAAGTCAGTTTGAACTGAATCAAAGCTGGCAAGACGACATCTTCAATCTTTCTTACAGATGCTATATGCATGGCCGTCGGATACGTATCATTGGAGCTTTGCGATTTATTGACATCATCATTTGGATGGAGACGTGTTTCTTTACCTTGCTCTGTCAACCACTGATTTCCAACATAAGCAATAACTTCGTTTACGTTCATGTTGGATTGGGTACCACTCCCTGTCTGCCAAACGACGAGAGGAAAATGGTCTTCCAATTCACCAGCAAGAATTTGGTCAGCAGCAAATGCGATGGCTTCCGCTTTTTCTTCTTCCAATAAACCTAAAGCAGCGTTCGCTTTGGCTGCACTCTTTTTCAAAATGGCGAATCCTTCCACTACTTCTCGCGGCATTTTCTCATCACCGATCGGGAAGTTTTGTTTACTCCTTTGTGTCTGAGCACCCCAATATTTTTCACTTGGAACTTTGATTTCACCAATAGTATCTTTTTCAATACGGTAATCCATAGAAATCCTCCCTTTATCAGTTCATTGTTTCCTCATTCATTGTATCAAGAATCTTTTGAACAATCATTAACAGCCCTTTTAATTTTGACAAATTCCCTTCCATTTTCCCGATTCTGATTATTTACATTATTCTGATATTTATGTATAATAAGTCTATCAAGCAACTTGTACATATCATCTGACATTGCTTGATCTCTCATTTGGGTATAAGTGGTAAAAAAAGAGCCTTTTAATGGGCTCTTTTTTTCGCTGTCATTTATTCAACTAAAAATACGGAGGTAATCGGTATGCCGAATATTTGGACACATATCATTTTCGTCGACACACTTTGTCACGATCTCGGGCACAAAGCTTTGTTGGACACTTCTTATGCATCCCTTCATATGGGAGCCCAAGGTCCTGATCCGTTTTTTTATCATAATTTTCTACCCTTTCTTCCAGATCAAAAAGTCGCTGAAGTAGGAATGCAGTTGCACACAGAAAATTGCGGACCCTTTTTACTGGATATGATCAAGATCGGGAGTCAATCAAAGCATCATTTACAAGCCTATATTTTAGGTTTCGTCAGTCACCATATCCTCGACCGGCATACACACCCTTACATCCATTATCATGCCGGCTATGAGGGAAATAAGCACCAAAAACTCGAGGTGATCATTGATACATTGATGCTTCAACGTGAACGTAATAGGAAATCATGGCATACCCCTGTCCATAAAGAAATCAGAATCAAAAAAAACACCACAGCGATTGCCGACATGATGTATACATTAATTGATACTCATTATCCAGGCACTGTGGAAGCGTATTCCCCTTCCTTTGTCACACGATCTTTGCAGCATATACAAGCCGCACAACGGGTTTTGTATGACCCTTGGAAATGGAAAAATAAATACTTCGGTCCGCTCGTATCCTCCTTCTCCCATCAACCGATCAGTCAGCCGAAAGATTATTTGAATGAAAATCGTACAGACTGGAATCACCCGGCTACTAACAAAGTTCGCGATGAATCTTTTTTGGACCTTTATAAAAAGGCGCTCGACGAAGGAGAAAGGCTTTTCAAACATATTTTCAACTATTGGGAGACCCTCGAGGCAGCACATTGGTATAAGATTCAAGAAATCATCGACAATGTTTCTTATGACACAGGAGAAACTTTGGATAAAAAATTGACCAACAAGTACAGCCGCCCAATCATTTGATTTAAAAAAATTCTTTTATGCTTTAGTGTTTAAGCGAAAAAGCTTCATTCCATAGACGTTTCTATTATATTGGAGAAGGGGGGCGCGGCTATGGAGAATTAAAAGTTCCCCCCAGGCTGGGAAAACACTAACTGCCACTGGAAAAGACGAACATTAGGATAGAATGAATCAAATGGAGCGTAGGCAACATACGCAGACTCCTGCGGGAACAGCACGAGGTGAAGACCCCGGAAGAAAGCGGTCTTTGCTTTCTGAGGAGGCTGAGTCCGTGCCCGCGGAAAGCGAAGTATGTTGCCGGAGAGGCATAGGCATGAATGGATTCATAAGGGAAAATTCTTTTGTCCCAGCTTCAGCAACCAACTCTTTAAAACCCTTATGATCGGATGACCGGTTCATCGTTAGGATTCGTATGGGCTTTCGCTTGTTCTACACCCTTTTCAACGTCCAGCTTAAACAATAGGATGATTCCGATCACGAAAAATACAATGAGTGATAAAATCCCTAACCGGCTGGAGCCAGTCAATTGACCGACGAGTGCAAAGACAAAAGGTCCGAAAATAGCTGCAAATTTGGAAGAAATACCATAAAACCCAAAGAACTCTGCATGACGATCGCCAGGAACCATCCGTCCGAAAATCGAACGGCTTAATGACTGCGCCCCTCCTTGGACGAAGCCAACACAAATCGCTAAAATATAAAAATGCAATGCCGTTGTCATGAAATATCCTAAACCTATGATGGCTAAGTATATGAACAAGGAAATGAGCAAGGCCCGTTTAGCGGTGATCTTCCCTGCGAGCCACCCAAAAAAGAAAGTACAAGGAATCCCGACGAACTGAGTGATCAAAAGTGCTATGATCAATGAAGAACTATCTATGCCGATATCACGTCCATAAATGGTAGCCATTTTTATTATCGTAGAAATCCCATCATTGTATAGCCAAAAAGCTAACAAAAAAAGAAGTAAATGTTTGAAGTGTTTTAATTCTTTCCATGTCCGCCCAAGACGACTGAAGCCGATTTTTACATAGGACTGCGTTCTCCCAGGCTGGACTTTCTTTTCTTCTACGACATTTTTGATTAATGGAATGGAAAAGACAAACCACCATAGACCTACGGAAACAAAGGCCAATTGAGTACCGACTAAGCTATTCGGCAGTCCGAACCAGTTATATTTCATGATCATTAGTAAGTTGACAGCTAACAGAACCCCTCCGCCGATATACCCAAAGGCGAATCCAGTCGCTGAAACCCGGTCGATATTGTCTTCATCCGCTACTTCGGGTAAAAAAGCGTCATAAAACACATTCGCCCCTGAGAAACCAATCGTACCGATGATCAATAGAAGGGATGCGAATAGATAATCACCTTCACCAACGAAAGCTAGCAGTACACTCGCTACCATGCCCATGTATGCAAAGAACATCAGAAACTTCTTTTTCGCTGCAGAATAGTCACTGATCGCACCTAACACTGGTGCAAGTATGGCAACGATTAAAACAGCGATCGATTGGGAATATCCCCAGTAGCTGGCTGCTAACGATTCCTGTACACCTTTGGCAGCCACATCATAATAGAAGACAGGCAGCACGGCTGCCATGATCGTCGTAGCAAAGGCTGAATTACCAAAATCATAGAATAACCAACTCAATACTGGTTTCTTTTTCATTTATCTCCCCCCATTCACCCTTTGAAGTAAGCATATCAGAAGATGTTCAAACAATTCTCAAAACGGTCGATATTTTATAAAAAATTTACAGAGGTGATTTCATGAAACTAGCTGTATTCGGTGGTACGGGAAGAGTCGGATCGAGCGTTGTAAAGTTAGCTTTAAGCAAAAAAATGCAAGTGAAAGTACTCATCAGAGATCGGAAGAAAGCAGAAGAAATGATTCCTGAAGCTGAGCATGTGATCGGTGATGTCACTCGTGAGGAAGATATCAGTGCGACCCTCGAGAGCTGTGATATGGTTTTCAGCGGATTAAGTACAGACAAAACCGATACACTGTCAACGGCCTTCCCAAAGATCATCAGTGAAATGGAAAAACAGCAAATCAGCCGAATCGTCACAATAGGAACAGCCGGAATTTTGAATAGTCGATATGAGCAAGGGAAGTATCGGTTCGAGACAGATGAATCGAAAAGGAGGAAGACATTTGCAGCTAAGGAACACGTAAAGGTCTACCAGCTCCTGAGTGGCAGTCACTTGGATTGGACCATCGTCTGCCCCACCTATTTACCAGACGGTGACCAGCACACCAACCTCAGATATGAAATAGATTTATTACCAGAAGGCGGAAAAAAAATCACCGTGGAAGATACAGCCCAATTTGCATTTGAGGAACTTATTCATAAACGTTTCTTACACCATCGTGTCGGAATTTGTTATTAAAAGAAGCCATTTCTCTTGCAGAAGAGAAATGGCTTCAAGTTTTGTTTATTCATCTGATGGATAATACCCGAAAAATTCTTCTAACGTGACTTCTCGTTCATGCACATCTGTTGAGTATTCTTCCCCGACATAACGGAGGTGCCATGGCTCATACATGTACCCTGTCACTTCTTTCATCCCTTTAATATAGCGGATGATGAAACCATGCTCATGGGCGTGTTCAGCCAGCCACTCACCCTCTGCCGTATTCCCGAAGGATTGCTCTAGCTTAAAAGACATCTCAGCTGAAGTGACATCCATGGCCAAACCGGTTTGGTGCTCACTTGTCCCAGGCTTAGCAGAAAAAGTATTCGTCTCTTCTTCCCCATATATTTCTACATTACGCTCGTAAATTTCCTTCTGACGATCATAAGAGCGGTAACCAGAAGCGGCTACTAAATCCAATCCGTCCTCTTCAGCTGCTGCAAAAAGCTCTTCCAAGGCACGCGCTGCCTCTTCACGCATTTGTTTTTTTGGGTGATCTTCGTTGAAGTAAAAAGGTACATCAGGCACAGTTAAATCAGGTGGTACATATTCACCAGGTAATTTACGATTTTTATTGACGACAACCGTCATGCTCTCCGGCTTATCTACTTGTATCAATCCATCTTCTGTGACTTTTTCTTCTTTCTGTTCATTTGCGCCTTCTTCTCCAGTTTGTTCTTCAGTTCCAGTTTCTTGATCTGCTTCTGGACTTTCTTTTTCTTTCACTTCTTCATCGTCGACAGTAGATGAAGCTGGCACTTCTTCCTCCGGCTCTTCCGCAGAAAATGGCCCGGCAGAACAAGCAGCTAATGAAAAGCTTAATAATGTTAATAAAAGTGCTTTTTTCAATATAATTACCTACCTAAATCTATGTTGTTACCATCACTATAACATTTTCAGGAAGATGTTGTATATTGGTATATCAAATCAATATGCCGTTTTTCTTTCACTTGATTTTTTGACCTTTAAATATGTTGGTGAAAATCTGCTGAGCTAATGAACTTTCCTCATGAGCAAATCCCTCTCTACTCTCTTGCAGTGGCTGTAAAGCAACCTACTATGACAATAATGTCAATCACAGAGTGGTATTAATCACAATAAAAAGCCACTGCAGCGGCAGTGGCTCTATCATCTATTCCTATGAGTAGGATTGATACAGTTGACTTAAACGTTCAAATTCTTCACGATCACCGTTATCAATAGCCAGATTAACTTTCTCATCCAGACGTTCTTTATTAAATTGATAACTCAAGTGATCTAAAAGCAGACGTGAGGCTAGCTGGATTCCAAAGGACAATTCTCTCTTGGCCGTAATCTCTTTCCCTTTGTATTCGGGGTCGCGACGGATAACATAATCAATCTTTTGCTTTCTCATGAGAATACCCCCTTCATGCTTTTTTTCATTATGCAGGATTTAATAGAATTTCGCAACAAGTTTTCTGAATATTTAGTTATATGATTCCCGTTTTTAAGATTTTTAAACCTGCTAAGCCTTCTTATGTAGGGAAATAAAGCGGATTAATGAATGTGTAAATTTTAATAGTGAGTAAGCTTCCCTATTTTTAGTGATCAGTTTCGAGACTTTCGGATGTGGAGATGGTGGGTGGGAAAACGGATCGCTTTCCGTGGGCATGTGGTGAGCTTCCTCAGGCTTCGCCTTGCGGGATCTGACCAATCATGTTCATCCCACAGGAGTCTCACCGTTTTCCCACCCACCATACAACTGGAAGACGCTCAAAACTACCTTTGTTTGTAGGGAGCTTTTGCAAATAAGAAAGCAATCCTCATAGAGCTTAATTATGATGATTTATACATCCAATAAAGGGAAAATTCTCATAAATTCGAAACCGTGACTTCCAGATAACTGCCATTAGCATTAATATTACTCCCACACCCCACGATCTTCATTTTGAACGCAAAAAAAGCAGCTCCCTTAAACTAGGGAACTGCTTCTATTATTACTCTACAAATTTACTTGCAACATCAAGAGTACGTTTCACTTGGTGACGAACAGCACCTTCGACATCCTCTTGCATGTTACCTTCACCATCAACACTTACGCTTGTTCCATAAGGGTTACCTCCGGAAGCGAAAATCGCATCATCTGTATAGCCAGGTGCAGCAACGATCGCGCCCCAGTGGAACATCGTCGTATAGAAATTCAATAAAGTGGATTCTTGACCACCATGTGGGTTTTGTGCAGAAGTCATGGCACTTACTACTTTATTGACAAGCTTGCCCTGGAACCATAGCCCACCTGCTTGATCCATATACTGCTTCACTTGTGCGGGTACATTACCGAAACGAGTCGGGATACTGAAAAGAACAGCATCTGCCCAATCCAGGTCATCTACTTGCGCTTCTGTTACTACATCTTTAGTTGCTAAGTAGTGTTCTTTCCAGGCAGGGTTCTGTTCAATCGCTTCCATTGGAGCCAATTCAGGAACCCGGACTAATTTTACATCTGCTCCTTCTTGTTTGGCAGTTTCTTCTGCCCACTGAGCCATTTGATAGTTCGTACCTGTCGAACTGTAGTAAATAATCGCTAATTTCACATTTGCCATATTCATCTCTCCTTTTTCGTTCCTTTTCCACCTACGACTCCTCCATTATTGTTGCCAAAGGGTAGGTTTCGGATTCATAAATAGTATATACCCGTGAGAAATAACACTCAAACAAAAGATTCTCTAATTCGAGATATATGAGAAAACTTTTCTATTCAAAACATAATACTCAAGATTGATCCACTTTCATAATCTCGTCCTATCTTCATGAGGATTATCTTTTTTGAGCATGGGCAATTATGATTACCTGCACCAAGCTATATGAATAAGGAAAGCTTTTTTTCTCTAGACTTACTGAAAGCCTGTCTGATAAGCTTAGATTTGCTTTTATTTGATTTATTCGGGGGTACTTGGATGAGTGAATATTCAAATTTGAAAATGGGGGAACGCGGGGCCTGGGTCAGTATTATTGCCTATTTACTTCTTGCAACGGCTAAACTGATTATCGCCTCCTTCGGAAATTCAGAGGCACTGCGTGCAGATGGTCTTAACAATACTACCGACGTCATCGCCTCTGTGGCCGTTTTAGTGGGATTGAAAATATCGAGAAAACCACCGGATGAAGACCACCATTACGGACATTTCCGCGCTGAAACCATCGCTTCTTTAATCGCCGCTTTCATTATGATGACAGTTGGAATCGAGGTCATTATCGGAACGGTGCAAGATATTATCAACCAGCGTGCTGGAGAACCGGCCATGGTGACCGCATGGACTGCTTTAGTGGCTGCATTTGTCATGTATGCCGTCTACCGTTACAACTTGAATTTGTCAAAAAAAATCAACAGTAGTGCTATCTACGCCGCTGCTCAGGATAACCGTTCGGATGCCTTGGTGAGTATAGGGGCAAGCATTGGAATTTTCGGTGCTCAATTTGGTGTCTTCTGGCTGGATCCTTTAGCAGGATTGGTGGTAGGTTTGATAATTTGCAAGACAGCATGGGACATCTTTAAAACAGCAACACACAGTTTGACAGATGGATTCGATGAAGGAGAAATTGAACATATCCGGGAAACTATTGCTGCCCATCCTGGTGTATGGTCTGTGAAAGATGTCAAAGCGAGAATGCAAGGGAATCAGACACTTGTGGAAGCGACTATTCATGTCAATCCAGACATTACCATCCAACAAGGGCATGATATTACTGATGAAGTAGAAGAGCTTCTTGAAAAAGAACAGAACATCGGTTACGCCCACCTTCATATTGAACCCTATGAAAAATAAAAAAACCACAAAAAAACTGCACCTGCCAGAAGGATGCCACTGAAGAACTGCAACTTTTTGAGCTATAAAGCAAATAAAGAAGCCGAGTTGAGCGATATTATCGTGCAACTCGGCTTCTTTTATCATTTCGATGAAACATTTGGACGCTTACTCCCCCGTGTGCTTTAGTGGCAAGCATCCACAAATCAGCGATTCGTCAGAAGCAGAACAAAATTTAACAGCTCACTAGATTGAAAAGTTTTTTTCAATGGTTTCGCTGGAAGAGGCCTTTTTTAATCAGGAGAATTTATGTATCAGTTCCTTCAGTTCATTCCAACCATAGGCCGTTTCCTCATAGGTTCCTTGCCCGATAGTCACCTTTTCAGCTTCAATCGGATCTGCTCCATACTTGATATAAAACCTGCTGGAAGGATTATGGGTAAGCACCCAGACAAGTAGTGACTCATAACCCGCTTTTTCCATTCCTTCTGCAAACACCTTTAATAACTGCTTACCATACCCTTGACCTTGATATTCATCCAATAAATAAATCGCATAGATTTCTCCATCAAATCCATAGTTTTTCGTGCGCTCTTTTCCGCCAGAGACGAAACCGACGACTTCCTTCTCATCGTTTTCGATAACGAAAGCGATTTGACCATTCACAGGCGTCCGCAATACCGTTTCCCATAATGCAATCCGGTGTTCTACTGTCGTGTTGCTTAAGTCTCTTTCATCAATCAAATCTTTATAAGTGGATTTCCAGCTTTTCACATGAATTTCAGCGATGGTTTCTGCATCTTCAAAATGGGCAACTCTTACTTCAGGCATTTCCCTCTTCCCTTCCATCCTCTTTTTTTATATTGTAACAAAAAAAGACGATGCTCGTATGGCACCATCTTTTCACCCATTTGTTCATCTACATTGAAAACTGGAGATATGGCGTGTGTCAAACCCTGTGTATATCCACTGGCGTTGTCGCCGTTGCCAACGGTATCCTGCTACCGAAGTTCTGCCTATGAATGTCGGATAGAACCAGAATGAACGCCCATTTTCAAGACGAATCCATGTGTACCGGTACAAACATCCGAATAATGACCCTGGGTCCACGGCAAACAGTGTAGCATTTTGCGCTTGTGGTGGCGATGTTGGAGGTGGCGGCAATTGTCCGCCTGGTCCTCCTCCGGGTGGGGGTCCCTGTGGCGGTTGACCAGGTCCTCCTCCGAATGGCGGTCCTTGCGGCGGTTGGCCAGGACCTCCTCCGAATGGTGGTCCTTGCGGCGGTTGGCCAGGTCCTCCTCCGAATGGTGGTCCTTGCGGCGGTTGGCCAGGACCTCCCCCGAATGGCGGTCCTTGCCCAGGCCATATCTGCCCAAAAGGAAATCCTTGCTGTCGGTCCATAACGATCAATTCCTTTCTCGGAAGTATCCCTATACGATATGCACCACATAGGCAGGTGTGATTACAGCGTCAGAAGAAAAACAGAGCCGATGGCACAAAGGACGACGAAAATGATATGAATATTCAGCCAAGCCAAAAAAATCGTCACTAAACCAGCGATCACGCCTATTTGGGGGGCATCTGGTTTTACACTCATGATCCCCGGGAAGATCAAAGCTCCCAAAGCAGCATAAGGAATAGCATTCAACCACCGATCCACCCACTTAGGGAATGTAATGAAATCCACTATCAGTGCAGGAACCAAACGGGGGATCGCGGTAACAACAGCCATTCCGATGATCATCCAAATAATCATCCCTCAACCTCCTCTCCATCATCTAAGATCCAAATCCCGCTGAACCCTCCGACAACAGTTCCAATTACAATCGCCCAACCCTGGTTCATCCCCAAAGTCTGACATATAAAGTTAATCAACATTGCTAAAATGGCTATCAATGCAATGCGGACATTTCTTTTAACTGAAGGAATAAGCAAACCGATGAACATAGCATAAAGCGCAATTCCCATACTATCACTCAGCCGGGAAGGCATAATGTCACCGAGGACTCCACCTAGATAAGAGCCACCCACCCAAGAAATATAAGCAGTTAAAATCAATGAAGCATAGAACAATCCGCCATGTGTTTCTTTCGCTTCTTTCCGATAAAGTGCGGACATCGTGAATGTTTCGTCCGTCAAACCTAAAGTTAATGGTAATTTTGCACGAAGAGCGATGGTCTTTAAGCGATTGACAAAAGAAAGACTCATTACAAAGTGTCTGAAGTTGAGAACGAAGGTTGCAATAATGATCTCAATGATTCCTGTCCCTGTCGCAACCATCCCAACAGCTAGAAACTGGGCTGCTCCCGCAAATACAAGTACACTCATCAGCGTAAGTTCAAAATTGGTCATCCCAGTTTGACTGGCCAGTACCCCGTAAGTTAATGCAATCGGTAAATACCCGAGCATAATGGGTAACCCTGCAACTATTCCTCTTTGAATCATATGTAAACGACTTGATGAGGCAGAGCGTTCAATCGTTTCAGGTTCCATGCCCCAGTCCCCCTGCTTTTCAAATTTCCACCATTATACACGACCAGCATCTTCTTTTGAAGGTGGCTCGTTTAATTTTATGAATAATATAAAACGACCTCAAAGCACCCCTCCTTTTTATAACCCCTCAGGAATTTAATGGGTTTAAAAAACACCCTCCATCAAGCCTGAAAAGTATTGACAAGCGGTGTTGATTCTTTTATGATGTATTCACAATACTTCATTACTTAAAAGCGTTTAAGCGAAAAAGAATAAATCGTATCACGAATATCGCAGTAGATAGTCGAAAAGCAGCAATCAGAGACCAGGTGAATGGTGTAAACTTGGGCTGTTCGTTTATCGAATTACAGTATTCTTTGAAAGTGATACACCAAACAAGTGGGTAATATATTTACCAACAAGGGTGGTACCGCGGAGTCTGAGCTTCGTCCCTGTTTCAGGGCGGAGCTTTTTGTTATGGAGAAAAAAGGAGGAACAATTATGCTGCATTTACAACCAAAAAAATTGCCGACTATCTTGGAAGCAAGTCTACTATTGCTCACCACCATTGGAATCATCAGCTATTTTATCATCTCGATCCAAACCGTCCCCCACGTTCCTATTTTAATCGGGATCCTTGTGATGCTTATGTATGGTTTCATGAAAAAGATGTCTTTTAAAGATCTTCAATACGGGATGACACAGGGTGCCCAGACAGGCATGGGTGCCGTGCTGTTATTTTTCATCATCGGAATTTTGATTTCCAGCTGGATGGCCAGCGGTACGATTCCTGTATTGATAAACACAGGATTCCTGCTAGCTGGAGGACCTTGGTTCTTAGCAATCATTTTTGCTGTAACGGCAATCATCGGGATCGCTCTGGGCAGCTCTTTCACCACTGCCGCTACTGTCGGTGTCGCTTTTATCAGTGTTGCTCAATCCATGGATGTTTCCTTAGCTATGACTGCAGGTGCTATCGTTTCCGGTGCATTCTTCGGCGATAAAATGTCTCCATTATCCGATACGACCAATTTAGCTTCTACTGTAGTGAAAGTAGACCTTTTTGATCATATCAAGAATATGACATGGACGACGATTCCTGCCTTTATCATCGCTTTCGTCCTTTTTATCTTTCTATCTCCTGAGGGAAGTGCAAATGTAGAGCAGCTGAACAGCTTCCAGACAGGTTTAGCTGACGCAGGCTTGATGCACTGGAGTTCGTGGATTCCTTTAGCTGCATTAATTGCAATGACAATCACTAAACGACCGGCTTTTCTATCCTTAGCGACCAGCAGCATCATTGCTACTTTGATTGCAGGTTTCCGCGGTGTCTTGGAATGGGGTGCCCTTTGGGGTACATGGTTCGATGGTTTCCAAGCCGATACAGGTAATGAAGTCGTCAATGAACTACTCACACGCGGAGGGATGAATGGGATGCTTTTCACCGTTTCCCTGGTCATTTTAGCCCTGGCTCTTGGTGGGTTGTTCTTCGTCACGGGAGTCATTCCGTCTATCCTGTCACGGTTGCAAAAATCGTTGAGAACGGCTAGATCAGCGACATTATCGACGGCCTTCACCGCCATTGGCATCAATATCGCCATTGGTGAGCAATACCTTTCAATTCTGCTCACTGGTGAAGCCTATCAAGACGTGTATGAAAAAGCTGGATTAGCCAGGAAAAACCTATCACGGACACTTGAAGATGCAGGCACTGTCATTAATCCCCTTGTACCATGGAGCGTCTGTGGAGTATTTTTGGCAGATGTGCTCGGTGTACCCGTATTGGATTATTTGCCGTTCGCTTTCTTCTGCTTACTCAGTCCGCTTTTGACAATCCTCTTCGGGTTCACTGGAAAAACATTAACCCCAAAAGGATCTGAGAATATACAATCGCTTGAAAAAGCTAATTAAAATTCAAAGCGCCTCCGAAGACGGGGGCGCTTTTTGAATGGTTCCATTATTAATTGAATTCCCACACCAAAAATGTAAATTTTTTCTAAATAATGCGAATCCGATTACACTATCATTGAAATTCAGGGTACTGCTCATTATAAGTTCTCATCTATTGAATAATCCGGTTGAAACAAACCAAACTACCAAGAAACGGCTCATCGAGTAAAGAGGTGGAATGGATGGATCAATTCGAACACCATGAAGAAACAAATGAAAATTGGCATATGGCCCATGCTGAAGCAGAACAAGTTCTTGACGATGTTGCTTTTTACCGGACCTTGATCGCCAATGTGATTTTTCTTGGCAAAGAAGGCGCAGAGGATTGGGTGCTCGTAGATTGCGGGATTGGTCATTATAGCAAGAGAATTATGGAAGCAGCAGAAAAACGCTATGGAGGTCAGCCTCCTCAAGCCATCATTCTGACACATGGCCACTTTGATCATGTCGGTTCAGCGAAGAAATTAGCAGATCATTGGCGGGTTCCTATCTATATACATCCTATGGAAATGGACTATGTCACAGGTAAACGGGACTACCCCGTAGGAGATGCAACAGTAGGAGGAGGGCTCTTTGCTATTATGTCCCCTTTTTTCCCGACAGACCCTGTAGACTTAAGCAAGTATATTCACCCCATTCCTAATGATGGCAATCTCCCCTTCTTAAAAGAATGGCGGGTGATTCATACTCCAGGTCATACCCCTGGTCATATCTCCTTATTCCGGGACAAAGACCGTACATTGATTACAGGAGACGCTTTCATTACAGTCAAACAGGAATCAAGCTTGGCTGTTTTCATCCAACATCAACATGTTCACGGCCCACCGGCTTATTTCACACACAACTGGAATGAAGCAGAAAAATCTGTCCAGAAATTAGCAAAGCTGAATCCAGCAGTTGCGGTGACCGGCCATGGGTTACCAATGGAAGATGAATTATTAGCCAATCAATTAAATGACCTTGCAGCAAACTTCAAGGAATTAGCGGTACCCAAACATAAAAACAAGGAACACTAAAAAGGTAACCCTTATGAGGGGTTGCCTTTTTCGTTTCTGATAATCTCTTCGATTTTCCTCAATCCCACGAGAAGCCTCGGACTTGGACGACAGAAAAGGGATTCTTCCAACACATGAATACGGTCCTGCTTAACTGCGGTCAGTTCATCCCACCCCGGTCTCTTTCTTATTAGATCAGTATTCATCTTTTCTTCTTTCACTCCGACCCACACCATGCATATATGATCTGGATCTCGCCGCTTCACATCTTCCCAATCAGTCTGGAAACTTGCTGTATTTTCATCTCGAAAAATGTTGTAAGCACCTGCAAGCTCACTGATTTCTGTCAACCAGTTCAGCCCTCCTGGTGTAAATACAGGTTTCGGCCACCATTCCCAGTAAAGAGAAGGCTTATCTCCACTCTGCTCAGCTCTTGCTTTGAATTTTTCTATCTCCAAAATAAATGTATGCGCTTTCGAATTTGCTTCCGCTTCGATACCAATGGCTTTTCCCACCCTGCGAATATCTTCTGAAATCTCATAAATACTGTTTGGATTCAATATAATATAAGGCAGACCATATTCATCCAGACCTTCAATATTTTTCTCCATACCTGGAACAGACAAGGAAGCAAGAACTAAATCCGGTTGCAGTTCTGCTACTTTTTCTATATCAATAGATAAGTCAGGTCCAAGTTTAGGCAATCTCTCCACTTGGGGAGGGTAATCAGAATAATTGTCGACACCAACCAACAGATGTACGCGGTCAAGATAGGCGATAATTTCAGTATTACTAGGACAAATCGACACAATTCTCACATTCTCACCTCTTTTTTCAGAATCCTCTGATGTTTCATTTTCTTTCATTATAGCTTATATTTAAGTTATGGAAAAAGGAAGAAAGGGATGAGCCCATGACCACTACACTCCTTGATACGACGAGAGGGATAGTTGAATTTACATATAAAGGTGTTGGACCGGCACTATTGTTGTTGAAAGGCGGTCACTCCACCCGGAATACCGACCTGTCCCACAGCAGTCTCGTTTATGAAGGCTTTTCTTTATTGACGGTTTCCAGGCCTGGTTACGATTATACGGAACCATCCACTGGAAGAACACCTGAGGAATTCGCTGAGACCATTGTAGAAATACTTGATCATTTAAATATTGAAAGTGTGAGCGTGATCGCAATATCAGCTGCTGGCCCAACAGGAATCGCCTTAGCCTCCAGTCACCCTGAACGTGTGAATAAGCTCTTGATGGAAGCGGCATTGACCAGCCCCTGGAACAAAAAAACCAAACAAAAGGCGAAAATCCTCTTCGGTCCTGCCGAACGAATTGTTTGGGGCAGTTTAAGAACGTTGCTCAAGTTTTTCCCCGATCTTATTATGAAACAACTTCTTTCAGAAATGACGACAGAAGATGTGGACGCCTATCTAGAAAGGCTCTCACCTAATGACCGCCGCTTCATTTATGATATGTTATCTACCTCTCAATCAGGAAAAGGCTTCACGAATGACTTAGAACACACGGTTCCTGATATGAACCGTTTAGAAGTCCCTGTATTGGGGATGTATTCACAAAAAGATAGAAGTGTTCCCTACACCAATGCTTTGTTATTGAAATCCTCAGTTCCCGATTGTGAAATTTTCGAAGTGGATGCAGACAGTCATTTGATTTGGATTGGAAAAGATGCTCAGGAAGTATGGAAGAAACGGTTGGAATTTTTGAGTCAATCCTAAACCACTCGGAGGGGATCATCATGGATGTTGTAAAAAGCACACAGATGTTAGACAAGTTCTTGAAGTTTTATGATCAAGCTGCCCAAGTTCCGCCACACCAGCGATATCAGCTATGGGTGGAGCATTACGCCTTTCCATATACACCGCCAGGTTACCATCAGGATCAATTAGCCAAAGAAATGCTGGAGTACGCATGGGATCAGTACACTCACGTCTATGAAAAGATCCAATTCTTTGAAGTTGATTCTGTCGCATTGAGTGAACAAGTGGAATCAATTAAGCAGACGCTCCAGTGCACTGAACCGGTACACCTTACAGTCCTGTTTTTTGTCGGCACATTCGAAACAGATCCATTTATCGTTAAAGACGATCATCGATATACCCTTTGCTTCCCTGTCGAACTCGCATCAAGCAGAACAAGACTATGCCAGGAATTGACACGTGTTGTGCATTGCAGTCAATCAGGACTTGCACCCAGTCATACACGGACTCTCGGCCAACTGATTTTTCAAGAAGGACTTTCTCTACACACCACACAAGAGCTCCTCCAAAGTGATGGAGTGGCAGAACGTCCCTCTACCTGGCATAAAGAAAAGTGCAGCCGTGAACCGAACCGGGTCATGATCAACATACTCCCACATTTACACCGCACCGATTATGAAGCACTCTATTCTTTCACCAAAGGGACAGGAGCATCCGGTTATGAAAAAGAAGCCAATTATACAGGATGGTTAGTCGTCGGTCATCTTTTAGAACAAAGCAGCACGCTTTATGAATTAGCCAAAATTCATAAAGACGATGTCGATTCTCTTGTAGAAAAATCCCTCTTTTCACTCCTGAACCAAGCTTACCTGACACAGGCCCAAGAATGATCTTTTAAGTTGAACCATTTTTTTAACAAAAGACCTTTATTTCATTTGGACCATCTGTTATACTGAAGTTAATTATTCATTGTTCGATAAGATTCATGCAAGAGAAGATGTTTCAAAAGATGTCGTCTTGATGGAACTTGAAAGAGCAAGAATAGTAATACAATGTGGAATTTTTCCACGCAGGAGGTAATTGTACATGGTCGAAGGTACAGTAAAATGGTTTAACGCAGAAAAAGGTTTCGGATTTATTGAAGTAGAAGGTCAAGACGACGTCTTCGTACACTTCTCTGCTATTCAAGAAGAAGGATTCAAATCCCTTGAAGAAGGACAAGTTGTTTCTTTCGAAATTGAAGAAGGTCAGCGTGGACCACAAGCAGCTAACGTTCAAAAATAAGGACGTATAAAAAACTCCCCTCTCGCAGGGGAGTTTTTTTATGCCATAAAGTTTTTTGTATCACGTGAAGCACAATTTCCAAAGTAAAAAAACAGACCGGAATCCCCGGTCTGTTCTACTCTCTACTCTACATCCTGTTCTGTCAAAATGACCGGTCCCTCTTTTGTAACGGCTACTGTGTGCTCATATTGAGCGGACAATGTGCCATCAACTGTGCGAGCCGTCCAGTTATTTTCATCCATTTGACTGGCCCATCCGCCGATATTGATCATCGGCTCAATGGTAATGACCATCCCCTCTTTCAATCGGGCACCTTTTCCAGCTGCGCCAAAGTGAGGAATATAGGGATCTTCATGAATGGATTCACCGATTCCGTGTCCGGTGAAATCACGGACAACCGAATACCCCTCCCCTTCTGCATAAGCTTGGATGGCATGGCCGATATCACCGATTCGATTACCCGGTACTGCCTGCTCTATTCCTTTATACAACGATGTTTTGGTAACATCCATCAGTTTTTGGGTTTCCTCACTGACTTCACCGACCGCATGCGTCCATGCAGAGTCAGCCAGGAATCCATTCAAGTTTACAACCATGTCAATTGTAACAATGTCCCCCTCTTCAAGCTGCTCTTTTCGAGGGAAGCCATGGCAAATCTCATCATTAATCGAGGCGCATGTAGTGAATTCGTATCCCTGATACCCTTTTTGTTCCCCTGTCGCCCCACGCTCTGCCAGATATTTTTCAACAAAATTTTCGATTTCCATTGTTGTCACACCTGGTTTTATAAATGTACGAAGTTGTTTGTGTACACTTGCTAACAACTTCCCTGCTTCGTGCATCTTTTCAATTTCTCTTTGACTCTTACGTTTAATCATATGTTCAATCCTCTCTACTTTTTACATATGCAAGTATCCATTAGTATGATAACGAAAAAATGAAGAAACGACCACCCCGGAAGCTCATTCTATGTCTTTAATCCGTTTGGCAGGATTTCCACCGACAAACACATTGGCGGGCACGTCTTTCGTCACTACAGCTCCCGCACCAATAATGACGTTATCTCCGATTGTTACTCCTGGATTAACGACTGCATTCCCTCCAATCCAGACGTCATCTCCAACCGTAATCGGTTTTCCAGCTTCCAATCCACTTGCGCGCGTTTTCCTATCGATAGGGTGAGTGGCTGTATATAATTGGACATTTGGACCAATCAATACACGTTTTCCGATTGTAATTGGACAAACATCTAAAAATACACAGTTGAAATTAGCGAAGAACCCCTCCCCTACGTGGATATTGTATCCATAATCACAATAAAAAGGGGGCTCGAGACCCATTTCTCCTTCAATAGTTCCAAATAAATCTTCAATCAATTGTTTTCGGTAGTGATTCTCAGAATCCTTTGTCTGGTTCAGTGAATTTGTCAACTGCCTTGCACGAGATCTTTCAATTATCAACTCATCATCCCATGGTTCGTATAATTCTCCAGATAACATTTTTTCCTTTTCCGTCACACCCATCACCTCTACCTTATGTTAAGTTCTTCCTTTACTTTACCATATATTTTCGCTAATCTAGGGAGAACTGAAGGAGGGAACCCCTATGCAAACACGTGAATTGAATGGTTCAGATGCTGCACGGTATTACGAACTCCGTCTAGAAGCATTATTAACCAACCCAGATGCCTTTATCACAACTTATGAACAAGAAAAACAAAGACCTGACCCAATAAAATCGACAGCCGATCGTTTGGATAGCAAAACATCCCGCACCTTTGGTCTTTTCTCGGAAGAAACTCTTGTCGGGGTGGTTACTTTAATTAAAGAAGCTCATCCAAAATTCGCTCACAAAGCATCGATCGTAGCGATGTACATAACACCGGAAAACAGAAGAAAAGGCGGGGCTGAGCTGTTGATCCAGGAGGTCATTCTTTTTTCTCAAGCCATTCACCTAGAAGTTCTCCATTTAAGTGTAGTAACGGACAATCAACCTGCGAAAAAACTCTATGAGAAACTGGGGTTCGAATCCTATGGTGTCGAACGCAAAGCGATCAAGCTGCCAGATCGGTACTTGGATGAAGAACACATGGCACTTTTTCTCAAACAATGAAACGTCTGACACCCTCAAACGTATGAGTAAGCGAAAGTATTTTGTGGGAAAGGGTGGAAATTATGATTGAAATCAATCACATCTCAAAAAGCTTCCCTGGTAAGCAGGCTGTCAAAAATCTTGATTTGAATATTCCGGATGGTAAGATCTTCGGTTTTCTCGGGCCGAACGGTGCTGGTAAATCAACGACGATTAAAATGATGACAGGAATCTTACCTATCGATGAAGGTTCAATTAGGATAAACGGTGTCGATGTGGCAGAAGCTCCGATGAAGGCAAAGCACTTATTCGGTTACGTACCAGATCGGTCTGACATCTTTCTAAGGTTAAAAGGGATCGAATATTTGAATTTCATTGCTGACGTTTTTCATGTACCGAAGCAGGTCAGAAAGGAAAAAATCGAATACTTGACCAAAAGCTTCGGCATTTATGAAGCACTGGATGATCACATCCAAACCTATTCGCACGGGATGCGTCAAAAAATCGTCGTCAGCGGTGTACTCCTGCATGATCCAGATGTGTGGATACTCGACGAGCCTTTGACAGGACTTGACCCTAAATCTTCCTATACATTAAAGGAAATGATGCGTGAACATGCAGCCAGAGGTAAAATCGTATTTTTCTCAACACATGTCTTAGAAGTCGTCGAACAGTTATGTGACGAAGTAGCTATTATCAATAATGGCCACGTCCAATTCCAAGGCAATATGGCTGAAATGAGGCAGCAATTCAAAGAAGACAACAACCTTGAGCGCCTTTTCTTGGAGTTGACTCAAAATGGGTAAAGCATGGAAACTAATGAAAATCATGGTCAAAATGCAATTGTCGATGGCTGGTAAGAGTTCTATGGAGAAGTTCGGTTACGTTCTGGTAGGTCTAATGATGATCCCTTTCGGCCTGCTTATATTGTTCTTCATCCAGGGGCTGATCGGTAATATGTATGCGGCACTCGCCCCCACAGGAAATGAAAGCGTAATTCTGGGTCTCCTGTTCGTCATGATGACCTTTGCCTTTTGTTTTATCAGTATAGGAACTGTGCTCAGCTCTTTTTATTTTGCTGAAGACGTGGAATCCTTTATCGCACTTCCTTTTCAGCCTTATCAAATATTATCCGGGAAGTCAGCGGTTCCCTTTTTATCCTTATATGGATTGAACAGCGTCCTATTATTGCCGTCCCTGATATTTTACGGCCTACATAGTGGCTCCGGGCTGCTCTATTACTTATTCGCTCTCATCCTATGGTTACTGACTCCCATCATTCCGTTTGTACTCACCTCCATCGTGCTCATGTTCATCATGCGCTTCGCCAATATATCGAAGAACAAAGACCGGACAAAGGTGCTCGTAGGTCTGCTTGGCTTCGTATTCGCAATAGGTATCAATGTCCTCATTCGACTGGATTCAGGTGGTTCAAACAGCGACATTGCCAATATGGTCACTGAACAAAATGCACTTCTGGAACTTGTTACGAAGTTTTTCCCGAGCGCCTATTTCAGCAGCATTGCCCTTACTCAGCCAGGAACACTCAGCGGTATTTCATACTTTATCCTTATGATCGTCCTTTCCGCAGGCGCTATCGTGCTGTTTTTAACAATGGGACAGAAATTTTACTTTAAAGGGGTGCTTGGACTCTCCGGTGGGAAAAGAAGTACTTTCAAAGAAGAGAATATCCAGAAAAAATTAAAGCAGCAGCCGGTTTTATATAGTTTGTGGAGAAAAGAAATGAAAATCATTTTCCGAACGCCGACTTTCTTCACACAAATCGTGGTTCAGAGTCTCTTTCTACCCGTCTTCCTGATCATCATCATCCTTCTTGATCCAAATGGACCGCTCACAGAGATGGGAGCCCAACTGAATGATATAGATGGTAAAAAAGCGATTCTGGGCATGTTCGGTTTTTCTGTTATTGCTTTCGGAATTAATCCAGCCTCTTTTTCGTCCATTTCAAGAGATGGGAAAAGCTGGAACACACATCTCCATTTACCTATCCCACCAAGTACGGTGATTTTGAGTAAGCTCTGGACATCCTTTTTCATGAATTTGTTGTCCATGCTGCTGATCAGTGCTGCCGCCTTATTTATACTCAATGTCCCCTTCACAATCTGGGGAATATGGTTTGTGCTTTCCTTAGTATTGAGCTGGATTGCCAGTATTGCAGGCTTGGTCGTCGATTTCACCAGTCCGAAGCTTAATTGGACAGACGAAAGGGAAGTTTTTAAAGGGAGGTTCATCGGAATAGCTCCGTTGGCGATTGAAGCGGTAGTTTTCGGAGTGATTATCCTTGTCCTTTGGAACATAAGTGGGCTCAAGGGGATCTGGTCGGTCTCAGCAGTCCTTTTGTCTATACTTACCTTGCTGTCAGTGATCAGTCATGTAGGGTTGAAGTTTGTGATAAAATCCAAATATCATCAGATCAGCTAGCGAAAAACAGTTCAATCATCTGGAATAATCGGAACCCGAAACAGCAAATAACTTCTTAATAGTTGGAGACCTCAAAAAAAACACGATCTGAGTTAGCTGCTCAGATCGTGTTTTTGGGTACTGCCTGTTCATTGGAGAGTTGATATACAATCATTATCCTCCGAAGAAAAAGTCGAAAATATTACCCGCTTTGGAAGCGTTCTTGTTATAGAACTCCGAATAGCCACAGTTCTTACAAAACACTACAGTAAATTGGTTGTTCTGGACATCGAACATTTTTGACAACCCTGCACCAGTCATTGAAACATCCTTCTGATCCGCATCTGTACTTCCACATTTGATACATCCTTGTTCGCTCATTTGAAGAAGCCTCCCTCTTTCAATTAAATTACTTCACAATCATGACAGGACATTTTGCCCGTTCTCACACTACCCAATACCATTTCTTGCAGTGTATTCAAACCTCTGCTTCCGATGATGACGAGATCGAATTCTCCTTCGTTGGCATACTTGACTATAGCCGGACCAGGGGCTCCATGCCGCATTTCTATGTTGAAGGAGACATTTTCTTCACTAAGAATGTTTTCGACGGGACGAAGTCGCTGGTGACGGCGTTGATCGATTGTCTCTTTATTCCCTCCGGTCAACACATCGGATTTAGATTGACCTCCATCAAACACATAGATTACTGTGACTTCCCCTGCCCTTTGAAGTGAAGTGAAGAGAGTTCAGCTGCACGCTTTGCAGCTCGTATGGAATGTTCTGAGCCATCTGCTGCTAACAAAATCTTCTTATACAAAAGGAAGCCCCCTTCTGCCTGTGCTCCTATTTTCCATTTATTTTACCATGTTTTACAATTCCAGTGCAGAAAACTGCAGATAGTCCAAAATTTTGTCATTTATGTGTTATCACCCTCTAAAACAATGAATATTAACGAATTAGAGAGTATCAACTACATTTATGCGCTTACATCCGATTATGTTTTTTTCCCAGATGGTGATATAATTTTCCTCGGTTTTGCCGGATTTATATGCTGTCACGGGCAGCATAAGTAATATTTTGAGAGAGGTGCGAATTTGAACACTGAAACACTTAAACAACAATGGTTTGGAAACGTAAAAAACGATACGCCCTCAGGGTTGGTCGTGGCAATGGCGCTCATCCCTGAAGCGATAGCTTTCTCTATCATCGCTGGAGTCGACCCCATGGTAGGTTTGTACGCTTCCTTCTGCATCGCTGTCGTCATCGCTTTTATGGGTGGTCGTCCTGGCATGATTTCTGCCGCTACCGGTGCAATGGCACTATTGATGATCACCTTAGTGAGTGAACATGGGCTGGAATACTTGCTTGCTGCTACGATTTTGACTGGTATTTTACAATTCGTATTAGGGGCACTTAAAATCGGTCAATTCATGAAGTTCATTCCAAGGTCTGTCATGATCGGCTTCGTCAATGCCCTTGGTATTCTTATTTTCACTTCCCAACTCCCTCACTTCGAAGGGGCTGGTTGGGCTATGTATGCGATGGTAATAGGTTCACTTGCTATCATATACATTTTACCCAAATTCACTAAAGCTGTACCGTCACCGCTCGTTGCAATCGTCGTCATGACAATTGTAGCCGTCTCGACGGGAGCAGGACTGAAAACCGTCGGAGATATGGGCGAGCTCTCAAGTACATTGCCCATTTTCTTACTTCCTGACATCCCATTGACCTTTGAAACGTTGCAAATCATTTTTCCGATTTCACTGGCTCTCGCCTTTGTCGGGTTACTTGAATCGTTGCTGACTGCTCAAATCGTTGATGATATGACAGATACAGTCAGTGATAAAAACAAAGAAGCAAGGGGACAAGGGATGGCTAACGTAGTGTCAGGGCTCTTTGGCGGCATGGCTGGCTGCGCAATGATCGGGCAATCTGTCATCAATGTTTCTTCTGGTGGTCGCGGACGCTTATCCACTTTGGTCGCTGGAATTTTCATGATGCTCCTGATAATCGTTTTCAACGATTTACTGGTGCAGATCCCCATGGCAGTTCTTGTAGGGTCATGGTTATGGTTTCCATCGGTACATTTGATTGGAGTTCCTTAACAAGGTTCCACAAAGTCCCTCTTACAGACTCAGTCGTAATGGTGGTCACCGTCGGAACAGTCGTAAAGACACACGATTTGTCCAAAGGCGTTTTAGCTGGTGTCATCTTGAGCGCCATTTTCTTCGTAGCTAAGATTTCTAAGATTCATGTAGAGAAAGTTTATGAAGAAAGCACGATGACATTGGTTTATAAAGTGCGCGGTCAAGTATTCTTTGCTTCTATAGAAAATTTACTGAAACATTTCGATTATAATGTCGATGCAAAAAAAGTAGTGATCGACTTTTCGGATTCCCATGTATGGGATGACTCTGCCGTAGCTGCTCTCGATAAGCTTGTCTTAAAATACAGGGAAAATGATGTGGATGTCGAAATGGTCGGTTTAAATAAAGACAGCTCTCAACTCGTAAAACGTTTAGCGCTTCATGATACTTTATCCAATCATTAAACAAAAACGCAAAGCCTTTGAATTCAGGGCTTTGCGTTTTTTTCATTTTCTTCATTCCATTCTTCTCTCAACATGCTATATACTAAGGAATCTCTCCACTCGCCCTTAATCAATAAATCCTTCCTCAACATCCCTTCTTTGATCATTCCTATTTTTTCCAAAACCCGGATGGAAGGCAGGTTCTGCGGAGAAGACGTAGCAACAACGCGGTGGAGCTCACAAGTTACAAAGCAATAGTTAAGCATCAGCAGAGTCGCCTCGGTGGCAAAACCTTCCCCCAACGGTCCTGATGGATAATGAAGCCGACCTCCCCCACTCCGTCCCAGTCTCTTATGTTCATTTCAATATTTCCTACAACTGCCCCAGAACTCTTTTCAACAATAACAAATACAAAGCGGCCGCGGTGCCTTTGCATTCTGTCGAGCATAGCCTGCCGAACAAAAAATTTGCAGTCATCTGGAGTATTCGGCCCCCAGGGCTGGTATTTCACTGTTTCCTCATTAGAAGAATAAGGTTGGAATGCTGCCCAATCTTCTGGCAGAACTTCTCTCAAATATATACGATCATTCTCTTCTACAACGTCCATTAAACGTATCACGTCCTATGATGTATTCTCATGCGTCCACCTTAAAAAAGAGCCCGGAATGATTCCATCCACTCGGCAGGGTGCTCCTTCACCATATAGGTGCGTACCCCCTTGATGGTGTGCAAATATAGAAATCCATAGGTACCTGTCAAGCCTTTATAAGAAACATCATGAACATCTTTCAATACGAATTTCTCTGTCGGAGTGACGATTTCATCCTCATACAGATCCAGGGTCTCCTGATGCTCTATATAATGTTGTTGGTTGTTTTCAATCACACGTGTTTTCACAAAAACAGACTGAGAGCAAATCAAAAGAATCGTCCTTTCTTCCTAAACTTCTAACCTGATTATAACTTATATAGTAGTTGAGTGCCTGTGCCAGATAAAAGAAAGCGATATAACTTTCCTTCCCTTCATTTTTATATTAGGATGGTAAAGGTGTTTTTTTTGCACAACCTAAACACAAGAGGGAGGACTATCATGAGCGATCGTAATAAAGGAATAATCTTACTACTCATATCCGCTTTCGGCTTCTCGATGATGGCTGCGCTCGTCAAGCTATCAGGAGATGTACCGACAGTTCAAAAGACTCTATTCCGTAACCTGGTGTCCGCGATCATCGCATTCGGTTTCGTTCTATACAATAAAGAGCGTTTGTTCGGTAAAAAAGAGCATCAAACGCTGTTACTTTCCCGTTCAGCACTTGGCACCATCGGTATGGTCCTGTTTTTTTATGCCATTGATAACCTTGTCCTCTCTGACGCGGACATGCTCAACAAGTTGAGCCCATTTTTATTGATCATATTTTCAGCTATCTTTTTGAAAGAGAAAGCACGTATGTATCAAGTACTGGCCATAATCATCGCTTTCATAGGCACGTTGTTTATCATCAAGCCCGCCTTTTCGCTTGAACTCATCCCTTACTTAGCCGGAATCTTCTCCGCTGTATTCGCAGCAGGAGCCTATACTTTATTACGCGTGTTAGGAGATAAAGAAAAATTCTACACCATCGTCTTTTATTTTTCCTTTTTCACGACAGTAACCCTGTTGCCATTTACTATAGCGTTTTATGAACCGATGACAGGAATGCAGTGGGTGTACCTGCTATCCGCAGGTGCTTTTGCGACTTTAGGTCAATTCGGTCTGACCATTGCATACAAATACGCGCCCGCACGGGAGATTTCGATTTTCTTCTATTCCACAGTCGTTTATTCCGCACTGATCAGTATTTTCTTATTCGGACAAATCCCTGAAATCCTCAGCATACTGGGGTACATCACCATCTTCGGCGCTTCTTTGTATATGTTCATGAAAAATAACAAAGAGGCAAAAAAAGCAGAGACTGACTGAGATTTTCGACAAGCATATTAAATCACTGATAAGGAAGCCAAGCGGGAACTTTATAGTTCTAAAGGCAGAAAAGAGGCTGCGTCAAAATACTGACTGCCACTGGAAATGACGAACAATAGGGTAGAATGGATCAAATGGAGCGGCGTGGTATTTTTTGCTTCATAAAGAGGACCCGAACGAATTCGTCCGGGTTCTCTAGCGGAAAAGTTCTTTTGCCGCAGCCTCTTTTCATTTCCTCTTCGCCATCTTCAATTTAGCTAAAGTATCTTGATAAGCTGTTTCCAGATCTTCCAGCTTATCTTTCGGTCCAGGCACACTCAATCGACTGACTAACTCAGACAATTTCGTTTCCAGGGCCATTTGATCATAAACTTCTTCATCAGCTTCAGGAGGGGACTGCAAATATTCCTGCCATTCAGCCCAGGTTCCATCAAAACCTTTCATTTCTCCATTCTCAATCATCCATAATTGATCTGCTGTCCTGTTAATAAACTCCCGATCATGGGAAACAAAAAGAATCGTCCCTGGATAATCCACGATCAATTGCTCCAATGCTTTAATAGCTTCAAGATCTAAATGATTCGTCGGTTCATCCAGGATAAGAATTGGTGAACCGCTTGTCATTAAACGAGCAAGACCCAGCTTTACACGCTCTCCCCCACTTAACTGATACAGTAGTTTGTTCATGTCTTCCGTAAAGAATTTCAATCTTGCTAAGATGATCCGGATGTTCGTTTCTGAAAGAGGACTGCCTTCACTTACATAGTCATATACCATTTCTTCTAATGGCATTTCTTCTAAAGCTTGATGCAGATAACCGATTTCGACGCCGTCCGGAAACCATTCTTTACTATTCAAGAGGCATTGAATCAGGGTGGACTTCCCTGCCCCATTCTTCCCGATCAAAGCTGTTTTTGAACCTGTTTTCCACACTAGGGGTTTCGTACGAAATAAGAGTTTTTGCCCTGCCACTACATCCATCACTTCAAGTCTGCCAATCATTTTCTGAGTCACCGGTTGTATTTGCTCAAATTCCATCTTGACCTCCTCCCACTCCATCGGCTTTTCGACTTTTTCTATACGCTCCAATCTTCGCTCAAGCGTCTTGCTTACTCGTTCTACTTTCTTTTGCTGTGCCGCAGCTTTATTTTTCCCCAATTGCCATTCCGAATTACCCATCCTTTTCGGGGGTTTCCTCATTCCTTTTGACTGATCCCGCTTTTGACGAACTCTTTCTTCTATTCTTTTTTTCTCTTTAAGATACTGTTCATGCTTTTCATATTGTTTCTGAATTTCTAACCTTTTTTGCTCTTCATAAAAGAAATAATCGCCATTAAAGACTCTTATTTTTCCGTCATCCAATTCCCAAATTTTCTCACAGGTACGATTTAACAGCATTCGATCGTGCGACACAATGACATATGCTCCCTTATGCTGAAGAAGTTCATCCTCCAGCTTCTCTACATGGTGCCAATCTAAATTGTTCGTAGGTTCATCTAGAAAAAGCAATGGGGGACCATTTTCAAACAATGATTCAAGCTTCGCTAAGGTTTTCTCCCCGCCACTGAGTGAAGGTGATATTTCAAGGTCTTCATTCAGCTGTTTCATCCATCCGTAAGTCGTGTGCCACTCTATCTGTGGTATGACGTCCAATTCCCCCATCAAATATTTTATAAGCAGGGTCTTCCCTTCTCCATTTTTCCCGACCAAACCAATACGCTCCCCTTCATGTATGCGAAGCTCTTTGATGTTCAAGATTTCCCGTTCGCCGATTTCGTATCTTATATTCATAGCTTTCATTTTCAACATAAAAAAACCTCCCTGTTCCGTCCCAGAGAGGCATACGTCTGTTATTGCTGTAATGACACCAAGACATATTGTCAAAAGGTGCTGAATGAGCAATGGAAGTTCCTTTTTTTATGGGCTGAGAATAGCAGGGTTCAATTTTTCATATGAGGAGGAGGGAATTGTTATGCAAAGTAGTGAAGTAAAACGCAGTTAGATTGCATGGCGCTCCTCTGAACAATGTCTAATACAGCTTTTTTTAAAAAAGGACAGACTAATCCTGTATCTGGAACGAGTGAATTCAAATATTCTCATACTCGTAAAAAAACAGGATTAGTACTTCATTGCTTTAAACGTCAGTCCCTTCTTTTTTCATTACGTTTATTATATGATAGATTTGTGCAAAAATTCAATATGTTTTTTCAGGGAGGTATGGAGATGAGCAAAGTGGTTTTATATATTGAGCGGGGGTCGGTAATGAGGTTCGTCTTTTCCAAACGAATGAACTTGAAGAAGAACTCTTACACGACGGAGGCAATTCATGATTTCTGAAAAACTAAAAAAGCAATTATCCATCGCTTATGATTCTCAATCCAATCATCGAAACGATGCAGAGACCCAAACGTGGAAAATATATGAACGTTCTTCTTTTTTGCAACGTTTGATTAATGAAGAAAAAAACTCTCTCTTGGAAATTGGGGCAGGTGCAGGGAAAGACAGTGATTATTTTAAGACTGCAAATCTGAATGTCCATGCTACCGACTTATCCGAGCAGATGGTTGAGAAGTGCAGGGAAAAAGGATTGAACGCAAGTGTTATGAGTTTTGATGAGCTTACTTTTGAAAAAGATTCATTCGATGCTGTTTGGTCGCTTAACTGTCTGCTTCACGTCCCTAAAAATAACCTGAGGGACGTTCTTAAGGGTGTCCAGCATGTGTTGAAAACAGACGGCCTATTCTATATGGGGGTATATGGGGGCATCAATCAGGAAGGGATTTGGGAAAATGATTTCCATGAGCCTAAGCGCTTCTTTTCCTTCTACCAGGATGAGGATTTAGAAACAGTCCTGGAACAATATTTTACTATCGAGGCATTTCATAAAATACCGATGAGCCATGTTGGAAACGGTCCTACCCACTTCCAAGGATTCATTTTAAGAAAGTGACTGATGGAGGAGGTCATTCCCCTCCTCCATCGCTTCCACCACCGTCCCCGTGATCATTTCCATGATTGTGAAAGTCGGACTGCCAAGCATTTTGATTCTCCTGTTTGGAACCAATCGTACGGCTGCTGGAAGACTGTCCAATAAACCTGATCAGAATAGTAAAGAACACAATCACAAAGAAAATACCTAATAATGTTGCCCACATAAGAATCCCCCTTTATTCATACATACGTATCTTATGGGAAACTGTTTCAGCTATTTCCACTAATTGTTATCTGGATAGAGGTGAATTTATTTATCTTTTAGAATAACAGAGCTGTACTTCAACAATCAGCATTTTGTATGGTGGGAAGAAATCGACAATAAATAAATCTATAATAGAAAGGAAAATCCTGTCATGTACCCAGCCAAACTGAAAAAAGGAGATGAAATCCGGGTCATCTCCCCATCTAAAAGCCTTGCCATCATCGCAGCTGATCAGAAACAACTAGGCATGGAGAGATTAGAAAGCCTTGGATTCAAAGTTACATTCAGTAAATATGCAGATGAAGATGCTTCAAGCTTATCCAACCCGATCACACACCGTATTGCCGATCTCCACGAAGCTTTTCGCGATTCTAAAGTCAAAGCCATTTTGACCACAATCGGCGGTTTCGACAGTAACCAATTGTTGAAACATATCGATTACCGTCTCATTCAAGACAACCCTAAGATCTTTTGTGGTTTCTCGGATATTACTGCGCTCTCCAACAGTATCTATAGCAAGACAGGGCTTATTACTTTCAGCGGCCCGCATTTTTCTTCCTTCGGGATGGAAAAGGGGATAGACTACACATTCGATTACTTCGCAAAAATGGTCACAAGGTCTACTCCCATCACTATTCAACCGGCTGAATATTGGAGTGACGATCGTTGGTATCTTGATCAGGAAAATCGTACTTTCCATTCAAATGAAGGCCCTCGTATCATTAATGAAGGAGAAGCCCAGGGGACGATCATTGGAGGGAACTTGTGCACATTAAACCTTCTTCAAGGTACGCAATACATGCCTGATTTAGAGAACACCATCCTCTTTCTTGAAGATGATGAACTATCTAATCCCCCTACTTTCGATCGTGACTTACAATCACTAATCCATCAACAAGGCTTTGATAAAGTGAAAGCGATCATTATCGGCCGGTTCCAGAACGCATCTGAATTCCATCCGGATGTTTTGAAGGGGATCATCCACTCAAAAAAAGAGTTGGATCACATTCCTGTCATTTCAGATGCGAATTTCGGGCATACGACTCCCCGTTTCACCTTTCCTATTGGCGGAATGGCTAAAGTAGCAGCGGAAAATGGAGAGGCTACAATTGAAATACTTGAGCACTAAGCGTTTAACTCAAAAAGTGGAAGGGGCTGGGACAAAACACTAACTGCAACTGGAAAAAACGAACAACAGGGCGGAATGGATCATATGGAGCGTAGGCAAGATCCACTTGGTCAAGGGATCTTCTTGACCAAGTTAGCTGAGGCCGTGCCCGCGGCAAGCATCCACCGACAAGCGATGCGTGTGAAGCAACAACAAACTTTAACAGTTCCTCTAGATTGAAAAGTGTTTTTCAGTGACCACAAGTATGTTGCCGGAGCGGCGCAGGCATTTATTGCTTCATTAAGAAAACCCGAACGAAATTCGTTCGGGTTTTCCAGCGGAAAAATTCTTTTGTCCCAACCTCTTCCTCTTTACTTTTATCCATTAACTAAATCATATAACTTGTACACTTTGCCGTTCTCCACTTTTCGCGGCTCCAATAAAAGATCCATCAGCACTCCTGCGACCTCATCGGGGGAGCGCAGTGAACCCTCCTCCTTTAATTGCTTGAATTTATCTACATCAGCAAAAGCATCCTTCGAAGAAGAACGGATTTCGTTCTGCATATCCGTGTCGATCACACCCGGACTATAGGCTAAAATCAAATGCTTCTTATCCTTTTGTTCAAGGGCAAGCGTTTCTGTAAAACGATTTATTGCAGCTTTGGAGCTACTGTATGTACTCCATCCATGCACTGCCTTTTCAGCCGCTCCTGAAGTGATATTTATGATACCCATGGAGATATCACGTGCATTTGCTTCGCGAATACATCTGTTCACCATTAGAATCGGGGCTGTCACATTTACTTGCATATGTTTCTCAACAGCTTCAGTTTCCAACTGACCGACGGTATCGATCGGTTCAATCACTCCGGCATTGTTGACGAGATAGACATAATGAGTTTTGTCATGAAAAACTTCTTCCGTGATATGATTCAACCCTTTTTCAATTTCCTCTGTTTTACTTAAATCGCAGCTGACATGTGAGTAATGGACTCCATGTTCCTCAGCCAAGGATTTCAACTCCTCATTTTCCGATCTCGAAACAGAAATGACATTTACATTTTTGAGAATCAATTGTTTCGCGATTGCTTCACCTAAACCGCGTGAAGCACCTGTAACTATTGCATATTGCATCTCTTATTCCTCCTTCATCTATTGATATATATTTCCCTTATGATAATAATAAAAACACTCAGCAAGCCCTAACTTTACATCCGATATGGCAAACGATATGATAAACGAAGCATATATGTACCGTCTAAAGGAGTCTCTACCATGAAATATTTAGTTCTGTTCATCATTTATATAGGCGGCCTCGTGATCTCCAGCCTCGGCCTTGCTCTTATCATCAGATCCGGTTTAGGTGTCGGCCCTGGTGACAGTATTGCCGTCGGGCTGTCCATGCACTTGCCTGTAACGGTAGGAAGTGTCATGATCGCAGCCTTCATCGTTCTTTTACTTGTAAATGCAAAATTAGAAAGTAAACGACCGAAATTCGAATCACTGATCCCCATCATCATTCGTGGACGCACCGTCGATATTTTCCTTTATGGTCTATTGGCAAATGCTGAGTATGATGTTTGGTGGAGCCAGTGGGGGATATTCACGCTCGGTTTACTCGCCACCGCAATCGGTATCTCGGTTTATTTACGTACACCATTCCCAAGGATCCCACTCGACCATTTCATGATGATTATGAATGAAAAAACAAAGCAGTCAAAAAGCTTCATTAGAATTTTATCTGAATCTGCCATGGCCCTCATCGGTTTCTTACTAGGTGCACCCGTAGGTTTTGGTACATTGATCGTCGCCATTCTCTTAGGACCACTTATTCAAACAACGTTCCGGTGGGCACGTCCCATCGCCATGTTATGGACAGAACCAAGAAAGAAGCTTAAACAAAAAGCGTGATTTAAAAGTCACGCCTTTTGGTTGCTCTATTCATCAAACGAGAGTTTCGTCACACCCGTTTCTTCTAACTTTCTTCCGATATTTTCTTCCAACTCCAAACGCTTTTCCATATGTTCCTCCGTCATTTCACCTTCCAAAGGACCATAAAGTTCTGTCATTTTTTTCTCGACCAATTTTTCGACCAACTTGTCCCAGAAACTGAACTCATCATACTCCTCCACATACGTAGCCAACAACTGTGATTCGTAATCGACATCCAGGTCGTGTACTCCTAATTGTTCATGATGCGTAATACGGTCCTCAAGATTCCCTTCTTTATATTTCGATAACACGAGTTCACGGACATCTTCAAATGCTTCATCCAATTCCATCTTTGTGGAATTCACCATCCACGAACCTAAAAAGACCGATTCGACCAGGGTTTCATATTGTTCTTTTGACATTTCTATTTTGATATTCGCCAATGTATTCTCTCCTTTCAGCGATTTTAATTGCATTATAGCATAATGACATAGGACATTATGAGCGATAAACTTATTCCAGTATAAGAGATTAAGCAGGCTGAGAAGCAACTTGCTTCTCAGCGCAATATCTCGGAATCGAGTCTTGAACAACTCCTGCACTTTAAAGCAGGTACGATAATAAGATGGCACTGTAGAACTGCAACTTTTAAAGTTTTCATCAAATAAAGAAGCCGAGTTGGATTGATCAAGTTAGCTGTGGCCGTGCCCGCTGCAAGCACGTACTGACAAGCGATTCGTGAGAAGCAACAACAAACTTTGACAGCTCCTCTATATGATAAAGGTTTTTTTCCGTGGTCTCGTAATAAGGCATTATTTCACAGATGTTCAATAAGACAATAAAAAAAGCACCTCAATTGATATGTTAATTGAGGTGCTTCTTTGGATAATGACTGATTTCCTCAGCTTCATAACTTTTAGTCAGTCGCTGATTGACTTGAAAAGATCGACTTGTTTTCTGGAATTCCTGCTTCTTGTTCATAACATTTTTGCAGTGTTCGTGTGACAGGTCCAGGAGTGCCATCACCAACTGTTTGACCATCGACTTTCAGGATCGGCATCACTTCCGCTGTGCTGCTGGACAAAAACAGCTCATCTGCATATTGGATATCCTCCACAAGAAAAGGCGCTTCGTTGAATTCAATATTTTCTTGATTACAGAAGGCTTCGATTCGCATGCGTACACATCCATGAAGAATATTTTTTTTAGCCGGATGTGTGTACACACTGCCATCCCTTACATAATACACATTGGAAGAACTGCACTCCGTCACTTCTCCATTTTTATGGAGAATCGCTTCAAAGCTTCCTTGCTCTTTCGCAGCCTGTTTTGCGAGGACGTTCGGTAAAAGGTTCAAGCTCTTAATATAACACCAATCCCATCGGACATCGTCCTGTGTGATGGCAGTTACCCCTTCGCGCATTAATTCTGTCGGGCGCGGCAGATCTTTGACATAGGCATACAAATTCGCATCCGTATCAGCAGGAAAAGCGTGATCTCTCGGAGCAGAACCACGTGTGATCTGCAGATATACTTTAGCATCGCCTTCTACTCCGTTTTTTTCTAACAATTCATCCAAACGTTTATACATATCTTCTTTTTTATATGGCACATTGATTTTCACAGCTGCGGCGGAACGATAAAGACGCCCTACGTGTTCATCTATCAAATAATACTTGCCATCATATACTCTGATGACTTCATAGATGCCATCTCCGAACTGCAGCCCTCTTTCCTCGAAAGGATATCGAAGGTCATCCTGCTCTATAAAATCATTTTCTGTCAATATGTGATTGTAAATCGTCATAACACAGCCTCCTAAACTCAATCCTATAGTTTAACGAATAGTTTATCAGAAAATTGCACTTCTATGGTATCTCATTGAAAAATGTTTCAATACAAGCCTATAGACCTAGACTTCTTCCTGAAATTTAGAGGGGCGATGTGAGATCAGAGTGCCCGCATCCATGCCCTGGCAGACATTTTTCATAATACCAGCCTGATCAAAGTTGAATATGTGTACAGGCAATTGATGGTCACGGGCAAGAAGTAACGCAGATTGATCCATCACTTGTATGTTTTGTAACAATATATCATCGTAATTCAATGTACCATACATCTTCGCATTCTCATGAATCGTAGGGTCAGCAGTATATACACCGTTGACACCTTGCTTGGCAACAAGGATAGCATCACACTCCAGTTCGATCGCCCGCTGAACAGCTGGGTAGTCTGTCGTTACGAACGGTTGCCCGTTCCCCCCTGCAAGAATGATGATATAACCTTTATCGAGGTGGTGCATGGCCTTCAAGCGGATATATGGTTCTGCAACACTGGATACAGGTACTGAACTCATCACACGTACTTCTTTTTCCGATTTACTCTTCAGAACCCCACGAAGCATCAGGCTGTTGATAACGGTGCCAATTGTTCCTATGTTATCCGCTTCGACACGATCGATGCCCCACTTTTCAGCCGTGCGTCCGCGAAAGATATTCCCACCTCCAATAACAAGAGCGACTTCAACTCCCTCTTCAATCAATGTCAAAATCTCATTAGCAATATGTTCTAAACTTGCATGATCGAAGTTGTCCTGACTATCTCCTTTTAAAGCGCCTCCACTGATTTTCAATAAAACGCGTGAATATCTCACTCCAGTCCCTCCTTCATTCTAAAAAAAGAGCATAGACATTGTCTATGCTCTCCAATAGGAACGGAAAAATAAGCAGTCCTTTACTACAGACAGATTTTGCTTGCTCCATTTTCACCGCTCCCTTCTCATATATTTTGACTATTCAACATTGTATCATATGCATGGAAGAAAGAAACATTGCTGCTCACCTTATTCAACAGGAATAGTCGTTTCCAACCACGCCTGTGCATTCGGAGTAGCTTCATCCCCTTCAGCAATCATTGGATAAAAGAAGAGTGTCAGTTCTTCTAAATCCTGATCATAGTGGAAACCATCGAATTGAACATATTGAAAAACAGAAAAGGTACCTGCGACCAGACCGACTGTCCGTCCATCATAAGTCGTCCCATTGGAATCCACCGCTTTTACAAGAAACTCGATTTGACCCTTTTTCCGCTTCCATTTCTTTTCTTCATTATTCATGAGGTTGTTCCCTTTACCATACCACATACCAAAATATAGCCCTTTGGATGTATTACGGCTGTAGAGCTTCGTGAGGTGCACACCTTCATCACCAATTTCAAGCTTCCCTTCCGTCAATGGCTGCGGGTGCTGATTCGGCTCTTCGACCATCGGATAGATTTGATCATTGGTCAATCGATTCAATTCTCGGTTATCAAGATAGAAAAAGCAAACAATGATAATCAAAGCAATTAAACTGAATATGGCCAGGCGAATCTTTTTCATTTGTTTCACCTCTTTATGTAAAGGTAAATCTTACCTTAATTATAGCAGATTCCATTCTGATTTGAGTTATTGGAAGTGACATTTATATAAGTAGTGCTAAACACTATCTCCGTTTGAGTTTGAGGATACTCTACCTTGCTATGGTTATCGTTAAGCCTGTTTCTTTCATGGAACAAAAAGACCGCCCCTTCAGAGAAAGGGCAGCCTTTAAATCACAAATATTTCTTCTGTACTTTCTTACCACCATAACTGAACACAACCTCCCGGCCTTCGACTAGCGTTTCCATATGGACTGCCCTTCCCCAAAGCTGGTACACGTATGGTAAAGTTTTTTCGAGGTAGCTTACATCAAGCTCTACATCCTCATAATGATGTTTCAAATACAGCTCTCCGCCTTTAACATAATCCCCATCTTGTACTGTGATGTATGGAAAGCCTCCATTCACGCGCATTGTGACCAATTGATCGCGAACGGCTTCATGATCTTTGTCTGTGATTTTATATTTTTGGCCCTGTTTTTGAAATAGATATAAGTCTTCCCGTCGCACCAATTCCCTTGTCAAGTAGTTTCGGATAAAGCTTTGATCTGATTCGATTTCTCGGACTTCAAACATTTTCTCACGTCCGGTTCCCGGCTCTATTCCGTGCTTCTTCATTTCTTCTGTAGGGTTATCATAGCGCTCTTCAATATCTTCAAAGATTTTCAGCCCCAAATAATATGGATTCAACTGTGTTTTAGAAGGTTGGACTACACTTGCATTTAATTTCGCGAATTCAATGGACTCATCACTCGTTAAATCCAATTCCCTCAATATCCTTGCATGCCAGTAGGAAGCCCATCCTTCATTCATGATCTTCGTCTCAAGCTGTGGCCAGAAATATAACATTTCTTCGCGCATCATCGTCAAGATATCCCGTTGCCAGTCTTCCAATTCGCGGCTATACTGTTCGATGAACAAAAGCAAGTCCTTCTCAGGTCGAGGCGGAAATTTCTTTTTCTTCTTGAAAAAAGAACGGTCTTCAGAAGAGGACTCATCTATTTTCCAAAGGTCGTCATAAACCGTTTGCTGCGGCTTCTCTTCACTTTCTTCCTCTTCCATCGACCAGGATAACTTAGGGCGCACAAGTGAAGGGTCGATATGCTCTTGAATAGCTAGTACAGCATCCAAAAATGACTCCACTTGCTGTTTTCCGTATATTTTGTCGTAGGTTGCTACTCGCTCAGCCGTGGCTGCCATACTTTCAACCATGTCCCTTTTGGTGTTTTGAAAACGGGCATTGTTTTTGAAGAAATCACAGTGAGCAAGGACATGGGCCACGATCAGTTTATTCTGGATCAGGCTGTTGGAGTTTAACAAAAACGCATAACAAGGGTTAGAATTGATGACAAGTTCATAAATTTTACTTAGACCAAGATCATATTGCAACTTCATTTTGTAATACTGTTTGCCGAAGCTCCAATGTGAGAAGCGTGTCGGCATACCGTACGCTCCGAATGTATAAATAATATCATCAGGACAGACTTCATAACGCATTGGATAGAAATCAAGCCCGAATCCTTTAGCGATTTCAGTGATTTCCCTGATCGCATATTCGAGCTTCTTTTGGTCATCTGGTTTCAAAGATGCCCCCTCCTTCGATTTCGCTTATCTTACTATATGAGGGGGGAAGAAAGAACATGAAGATTCCCGTCATCTTATATAAAAGCTATGCTAGAATTTTCGCCATCACATATTCGTCCACCGGCTCGTCGTGGACAACCAGTGACTTACGCTTGGTCCCTTCGATTTCAAATCCCATTCTTTCATAAAATTTCACAGCCCGTTCGTTATGAACCATGACACTTAATTCTAAACGGATGAGACCGTTAGCAACTCCCCAATCATCAAGGTCAAGAAATAGCTGTTTCGCAATTCCCTGCCCATGAAATTTTTCCAGAACCCCTGTGATGATTTGACCAACATGTGCATTACGGTCAGCTCCGCCTCCGAACACAGTGACATGACCGACAAAGTCTCCATCGTTTTCGGCTACAAGAATGGTCGAGTTCTTTTTCTTATGTAGGTTGTAAATCATTTGCTCTACTTGTTCGTTTGCCCAACTTCTCTCGTTGGCTCCGTATAGGAGGAAATCTGATTCTGTTTCTAATTTCTGAATGAGTCTTGCATATTGATAAGCTTCTTGCGGTTTTACTGAATGAATCAATGGAGAATCCTCCTTTTTCATCTATTATAACAAAAAAACGGAGATACTTAAGTACCTCCGCTTTACCATTAGACAGCTTCTTCTTGTATTGATGAATGACGATCCTTCCTGAATGACCATATAAAATAACAGGCAGTGATAATCAGACAAGCGGCTGTGAATCCTCCGAGAATCAAGGTGTTCTGCCACATGGCCGAGGTATTACCCTCTGATATGATCGCTTTGAATCCAGAAACGGAATAAGTCATTGGCAGCAAGGGATTGAACATTTGCAATGGTTTGGGTATGAGTTCCAACGGGAATGTTCCTGCACTTGTCGTCAACTGCAAAATCAGAATCAGAATGGCGATGAACCGGCCTGGATCCCCGAACCATGTGACAAGCACTTGCACAAGAGCCATGAATGTCAAGCTTGTGATTACGCTGAATAAATAAAAATATCCGACATTGGGTACTTCCAGTTGCAACCCGAAAAGGATCACACTTGCAGCAATGATCGCTTGAACGGTTCCAGCTACAAACAGTACACCGAACTTCGATACAAACCAACTGAAAGCATTTCCCGGACGCCCAAATGATTCACGGACAGGATAGACAATGGTGATCAGCAATGCACCAACAAATAATCCTAAGGATAAAAAGTATGGTGTGAAACCAGTTCCATAATTAGGAACATGATTGACAGCGTTTTTCTCAACATCAACAGGTTCAGCCATCATACCGCTGGTCGCTTCACCTGAAGGAACCTCACCAGCTTTTGTAGAGGCTTCACCAAGATTCGTTTGAAATTCCTCCGTACCTGAAGCCAAAGAAGTGCTTCCATCCGATAAATCCGCAGCTCCTTGTTGGAGTTTCCGTGAGCCATCTGCTAATTGGTTCGACCCATCAAAAATGCGACTTGCTCCTTGATTCACTTCAGATGCACCTGCGGCTACTTGCTCAGATCCTGTCACTGCCTCTCCCAATCGCTGAGAAAAAGTGTTCATGTTTCCAAGCAATTTTTCTTCACCATCTGATAGCCGAGCAGCGCCCGCATATAAATCCTGCTGGCCACTCACAAGCTCGGATGCTCCTTTCTTCAATTGTTTTTGGGCATGAATGACCGAGCTCATTTGGTCAGATAGAGGAGCTGTTTTTTTCTGCAGTTGACCTGCCCCTGCTGCTAAAGACTGCGCACCATTTTGTAATTTTTCGGAACCTAGCTGCATTGCCTCCACTTTAGCCAACAGCGCCTGTTTTTCCTCTTCAGGCATGTCCTTAAGCAGTGGAGATAGCTGCGTTTTCAAACCTTCTGCACTTTGAGCAATCTGTGCAGCTGACGAGGATACATCACTTGCTCCACCCGATAACTGGCTGGCGGCTTGATGCAATTCACCTGCGCCGTGCTCAAGCGGAGAGGTACGCTCGATCAATTGGCCGAGCCCTTCATTAAGTTGAACAGCACCTTGTTCAGACCTTTCGAGGCCTGCTTGGAGATCTTCAGCTCCTTCCCTCGCATTTACGGTCCCTTGTTTCAAAGAAGAAAAACCATCTTGTAAACCCGACAGCCCTTCTCGTAGATCTGATGATCCAGTCGCTAAGCTGGCGGCTCCGTTTCTCAACGATTGAGTTCCATCTGCTAGCTGCAGCTGTTTTTCTGTAAATGTTGCGAGCTTATCTTTTATTTTACTTGACGCGGACTGAAGGTCCGCAGCTCCGTCGTTCAGCTCTCCTGCCTTTTCACTGGCATCGGCAAGACCATCCTTCAATTTATTGAATTGATTGAACATCGCATCTGCATAATTATCTGTCATTTCGCTGGAGAGTTTAGCTTTCATTTGCTCAGCAGCTGATTCTCCGATTTGCGCAGATAAGAAATTGAAACCCTCGTTCGGTACATACTTCAATTGAGGTTGCTTTGGCTGGTCCCCCATTATAGTCGTCGCATCAGAAGAAAAATGTGTGGGTATTTCAACCAGCATGTAATAATCCTTATTTTCAAGTCCGGCATAACCTTTTTCCTTTGAAACGTTATGATATTCGAAGTCTCCACTATCTTCTAACTGATGAATGAATTCTTCTCCAATGTCCAATGACTCTCCATTGAACTCTGCACCCTCATCCATATTTACAACGGCTACCGGCAGTTCATCCATGCTGCCGTATGGGTTCCAAAACGCCCAAAGGAACATTCCGCTATAGATCAACGGAATGAACATAACTGCTAAAAACGGAATCAGTATTTTCCTGTTTTTCCCGATATGCTTCCACTCTGAAAGCCAAGATTTCCAACCATTCATTTTTCTACCTCCTAATAATATATGACCACTTCGTTCATTTGGTCACTTCCGACTAAAAAAAAGGACCATCAAGATGGTGACAATCCTTTAAATACATAATCATCAAATAATCCAAGGATTTTTTCTTTTGAGAGTGGTTTATGTCCATCTTCCCAGTCAATAATCAAAGCCATATAAAGTTTCAGCATCATGAATGCAGTGATCTCCGGATCACATTCACGAATATCCCCTCGATCCATGGCTAGAATAATCTTTTCCTTTAAATAATCTAAAATGAGGCTTTCAATATTTTGCAAGGCTTCCTGAACAGCGGTAGTTCGCATCTCTCGAGCCTCATAGACCAACTTAACAGTAAGTTGATGACTCCTTCGATATTCCAAAAGTTCAAACAAAGCTAAATGAACATTTTCTTTGAGTGTTTTTTCGTCACTCATGACAGATTCCGCTTTTGATTTCATTTCTTGGAGTAATTCCGAAATAATGTCTTGAAAAAGCTCTTCTTTGTTTTTAAAAAAGTTATAAATCGTCCCTTTTCCTACATTTGCTGCTTTAGCAACATGGTCCATCGTTGTCGCTTTATAACCAAACACAGAAAAAGATTGCTGAGCTGCTTCTCGTATTTCTTCTTTTCGTGTCTTACTCATATTCCACCACCTGACTATTTGAACGTTTTAGTCAAATCCTCTAATACAGATTATACATCTTAATTTTTGAGTTGCAACCTTTTCCTTTATACTGGTAATAAATGATAAGGGGGACCATATGAAAAAGAACATTTATCAATCCTACGAAAAACTGAGCAGCCACTATGAATTCGATGTGGATACAAAACCCTACAACGCTTACCTGGAGAGGCCTGAGATGGTGAATCATCTGCCGCAATTATCAGGTAGACAGGTCCTTGATGCCGGTTGTGCATCAGGATGGTATGCTGCCTTTATGGCAAAGCAGGGAGCTGAAGTGACAGCGATTGATTTAAGCGATTCAATGATAGAAGCTGCGAAGAGGCGGACGCAAGGTCAAAATGTCCATGCCTTCGCCCATGACTTGACCCGTCCGCTTCCTTTCGAGAACAACCGGTTCAACGTCATCATCAGCTCCCTGACTTTGCACTACATAAAAGATTGGCAACCGATTTTCCATGAGTTCCATCGAATTTTGAAGCCTGGAGGGACTTTCCTTTTTTCTACTCACCACCCATTTATGGATTATGAGAACTTTCCGATTGCTGATTATTACGAAACTCAACTGCTTCACGACCAGTGGGAAGTAAATGGAGAACTGGTTGATATGTGGTTTTACCGGAGACCTTTAAATCAAATCACCCATTATGTAAATGAATATTTCCTTATGAAAAAGTTGATTGAGCCACTCCCGACAAAAGAATTCAAGCACATCCACCCGAACGGTTACGAAAAGGTATCCACTAAACCAAATTTTTTAATCATCAAAGCAGAAAAACCAGGAAGCTAATAAAAAGCCCCCTGGTTCTCTCATTATGATCGTTGGTCAGGAAAAACTCTGTCGACCATTTCTCCGAATTCACGGAAAAAACCTCTTACAGGTTCACCATTTTCAACATCATTGACATAGTTGTTCGTCAAGTCAACAAAGTCTGGGTTCGTTGAAATATAAACATTGTTTATGTTTTCATCAGAAGCTTTGACGGCCTTTTCGATTTGCTTTTTCATGTCGTCAGAGACTTTGTTCTTATCGCCTTTAGGATTGTCTAACTCTGCTGCGACATATGCGTTGTCCCGTGTTTTCAAAACATACGCGTTATCTACCCCATCAACATCTTTTGTGATGCGGTTAGCAGCGTCCTTGGCTACACGATAATTCGTATTGTGGACCATCCCACGGTCATTTTCGGCTTTGTCGACATTGTTACCCTCTTGACTCATGTTATCCGCTTCACGCTCGAAGCGTGTGTTCTGGACTCCATTGTCATTACCTTTGTCGTCCCCTGCTTCCTGTTCTGCCTGACAAGCTACAAGTGAACTTGCAACTAACAAACCGATAGCAAATGCCTTAATCTTCATTTTTGTATACCTCCTTCCATGATTATTTGTAGTATGTGTGTCCACCTTCCAAATATGCGATTGAAAATAGAGGTACTGAAGATGCTAGCTCTGCTTGATAACATGTAGAAGATCTTAAGCCATAATAAAAACCTCAGATCATCGGAATGATCTGAGGTTTCTTCAGTCTGCAAATGGTAAGCTCCACCATATGTGAATAAAAATAAGATATACAAATAAAATACCGTTAATGAAAATCAAAAATGCAGGCACTAACTTATAAGCATTCAACACTTTGCTATAACAAGTTTTCATTAAAATGAAGCCAGCGATTAATAATAAGTACAAACCGATGAACCAGATCCACGTATAATCCGTGGTCGCATCAAACCCTAATTCATATCCAATGGCGAATAATATCCAAGGAATCAAAAACGTAAGAATCGCTACAGGCATATACCTTTGATCCGTTTTTATGTAAAACAGGGAAATGATTGCACATAAAAGTGTTAAGCCCCCAATGATTTCACTGATCAATATCATCACACCTTGAGTTGCATCCGCTTCAGCTGTTACAAAGCTTAAAAACAAAAACAAACCGAATGTGATGACACACCCCATGTTGACATAAAGCAATTGTTTCTCTGTCATCACCAAGTCTCCCTCCATAATGCATAAGCAAAACTTTTCCATACTATCATAACAAAATTTCCAGTACTTTGCGGAAGAATTACGTAAAATTGTGTCACTATTCCCAGAACTGTGACGAACTCTCAGTGTGAGCCTTTCCCTTATCGGAGATAATAAAAACACTCCTTTCAAAAAGGATGTGTACACCATGAATCAATACGATTACGATAAAGCGCTTCACTTCATGATTTGGGGCCAATGGGATGACCTGCTCGTATTAATGGTCCGAACTCGGGACCAATTCTTATCAAAGAAAATCGAGACATTTCTCCATGCCAGTTACTACCCAAGCAAACAAAGTGAAATGCTTGAATCCCATGAAGCATTGTTGAGCTATATCGATCACGCTCAAACAACCAATGATATTCACACTAACGTTTATTTATAAACTCGGCAGAGTTAGAAAAAACAACAAAAAATAACACCTCAGGTCATCCAGATTCTGGATGACCTGAGGTGTATTTATTTTCCATTTACCATCGGTTAAATTCTTGGATACTCCTGGACCAATGGATGGATGTGCATTTCATCTATTAGCATGTGCTTTGGAGCTTGCGCCATATAAACGACCGCTTCTGCAATATCCTGGACCTTCAACCAATCCGCCTTATCCGGGTCCCCTTGCGTCCCGTTAGCAAAGTAAGTGTCGACCATTCCTGGATTGACGGTCCCGGCGCGAATTCCATCCTTACGAACCTCTTGAGCAAGAGAGCCCATGAAACCTTGGACCGCATATTTTGTGGACGTATATAAAGCACCGCCTTCCGGAATCGTATATCGGGAAACGTCAGAAGCAACAGTTATGATTGTTCCGAACTGTTGCTTCTTCATGATAGGCAACACTGCTTTACTTGCAAGAAAGACCCCTTGTACATTCACTTCATATGTGCGCTTCCATTCCTCAACGGTTACATCTTCAAGGGATTTGAAGCCGCCGATACCCGCATTATTTACAAGAATATCGACCTTTCCATACGCATTCTTCGTAGCCTGGACGACATGATCGATTTCATTTTCATCACTGACATCAGCTGTAAAGGAAAAAACATTGGTGTAACCTTTGTCAACTAATTCTTCTTTCGTTTTATGAATTTGTTCAGAACTGCCGGCTATCGACAAACGCACGCCTTTTTCAGCCATTTGAAAAGCGATTTCTTTCCCTATCCCTCTAGATGCACCGGTAATGATTGCTACCTGTTTGTCCAACATGGACATTCCCTCCTTTATGTTCGTTTCGGTTTATGGTCCGTTTCTATGTTAAATCGGGTTTCAAATAAATCCCGACGGCGATCACGAAGCTGCCGGACCGTACCAGATTTACGCTGCCTCCGTAAAATTTCTAAATCAACATCTCCAACAACAACCGTTTCCACATTAGGGTTACATTCCCCGATAATTCCATCTCTAGCGAATTCAAAGTCCGATGGAGTGAAAATACCTGACTGCGCATATTGAATATCCATATTTTCTACTTGAGTCATATTCCCTACCGTTCCCGCGATTACTGTATACACTTGGTTTTCAACTGCTCTTGCCTGTGCACAGTAACGAACGCGCAAATATCCCTGGCGGTCATCTGTACAAAATGGAACAAAAATGATATTCGCTCCTTGGTCGACAGCATATCTTGCCAGCTCAGGAAACTGGATATCATAACAAATTTGGATCGCAATTCTACCGCAATCCGTGTCAAATACTTTGATAGCATCGCCTGGCTGGATCCCCCACCAGGTCCGCTCATTCGGAGTGACATGGATCTTATACTGCTTTTCTATTGTGCCATCTCGACGGAAAAGATATGAAATATTATAAATTTGATCTTCTTCTTCAACAAAATGCGACCCGCCAATGATGTTGACATTGTATTTCACAGCCAAGTGGGTGAACATTTCTATATAATCTTCTGTGTACTCACTTAATCGACGAACCGCTTTTGAAGGTACTTTTTCCTCCAAAAAAGACATAAGCTGAGTGGTGAAAATTTCGGGGAATACAGCAAAATCAGAACCATAATCTGCAGCGACGTCAACGTAATATTCACATTGCTTCGTAAATTCTTCAAATGAATCGATATTTTTCATCATGTATTGGATGACCATGATACGCACAGGGTGACTTGTTTTGAAATGCCGTTTCGTCCTGGCCCGGTAATCGATGTTGTTCCACTCCATCAAAGTCGCGTATTTAGCTGAAAGATTATCATCCGGCAAATAATTCGGATTTATTCGCATAACTGTAAACCCGTTCATGATTTGAAAGGTAAGAACAGGATCATAAATATTCTGGTTCCTCACTTCTTCTACATACTCCCGGGGGCTCATTTCATTTTCATGCTTGTGATAATTCGGAATCCGGCCACCAATGATGATGCTCTTCAAGTTCAACTCTCTCGCCAACTCTTTTCTCGCTTCATACAAACGCCGGCCGATTTTCATGCCACGATATTCGGGATGGACCATCACTTCTATCCCGTAAAGGTTATATCCATCAGGGTCATGGTTAGTAATGTATCCTTCATCTGTGATGTCATCCCATGTATGTTTGTCATCATATTCATCAAAATTCACAATTAAACTAGAACAGCTACCGATGATTTTGCTTTCGAATTCTACAACAAATTGACCTTCTGGGAATATTTTCAAATGACTTTCTAAATGCTTTCTTTCCCATGGGTCCATGTCAGGAAAACATACTTTCTGTAATTCAAAAATTTGCTCGATATCTTTATCATGCATTGTTCTCACAATTATTTTCTTCTCATATTGTGTCAGATCGAGCTTTGACATCTTATCGTCCCTCTCCGTATTGAAATCACCTACGCACAATATTATCGTACTGAACCATTCTGGGGTCTGTCTAGTTATAAAAGGTTGCTTTATAGTAATGAAATCCATGAATTGAATCGTTTCATAACCTCGTGTATGATTATTCATGAAGAGGTGTGGCCAATGAATGGATTTGAAAGACGTAAAGAGCGGAAGAAATTGAACATCCTGACTGCCGCCTTGAATTTATTTACAGAATTCGGGGTGCAAAAAGTCAGTATCCAGGAAATCGCACAAAAAGCTCAAGTATCTCAGGTGACGATCTACAATTATTTTGGTGGCAAAGACCAGCTCTTATTCGAAACTGTAAATAAATTCATTTACGACCGTTTTGATAAATTCAAAGACGTTGTTCATGATAATGATATGAACTTTAAAGATAAAATCAGCTTCGTCATCCGTGATAAAAAGGAAAGTGTTCTTCACTTGAATCCTGGTTTTTTAAAAACCGTAATTGCTGACCAGCCTGAATTACAGGAGCTGGTCCAGAACTTTACAATGAATGATGCTGTGCCCCTATTGATGGAACTTATAGACCAAGGAAAGGAAGAAGGTTACGTCCACCCCGATATCTCTTTCCGATCGATTATGTTTTATATAGAGATGTACTATCAAGCGATGCGTTCGACTCCTGATTTCTTTGAACATTCCCTAGCGGACCAAAGCGAAGAAATTACGCAGATGTTCTTCTATGGACTAATGGGAAAGCCAGAGGAACGCCTTCATAAAGAAGATGGGGATGGGACAAAACACTAACTGACCCCAGGAAATGACGACCAATAGGGTGGAATGGATCAAATGGAGCGTAGGCAACATACGTGGACTTCTGTGGGAACAGCACGAGCGGAAGACTAAAGACTCCGGAAGAAAGCGGTCTTTGCTTTCTGAAGAGGCTGAGGCCGTGCCACGGAAAGCGAAGCATGTTCCGGAGCGGAGTATGCATTTATTGCTTCATAAAGAAAAATTCTTTTGTCCCAACCTCTTATTTATAGCAGCGCATCGCCTATTTCCTATAACACCCACACCGTTATTTCATTTTCCTGGAAGATGAAATAAGCTGCCCTCTGAGGACAGCTTTCCACTTATCTCCACTTTCTCACATACCACTTGATTACATCATTCAGACGGCTCCCGAACAACTTGTCCCTCCAATAGAGATCTGCCGTTTGGGAAACTGCATTATTGCGGGCAGGATATGGATGGATAATGCTCGATATCGATTGAAATTTTTTATTCAATGATTGTACCGTCCCAACTTCCTGCATCCATTCACCAGCACCGGCCCCGATCGCATGAGCACCGACGATTTTCCCCCGGTTAGTTGTTAAGACTTTCACTAAACCTTCTGTATTCCTTTCTGCGACAAAGCGGTCATTATTTGAGAGCTTTGTTTTAAATGTCAATAGGTCATCACCATGCTGTTCCCGGGCTTCTTTTTCTGTGAATCCTAAATGGTAGATCTCAGGTGTTGTATAAACGACCCATGGAATCCTTTCATAGGAAACTTTTCGTGCTAAACCGAGGACAGCGTTAGAAACAGCGATTTTCCCTTCCATGCCTGCAACATGAGTAAATGGCATAGATCCATTACAATCCCCTACTGCATAGATATGCTTTTGACTTGTGCGCAACAAGCGGTCGACTTCAATGGCTCCAGCTTCTGTTTTTATATGAGCCCGATTAAGTTCCAACCGGTCAATGTTCGGTTTCCTTCCTGTCGCTACTAACAATTGTTCCGCATGCAATACGTTTACTGAGCCATCTTTTGTATAGTGAACCTTTATGCCATTACCAGAAGGCTCAACAAAATCAGCTTTAGCTCCAGTGAGTATATGAAGTTCCTCTGAGACATTGCGTTGAGCAATTTCCGCAATCTCTTCATCTTCATTGGTCAACACCTGCTCACTGCCTTCGATGACCGTCACTTCTATCCCGAGCCTGCTCATTGCTTGGGAGAGTTCTAAACCGATGATTCCTCCTCCAATGACGACCATTGATTTTGGACGGTGCTTGAGTGAGAAAATGGTTTCATTCGTTAAATATTCCACTGTATCTATTCCATCAACCGGTGGTATAAAAGGGGAAGATCCTGTCGCTATGACAATGCGCTTCGCAGTAATCGTTTTCTCCCCAACTTTTAATGTATGCTCATCTTCAAAGGAAGCTTCCGCCTCATACAGGTCAATTCCCAAGTTAAGAAAACGATCTTTAGAATCGTGTTCTTGTACATCCTTCAGCGCTTGTGCAACACGTTCCATTGAAGATATGAACAAACGATCATAATCTGAGGTTGTCAAATCCTTATAAAGGGAGACTTGATGAACTTCTTGTGCCGCTTGGATAAGGGCCTTAGAAGGCATACATCCGTAATGCAGACAGTCGCCTCCAAGCTCAGGCTGCCGCTCTACAAGTGCGACCTCAGCTCCAAAACTGGCAGCTCCTGCAGCTACGGTCAGACCACCTGAACCTCCACCAATAACGACGATTTGGTAATCGAAACTCAAGTTTGTCCCCTCCTCATTTCTTCATATTGCTTTGAAAAAGCCTTCATTCGTTTATTGTTCACTCCTAAATCAGAATAACCGACTCGTGAAGCAGAACGAAAATGAATGACTTTTTCTTCACTATCGAAATAAAATTCAACATCATCTTTAAAACGCAGCCATTTCGTTTGAATAATGCTATGGATATAATCATCAGACTCTGATTCGATCGTTGTACGCTCCATTCGGCTCAACAATTGTTTGATCATATCTTTAGAAGTGGCCAGATCCTGAGTAAAAGGCAAAGGAGCCATTTGTTTATCATGGTTTTTTGTTTGAGTGGATACACAATTCGGAGAACTTGGACATGCTGCTAACTTTCCCTCTTTTACTCCTAGATAGATTTTCGTCATGGATTTCTCCTCCTTTTCTACACATTACCTTTACATTGAATAATAACACAAGCACAAATGTGCAAGCGCCTTGGTCAGCCTCGACAAGCTTAAGAACTTCCGTACTGTGGAGTGCTCTTGCTTCACAGTACGGATGGACTTAAGACCTCGAGAGGCTAGGCGCTGGAGCTGGATGATCAAATGTGCAAGCATCGCCATAAATACTTGAATTTGCTAGACGATAAAAAAACACTCCAGCCGATTCAGGAGTGTTACTCGCGTTTATGATTATGATTGTTCTTCCCATTATTTGATGAATGACCTTTCGAGGGACTTCCGCGATCCTGATCCTTTTTGTCATGTTGTTTATTTATCTGGCTTTTCTTTTGCTGACCTTTTCTTTTATGTTTCCCAGATTGTTCTTTTTCTTTTACCCCTTTGCTTCCTTTGGACTTCTGCTTGGAGGGTTTTTCTGGAACGTTTTTTTTCTTGCCATGTCCCTCAGCTTTCTCTTGATGGCTTTTACTCTTATCATGATTCCTTGCTTTTCCAGAAGCATCTTCTTCTTTTTTCTTTTGGCCTGGAGCTGTCTTTTTCCCTTTATCCGGGAGTTCGGCATGATCGGGAGCTTTATTTCTCACTGGCGTTTTTAAATGAGGGGATTTTTCACCACGTTTCATTGGGACAGTCGGCGTAATTGTGGAACCAGGCTCTTCTTGAACATCTTCTTGAGATGATTCTTCGTTATAAAATGATTGAATGATTTCCTTATCATCATCTTCGACAGATACAGGAACCGAACCTGTTCCGGTTTCAGACTGCTCTTCCCTTAACCGCTCGGCTAACGTTTCATTGACTGTGGCCTTTTGATCACGTGCTTGCTTGCGGATTTCATCAGGTACTAAGAATGTCGCTATAGTCATATTTGTGGATTGCTCAAGTAAGTAATTTTCGATTTCTTCCGAATATTCCTGGTCATACTCCGAATGCAGGTAACTGAACCCGATCAACACTTGATTTTCGCTGTTCACATAACCTTTTTCATTACTTAAGTGAATCACATCGAAGGTAACTTCGGAGGCGTCTTTCTTCTTCCACCCCTTCAATTCAGAAACAATCTCTTTTGCTTCTGCATTCTGAGCTGTGATATTCAGCACCTGCATTTGATCATTCAATTCAAGTTCAACACTTGGGTTAATATCAATATTCATATATGCATAAGCTTGATTGCTTCCGTACCATGAGTAAACCGGAAAGAAAGCAAGCAAAAATACTATGGCCATAACAGCCACTTTTGTATGGTTGTTACGCAAGACTTGGGTCCAACGGCGGAGGACTTTATGTTCACTGTATGTTTTAAAATGAACTTCCATGCCCACTTCTGCATGCGCTAAATTTTCAGCTCGATGAAATCGACCATCATTTGTCATGACGACCATGTATTCATGTTGCTGCTCCATTACAATACCCTTTCTCACATACCCACCCCTTTCAGATAATCTTTGAGATACACATAATCCCCGTTCAGGATGAGAACAAGAGCAATAATGAATTTACGGTTTCGCTCCAGTGTCTTTTTACTGACATCGACGCGACCAATCAATTCCTTTATCGGCAAGCGGCCTTTATCAAGCACTTGATTCCTTAGTTCGGTATCTTCATAAACAAGTCGGGCCACCTGGACAGCTGATTCACGGGCATCTCTATGTTTTGGTGAAGAGTCAATCAACTCATCAAAAGAAAGCTTGTATCTTTCCAGTTGAGCTTGAAATTCCATAATCTCTTCTTTGCGATGCCACGCTTCTGTTTCCAGGCGATGCCGGTCTTTAGCGGCCGATACTTCTAAAGGATTTTCCATTTGGTCTTCTTCATAAAAATCTTCATCTAATGAAGTGACTTTGATCCTTTTCTGTTCATTGCGAATATGATCGATGACTTTACGCTTGATCACTAGACGCGCGAAAGAAAGGAAGGAACTGCCTTTATCACAGGAATATGATTGAATCGCTTCATTGAAAGCTAGTAAACCGATACTGAATTCATCATCTTTTGTCGGATCTATATATCTCTTACATACTTCAGAAACACTTTTGGCGATAAAAGGTTGATACTGTTTAAGCATTTCGTTCCTTGCTTCGTCATCTCCCTGCTTAGCGGATTCGACTTGTGCATCCAGGGAGGTGTTGTTTTTTTGAAAAAGACGTCTGATCAACCTTTATCACCTCCAGCCTATTAAATGATTTCGTGAGTGTAGTGTCTTTTTTGGGTGTTCATTTTAAATTTATTTCAATTATGTTACAAAATTGTATCAACCAATGCTTCTGAAGTATGTTTCGTTTAAGAGTCGGGTAAAAAGGTATTGTACGTAAGCATGACCATTTTACTGAATATATCGGCGATGGTCTACCACACCGGGGTTACATTTTATTAAATAAACATTTCAAAAAATAAGCACTAAGTCCTTTCATTCATCCATAATCATCCACCATAAAGAACAACATCCAATTATAGATGCTATGGTCCTATGTAGAGCAATCGCAATATAAGTGTTTATCTTATGCAAATCTAGGTTAAATCCTAAGAGAGCGACTTTTTCAGCAATCATATTCCGATATTAAGAAAAAAACACCAGGAAGGAGGAACGACATAATGAAAGCTGTTTTATTGAATTGCAGTTTAGAAAAAGGAAAAAATGACACAGACACAGAACAACTCCTTAATGAATCAGCTCGTATTTTTCAAAAAGAAAAAATAGATGTTGAAAGGATTCACCTGAGGGACTTCCACATCAAATTCGGGATTACCACAGAATTTGATCAAGAGGAAGATTGGCCTTTCATTTTCGAAAAAATTCTTGAAGCTGATATCGTCCTGCTCGGCACTCCGATTGCAATGGGCGACAAGAGCAGTATTGCATCACTCGTGATTGAGCGATTACAAGGCTATCATAAATTAACAAACCGAAAAGGCCAGGGGCTGTTTTACAATAAAGTCGGAGGAGCGATCGTAGCTGATGGAGGATTTGGCGGAGCACGAACCGCTGCACAATCGATTCACTACAGTTTATCCATGCTTGGATTCACCTTCCCTCCTCATGCGAGCGCAATTTGCAACGATAAACTGGATGATCAGAAGCCTAAATCAGCTGCATGTATCGAAAGTGATGTCGTAAGAATGACTTACAATTTGATTCACTTCTCGGAGTTATTGATGTTCAATCCCATCCCTGTAGTTGGGAACACAATTGAAGAAGGAAAAATACCAGAATAAAAAAACAAGGGACCTCCTAATCGGCGGCCCCTTGTTTTTGTGTTTTCTCATAGTAATAGTCGATAGGAACAGCCAATCCGACTCGTCCCTCTTCGTCATCATGCATGGTAGCAAAGACGACACCAATAACTTCGCCTTGAGTATCAATTACGGGGCTTCCAGAGTTCCCTCTGTATATCGGTGCATCCAACATTAAAACAGGCACATCCCAATCTGATAGTTCGGTGTATCCCAGGACATTTCCCTGATTAGCGATTCCTGTGAAACGTAACGGGTTACCGATAAAGTAAACATGATCGTCTGGCTCGAATGCAGTTTCTTCAGCTAGTTCTAAATGCGGAAAGCTTTTTCCCTCAACATCCAGAACAGCTAAATCCACTTCAGGATAAGTCTCCACCACTTCAGCTTGAAAAAGGCCTTCCTCTGGAAATGCTACAGCAATTCTTTTTTCACCTTCAATTACATGATGGTTCGTTATAATCGTACCATCTTTTGAAATTGCGAATCCCGTTCCTTTGCTTTGCCCTGCATCAACAACCACCACTGCCTGTTTATAGTTACTCACCTGTTCATCAGTCGATAATTTAGCGGAAGTCATCAGAAAATCGACTGCCGGAATTGAAAACGTATTCGGCAGGACCGCAACAATATTCGTCACCATCATAATCGCGATCAGCCAAAAGATCCATTTCGGAAAGGGACGTTTTACTTTTTGCTGCTCAAGTTCCTCCCTTTCACGTGCAAACGCTTTTCTTTTCTCTTCTTGAATGAGTTCATATAATTCTTCGTCATCAATTTCTTCATATAAATCTTCATCTATAATGTCTGGCTTGTCATTTTCCCGTTCGTTCATGGCACCTGCCTCCATGCTTCAGCAGTTTAGGAACTATATTGCGTTTACGCTGACCGAACCTTTTTGCAGTTGGTACATGCGATAATACTCCCCCGAGGAGTCGATAAGCTGTTGATGTGTTCCTTGTTCCACTATTGTACCATGACTCAATACGAAAATTTGATCAGCTTGTTGAATCGTTGATAATCGGTGGGCGATGATAAGTGTTGTACGTCCTTTTTTCAAAACATCTAAAGCCTGCTGAATCAACTGTTCTGTTTCTGTGTCTATATTTGCCGTGGCTTCATCCAAGATAAGCACAGCTGGGTCGAATGCGAGTGCGCGAGCAAAGGATATCAATTGACGTTCTCCCATAGATAAAGAATCCCCTTTTTCTTTAACAGGTTCCTCATATTTTCCGGGGAGTTTCTCTATAAAACGATTTGCTCCGACAGCTTTCAACGCTTTTATCGCCATTTCCCGGGAAATGCGCTCATCATTCATGGTGACATTCGATAAAATCGTACCCGTGAAAATGAACGGATCTTGTAGAACTATTCCCATATGACTGCGCACTTGCTGTCTAGACCATTGTTTTGTCGGATGTCCATTAATTGAAATATCACCCTTTTGTTGATCATAGAAACGGAATAACAGGTTCATAATCGAGCTTTTACCTGAACCCGTATGCCCGACAAAGGCAGCGGTTTCTCCGGCTTTCACATTGAACGAGATGTTTTTTAAGACATTGTTGCCTTTTTCATACGCAAACGTGACGTTTTCAAATACGATATTTCCTTTGTACCGGTCAACTTGCGAATGATCCAGTACTTCAGCTTTTTCATCTAACAGTTCAAATACACGCTTGGCAGCTACGCGGGCTTCCTCCAGCTGTGGAAGCTGATTGACTAGATCTGTCACTGGCTGGAAGAGTCGATTCAAATAATCCACGAACGCGTATAACACCCCGACAGTAACGACGCCTTCCACTCCGATAGAGCTTGAGCCAAAGTACCAAATAAAGCCGACAAAGGCGATGTTACGTAGGACATTCACTAAATTAAAGGAAGTCAAAGCACTTAATTTGACCAGTTTCCTTTGATAATCAAAATGGCGTCCATTAAGCTTTTCGAAATCTTCAGACGTTTGTTTCTGCTGGCGGAAGGCCTGTATGATGGACATTCCCTGAATCGCCTCATTAATATTTCCGTTCATGTCACTGACTGTTGAACGGACAATTGTATTGTACTTTCCTCCAAAATATTTATACATCTTCATCCACCCATAGATGATCGGAATCAGCAAAAGACTCATGAGTGCGAGCTTCACATCCAATAGTAAAAGGGCGATATAAATTCCTGCCATGTAAAAGAAACTTGTAACAAAAGTAGCCAGCACTCTGACATACAACTCACGAATCGCTTCGGTATCATTAGTCACTCTAGCCACGATTTTACCTGCTGGTTGATTGACGAAATATTGAATGGGCAGCCTTTGGATATGAGCGAATAAATCATCTCTCATTTTTCGGATGATCCGATTAGATGACTTCTGCAATAAAAATGTGTGGGTGAATTGAAATACCGCAGCGATCAGCAAGAGCAGTACATAAAGAGCAAGGAGCCAATAGATCGCCGGAATTTCCGGTTGAAAAAAACGATAAAGTTGCTGGATATTCAATCTTTCTGCTTGAGCATTATATGTCTGCTCATCCGTCTCAATGCTCAATGTTCCTTCTTGCCACTGACGATTTCCAGATGTAGGCACTTCACCGTTCACAAAATAATAAGATCGCTCCACTTGCAAAATTGTTACAGTGTCCAAAACCCGGTCTGAGCTGCTTAGGCGATCTGATCTTTTATATAGCTTATTGCTGTATTCAACCGTATGATCATCTGCCACTTCCACTTGATGCCACTGGTTTTCAATGCCGATGATATGCTGATCAATTAAACGTTTGGCAATGAATGGTCCGGTCAATTCCAGTGCTACAGCAACTACTAAACAAATGAGACCTATCAGGATGTTTCTTCTGAATTTCCACGCATATTGAAACAGTTTCCGTTCTGTCGATGTTTTCATCTTCCCACCTCCCCATCTTCCAATTGCTGACGTTCATATTGGTTTTGGTACCATCCACCTTGACGAATCAGCTCTTCGTGTGTACCTTCCTCTGTAACTTGGCCATCTTCTAAAACGAGAATATGGTCTGCATGGGTAACCGCCGACAATCTATGGGCTGCAATGAACGTCGTTTTCCCTTGACGCTCTCGTCTTAAATGTCGGATGATTTCAGCTTCTGTCTTGCCATCGACGGCAGACATTGCATCATCCAACAATAGAATTTCAGGATCCATAATAAATGCCCTAGCAATAGAGACCCTTTGTTTTTGGCCACCGGATAAGGTGACCCCACTTTCCCCGACCTTTGTATCGAGCCCCTCCCGAAGGTCCTTGATATCCTCAGAAAAATGGGCCATTTCTAAAACTCTAAAGATTTCTTGATCCGTTGCATCCGGCTTTCCGAATTGAATATTTTCACGGACAGTCTTGGAAAACAACACCTGGTCTTGTGGAACATATCCAATCCATGAACGTGTGTAATTAAGAGAGAGATCCCTTATCGGAATACCATTGATTTTCACATCCCCTTGGAGCCCAGGATATTCACGGAGCAATTGCCGGAAGAAGGTCGTTTTTCCAGCCCCTGTTTTTCCGACGATTCCTATTGTCTGTCCCCTTTCCACTTTTAAATTGAAGCCCTTCAAACTTGCTGATTCAGCCCCAGGATAACTAAATGTAACTCCATTGAATGTGATGACCTCAGGTGAATCGACCTTTTCCGGTTGGGATGGGTCTAAAACATCCGGTCGATAATTCAATGTATCATTCACCCGGTCCAAAGAAGCATTTCCACGCTGTAGCACATTGATCAGTTCACCTACAGCAAACATAGGCCAAATAAGCATACCTAAGTACACATTAAAGGACACCATTTCTCCTAAAGTAATGATGTTTCGAAAAACGAGGTTGGCACCGTAGCCAAGTCCTATCGTGTAAGATAACCCCACTAATATCTTTATAGTGGGCTCGAATAATGCGTCCACTTTTGCCACTTGGATGTTCTTATCATAAACATCCTCGGTCAATTCGTTAAAATAACGTCGATCATTACGCTCCTGTACAAATGCACGAATCACTCTTACACCACGTACTGATTCAAGCACTCTGTTATTCAAGTCACCAAAAGCTGTCTGTGCTTCAGTAAATCGCTCATGGATGACTTTCCCGTAGCGATTCATGACCAAAGCCATGATAGGTAAAGGAATCAAGGCTGCAAGAGTCAATTTCCAGCTGATCGTGAATCCCATAACCGCAATGATCAAAAACATGAAAACCGTTGAATCGACAAGCGTCAAAATCCCGAAGCCGGCTGTCATCGTCAACGCTTTCAGGTCATTAGTAGCTCTCGCCATTAAATCCCCTGTTCGGTTCTTGCCGAAGAAAGTCGGAGTCATTTGCAAAAAATGATTCATAAGACGCGAGCGCATCGTCCTTTCCATAATCATCGCACCGCTGAACAACGTATAATCCCATAAATAAGAAATTGAATAACTCGCAAAAATCAATCCCCCGTACAGCAGTAAGATCTCCATCAAACGCTCTTTAGTCAATGTGTTGAACTGTATTTCATCAATCGCCATTCCAACCAGCTTCGGGGGTATAAGGTCAATGGCACTGACTATAATTAAAGCAATAATGGCAAATGTATACCGTTTCCAATACTTTTTGAAAAACCAACTCAATTTGAATAAAACACTGAACATTCATATCCATCCTCTCTACATCCCCACTCACTATCCGCTATCTTTCCAATTTTCATTCCATTCCTGCTGTTTCACTTTTTTTATCATTCGACCTTCCTCCTTGGATTTTTATATTGTGAATGGAGCTTCCTCCACCTGTCACCTGACCAGACATACTGTTCAAAAGCTTAAGCACCCTGTCCGCTCTTCAGCTTATTTAAACCACTGAAATTTTTAATAGCAGAAAAAGGTTCGCTGAAGCATGTGGCGTTTTTAAAATTCAAAACGAAAAAAAGCATACGTCCTCGACGTATGCTTCTACACACAAAAAAGGCCCGTATTCACGTGACCTTGTTGGCACATATCCTTTTTAAATCCATTATCAGCCGTGCAACAGATAACAAGTCACGATCAATATAAAGTTGTCTTTTTGTTGAACACTTTGTTTTTCCATTGTCGTGACCTCCTTGTATCAATGATTATTCATTATATAGTTTTCAAAATTTTTAATCAACTGTTTTTTTGCTTTTTTCCAAAAAAATCCGTTTATTTATCTGTTGGAATTTAAAAGGGTTCCGGAACTAAGAATGGAGCTTGAAGTTCCAGGAAATCACTCGTCCAGCTCCATCGCCCAGACACTCGCGTCATCAGCAGACCATCAAAGGAATGAAAAAAGCACATTCCTTTGATGGTCTGCTTATGCCCGTCGTGTCTACCAGGGCAATTCCACCTTTGTGGGGAACTGGCTAGCTTCCTCGGGCTTAAATTCTCTGCGGGATCTCGCTTACTCCCTGCTCCCACGTCCCCCTCCCCATGCGACCATTGCCATAAGAAAATCTCGAAACCGACTTGTTGTATAAGGGATCTCTTAGTTGAAAAAGGCTATGAAAATATTCGCGCAGTGTTCTCCAAACTTAGAATGATCCCTAAATGCGATAGGATTTCGAGAAAATTATACCGTAAGGGCGAAGGGGAACAAGGAGACTCCTGCGGGACAAGAGTGCAGGATGAGACCCCACAGAGCGTTTGCTCGAGGAGGCTCATCGCGCTCCCGCGGAAAGCGAGTTGTTCCCCGCAGCCCTATAACCTCAATAAATGTCTCGAAATCAAGCTTCATAGAAAACAGCAAGCTTGTTGAATAACTGTCTAATATATCTTCAAAAAAATAATATTCTATATGACACCATGGCCGATTAAGATGAAAGCGGCGAGAAGCAGTACGATCACGATTACAAATACAATTGCTAGCGGTCTTGAAACATTCGCCCGCTGTACTTCTTCCCAACGGACAGGCCTGATTCCGCTAATGGAAAATATCGTGACCGCAGCTAACAGTATAGACATAATATTAACCGTCACTAACAAAAAAGCTCCATAAGCAGAAGCAAAGGCACCGTGGCCAATTGACATTCCCAGCGCTACCGAGGGTGGGAGTAAAGCGACAGCTACCATGACACCGACTAAATTCCCGGAGAGCCGGTTGAGAAACGCAAGAGCTCCTGCAGCACCTGCAGCCACCCCAAGGAAGATATCTACAATTGTCACTTTCGTTCTATCCAAATATTGATCATTTTGCATCCCTATATCAGTGAAGTAGCCAAAGGCGATTGAAATTATAAGAATGATCGCAACCCCATATACGGATGTGATCACAGACTTACCAAGCAACTTGTAGTCACCAAGAATAGCCGAGAACGCTATTGCAATGACTGGACCTATCATTGGTGCAATAACCATCGCTCCAATGACGACCGCTTCACTATCCTTCAGGAATCCGACCGTAGCTACAATCGCAGATAATAAAATAAGAAGGGAATAATTCATTGTAATATGACTGTTTTTCTCTACAGCATTCATTAATTCATGGCGACTTGACCTTAATAAATGCGCTTTTTCTTTCTCTGCCTCGTCTTTCTTCTTTTCTTCCTCTTTCGCTTCATCATGAATTGTGTTTTTCGCTAAATAAGTGTGAACAGGAATGAGTAATGTCTCAAAACCTTCCACGACGTTAGATACCTCTTCCAAATAGTTCAAAATCTCTTCCACTTCTCTTTTTTTCACTAAAATGCGCACAAGCATTCTTTCTTCCGACTCACTTGAAACCCAATATGAACGGTGGTCGTATTTTTGAAGCTTGTCATTGATAGATTCAAAATGCTGATCAGGTATATACACTTCAATCAGCTGTAAATTCATCTCTTATCACCTCATTCCTTCAGTAATACGCAAACCTTTATTTTTCATAATGTCCCCTTTTTTCCACATACTAATTCCAACTTGATGAAAGGAGGGGATTACATGTCTGAGCAGCTACCCATGAAAGCAGATGCCTATATGGATGTGATGAAAACACAATTCAACGACAGCCCTGACCTTATCCAGAAAGTTTTCCATATCAAAGGGCAAGCAATTATTGTCCACTTCATCTCCTATCAAGTTAAAAGAGAACGGTTGGAAAGAGATTTATTGGAAAATATAACGAACTCTCAGAAACGTTGGACGAACGAGGGTTTGATCAACAAAATACCGCTATCTTCTACGGAAAAACAATCGTCTCTGGAGCAGATTACTACAAAACTGATCCACGGTAGTGTAGCTGTATATATCGAAGGAGAAAAGGAAGCCGTCCTTTTCGCTCTTCCACAACAAGACCATCGAAGTCTTAACAGGGCTGAGACAGAGTCGCTCGTCTTCGGACCGCAAGTTTCCTTTACCGAATCATTGATAACAAATTTGAACGTTGTCCGGTGGCGCCTGGATACCGATGACCTTGTCGTGGAAAAATTGATTGTCGGAGAACGTATACAATCAGAGGTGCGTATCGTTTATTTGAAGTCACTTGCCAATGATGAAAATGTTGAGACAATGAGACAGCGGATCAAAGATCTAAAAGTTGCCGAAGTAGAAGATACAAGTGTGCTAGGACAATTGATTGAAGACTCTACAAGCAGTGTATTCCCTCAGCTCATTTTCACAGAATTGCCGGACCGGTTCTGCAATTCTGTATCTAAAGGAAGAGTCGGGGTGATGGTCGATAAAAGTCCAACAATGTTGATCGGCCCTATGACTTTGTTCAGTTTCTTCGAATCAACCGAAGATCTTTATATGCGCTGGAACATGGGATCTTTCATACGCCTGTTACGTTTCTTAGCTATGGCCCTATCGATCGTCCTCACGCCGATGTACGTAGCAGCTTTAACCTTCCATTATGAAATCATACCAAGTACCTTACTCGTTTCTTTAGGACAATCTCGTTCGACTGTGCCGTTCCCGCCAGTCATTGAAGCTTTGTTATTAGAAGTTTTGATTGAATTATTAAGGGAGGCAGGCGCTCGTTTACCTACAAAAGTCGGTCAAACGATGGGTATTGTAGGGGGGATCGTATTAGGGCAAGCTGCAGTAAAGGCAGGATTCACAAGTAATATTTTAATTATTATCATCGCTTTAAGCGCCCTGGCTTCTTTTACTGCTCCGAGTTACTTAATGGGAACAGCTGTCCGTATCATCCGCTTTCCAATGATCATCCTGGCAGGTGCCTGGGGGTTGATCGGCATTGTTTTCGCATTGTCATTCCTTATCATCCATTTACTTAAACAAAAATCGTTGGGAAGGCCATACTTGGCACCGATTTACCCTTTTCAATGGAAAGACTTCAATGACTCGATATTTCGGCTCCCTTTCAAAAAAAATAACTATCGTCCGTTAAATGTGATGCCCAAAGACACAGAACGTTATAGTAAAGCTAAAGCAAGCGAGCGAAAAGATGTGGATCCATCATGAAAACTAATATTTCATTGGACCCTGGTAAATCTGTCCAAGCCTTTTACCTGTTTTTCATCATTCATACTTCTCAGATCGGAGCAGGAGTGATGGGGGTACCTAGGATTCTCGTTCTGGAAGCCGGTTCAGATGCCTGGATTTCTGTACTTATCGCCGGCGTTTATCTTCATATAACGGTTTTCTTAATGCTCAGTATACTTCGAGCTTATGACAATTCAGACATCCTTGGCATACAAGGGGACCTATTCGGAAAATGGATAGGAAAGATATTAGGTCTCATGTATGTTCTCTATATTTTCCTGCTCGTCTTAACAGTCATGAAAAACTATATCGAAGTTGTTCAAGTATTCATTTTTCCGGAAATGCCGATATGGCTGATGAGTTTATTCTTGCTCTCACTGATGGTCTACAGCATCATCGGCGGATTCAGAGTGGTAGTAGGGACTGCTTTCATCTTCTTTTTCTTGACGATCTGGCTTGCTTTGACCATTTATAAACCGATGACGTACATGGATTGGGAACATTTTTTACCTGTCATGCATCATTCCTCTCCAATGGATCTATTTATGGGAGCGAAACAAGTCGCCTATTCTGTCTTAGGGTTGGAAATTCTGCTATTTGTCTATCCCTTCATAGAGGATAAAAAAAAGATATCTCTTCCTGCCCACGCAGGAGTGTTATTCACGACCTTTCTCATATTACTTGTGACGGTTGTTTCCATCGGTTATTTCAGTCCTGATCAGCTGAAAGCAACCGTATGGGCTACACTCTCATTGTTCAAGATTATTAGTTTCTCTATCGTTGAACGCTTCGATTTCATTGCGGTCGCTCTTTGGATGATGGTCATTATCCCGAACCTCGTCTTATTCGGATGGATGATCGTACATTCCATGAAACGTCTATTCAATACGCCAAAAAAACCAACCCTCTATGCTTTGGCTTTTTTGTTGTTCATCGCTTCAATAACCATAGAAAAACGAGTAGGTGTCAACCAACTGACGTCGATTACTTCAGAAGTAGGCTTTTGGATTGTCTTCGTCTATCCATGGTTCATTTACATCATCGTCATGGTTAAGAAAAAGTGGCTGAAAAGAGGTATTTCATGAAAAAAGCAGCTATACTCCTGATGGTAATGATCTTTCTTGCCGGATGCATTCCAAAAAATTATATAGAAAGACTTGGTATCATCACAGCGGTCGGCTACGATTTAATTGAAGATGACCGGCTGCGCGGTACTTTAGTGATGTTCCAGTTCGATCCCACAGCAGCGAATAACTCTCAAGTTGTTACTGGTGAAGCTGAAACTTCTAAGGGAATCCGCTTTGCTACTAACCGGCTCACCAGCCAACAGCTCGTATCCGGGCAAGTAAGGTTGGAAATTTTCCAAGATCAATTAGCAAGTAAGGGAATGATGAAATACATGGATACATTACAAAGGGATGCAAAAATATCAGATATGGGATACTTGGCAGTTAGTAATGTTCCTACGAGCACAATGCTAAAATCCAACAACTCAGAATCGCACCCGAATACAGGGAATTACATTCAACAGTTAATTGAAAAGAGCATTAAAGATGAGTCTATTCCTAATGCAGTACTTACGGGATTCATGCATGATTTTTATGACACCGGTAAAGACCCTGTCTTACCCTTATTGACATTAGAGGAAGACAAGACTGTCATACAGGGATTGGGCCTATTCCAGGATGACCGCTTCGTAGATGCCATTTCACATGAGCAAACCTTTTACCTTATGTTGATGAAACAGGAATTTGATCATGGGCAATTCCAAATTGAACTGGACTCCGATTCGATGCAGGATTTTTATAGAAAGTCAACGAACGAACAAGTATCAGAAGGGGACTTACATGTCTCACTCCATGAATTAAGCACCGAACGCACGATCAAACCAACGAAAGGGCAGCCCACGAAGCAAAGTGTCCATCTAAAAATGGAATCTCGTCTGCTTGAAATTACTAAAGAGATCGAATTAAAAGATAAAAAAGCCATCAATGCACTTGAGAAAGAACTTGAAATAGCAATCGAAAAAAAACTAGGCAGCATTATGACCATTTTTAAAGAAGCCCAGGTGGACCCTGTAGGATTCGGTGCGAAATACAATACAGAAAAACGCTCCAATCGTGTTACCAATGAAAACTGGCGTGAACAAATTCCAGAGCTTGATATAGAATTCAAGGTGGATTTCAAGTTGTTACGATATGGCATAACAGAGTAAAACAAGCCCCCGTCTTGACCAAGATGGGGGCTTGCCGTTGTCCGCTGTCATACATGAATTCACCCTGATCAGATAGAAAAAGTCAAACTTTACGGAAACGATCATTAGAAACACGATGCAGTAGAAAATCTTCTTCCTTCTCACCTATCATATACAGGCGGTGCAGTGGTCTAGTCATCGCCACATAAAGCATTTTCAAATCCAAACTGTCCTCTGTATAAGGGTGAAAATGACTATACAAAAATACGACATCAAACTCTAATCCTTTAGCAAGATAAGCAGGTAAGATGACCCTGTTTGCCATTTCCTTCTGCTCTTCGCCCAGTCCTTCGAAACCTAACTGAAGAGAATCGAGATGACCTCTTACTTCATCTGCTTCTTTTTTCGATTTTGTAACAATGGCAAAGCTTTTCATCCCACTTTCAAGAAGTTCTTGTAAGAGAGTAAGGAATTTCGCTTCCCACCCCTGCTCTTTTCTAATAAAAGCAGGTGTTTCCCCGTGCCGCACGACTGGTTCAGCTTTCGGCAGGTTTTCAGGCATAAGGGTGAGCAGTGCATTGGCGAGGTTCATAATCTCGATCGTCGTCCGATACGTTTTTTGTAAGGTTAAATAATTGGCACTACTAAAAACATCCTCTTGCAGTGTTTCCCACTGTTTCAACCCTCGATAATTATAAATACCTTGCGCCAAGTCACCGACAATCGTAAAAAGGTCTGTTTGAAATGCTTTGCGAAGAGTGAATATTTCTAAGAAGCTGTAATCCTGTGCTTCATCAATGACGACCTTCTTTGCTTGATCATCTTCATGGAGTCCCGTCAGAAACGTCTTCAAATATAGCAAACCAGCTAAATCCTCAGATTGAAGATGTTTTTTCTTAAACAATGCCCTTGATTCTGCCCTCATATCTCGCAGTACTTTCGAGTCCTCAGAATGAAGGGAAAGAAATATCTCTTCGTTAAAGAGCTCTTGGTAGACTTCGAGCAGCTTCAGTTTTGGGTATTGCTTCATAAACCTGGAAACGGCGGTTCTTGATAGTTTCTTAATTTCCGCCAGCCGCTCTTCTTTTCTAGTGATCAAAAAACTGACCCTTATTTTCCGTTTCTCTGCATTTCGCATACCGTAAAGGGCACGGTCCAACTCTTCATCATATTTTTCAGCCATTTTATCTAAAATCTGTTTCTTCTTTCTTCTTAATTCGCTCTGTAAGACAGATTTGATTTTCTTCACACGGACTTCATATGGAAAGTAGCTGTATTCATCATAGAAAAGACGATTGATGCTTTTGGCACTTTTAATTCGGAAGCCGGCAAACATAAAATCTTCTTTCACTTGGTAGGATTTTTTCAATAGTCGGATATAGGCATTTAATAAATCTTTAAAGAACTTCGAACCTTTTATTGCTGCGAATTCAAGGGTTTGAGGATCACGATTTCCTTCAATTGTCTGCATTAATACTTCATGTTGGGTGAGCACATGCCAATCAATACCAGTAGCTTTTTGCACAAACTCAATAAAAGTGGATTGTTGGGCGCGCTGAACCCCGAGTTCTGGTAACACTTCTGATATGTATTGGATAAATAAACGGTTCGGAGCGAGTACCAACATGTCTTCAGGTTTGAAGATTTCTTTCATCGTGTACAAAAAATAAGAGATTCTATGCAAAGCAATCGTCGTCTTGCCACTCCCTGCCGCTCCCTGGACGATAATCGGTTTTCGCAGATCTGCACGAATAATCCTGTTTTGTTCTTCCTGAATGGTAGAGACGATTTCCGTCAAACGGCTTTCGGCATTTTGAGCCAAGGAATCTTGCAGCAGCTCATCTTTGGTGGTCAGGTCGATATCGCGGAAATTCTCTAAGTTTCCTTCTTCAATTTGATACTGTCGCTTTAATGAGACATGGCCTTCATAACGTTCACCCAAAGCTTCATAACTTACCTCTCCGATTCGTCCCTCATAATACACATTCGCTAAAGGGGAGCGCCAATCCAAAATGATAGGCAGCTGAGTCTCGCGGTCAAACAAAGACATTTTTCCAATATAGAAGGTTTCTCGATCTGGTTTTTCTTTACGATGAAAATCAATGCGGGCAAAATAAGGTTTCTTGCGTAGTTGTTGGAGGCTTTCCAGTTGCTCCTTCGACATTTTCATAAAATTAGCATGTGACAACATTTCTTGATAGCGAAGACTACTATCTTTGAAGCTGAGGTTTTCGAGTGTATCTTCCTGTCCCTTCTTCAGAGCTTCCTGACCGATTTCCTGTGAGTCAATCAACCGCTCCATATAAGCTTTCGTAAAAGAAAGTCTTTCCAATTCTTGTTTCAAATCCGGGTGGCCTTCAGACATCTGTCATTCTCCTCCTCCATCATATTGGAATGACGCGTGAGCGCTGACCCTTCATGCAGTTTTTTCCAAAGCAACGAAATAATAACATACCACACCCGAAATGGAAGCGCAATCAAGTTTTTTAAATACTAATAAAACAAAGACACCCTCCCCGACTGAGAAGGATGTCTTTGTTCCAGACCATTATCTTCGTTTACTTTCTGCATATTTGGGAAGTCTGCTCTCAAAAACAACAAAAGAAAAAATACGAAGAAATATGGGATATAAAGCTAGAATCGCTATCAAATCACCTATGGACCCGAGGAAGTCTGTCATGAACAAAACCGCAGCAAAAATGACCATCAAGATAACAGTAATCAGCCCTGCCCGGCCATTCACAGGTGTCCAGGCTCCTGCAATAGTCCTGGTATCCTGTTCTAATAAATCGAAACAGCGATAGTGATAAGGTCTTACTCTGAACCAATTTGAAGCAGTTATGAGTTCATCCCTATCCTGAATTTCCTTATAACAATAACGACAGACATTAGTGTTCACAAAATCTACTCCTGAAAAAGATATTTTTTCATTAGCAAACATTCATTGCCTATATCATTATAACGTATTACGTCCATAACTCTAAGCATTAATGTAATCCCCCGGCCCCTTCTTTCTAAATCTTCAACAGTGGGAAACCATTGTTTGATATCACTAGTGACTTGATAAGGCTTCCATTCGAATCCACTTCCCTGGTCTTTCACCCTCACTAATAGTCGTGAGTTCAAAAAAGAAATGTTCAGTTGGATTGGATAATCATTTCTTTGATCATGGCCGTGTTCCCAAGCATTCCAAACAGCTTCTGAAATAGAAGCGTCCACTAACAATTGATCATTCCCATAATATTTAGCCAGATAGGGATGATACTCTTTCCTGATTTTTTTCATGTCTCTAGGATGCCTGATGTTTGCTTCAAAAGATGTCCTCATCATTCAACCTCTCCTCTGCTGATTAAATGAATCTTATCTACACTCCCTTTTTCATAAGAGATTATGTTCATTCTTCTATTCCCTATCTATTACAAAATTAAAAGGGGAAATATGTTTTATTGATGGCATCGGTCCATCTTAGCAGATTATTAAAAATCAAAAATGTCCAAGTATAGAGTTATTATTCCCCAAGCCATAAAAAAAGACCTCATGTTTGCTCAAGAGGCCACTGTAAAAAATTTTCAATCTAGAGGAGCTATTAAAGTTTGTTGTTGCTTCTCACGAATCGCTTGTCGGTTGATGCTTGCCGCGGGCACGGCCTCACCACCGAACACTCATCGTGGAATCTACGGGCTTTTTCTTTGTTGCATAACTCAGAAGGTTCCAGTTCTTCAGTAGCCTCTAGCTTTAACATGGAGGTCCGCCTGTTGCTTATTCAGTACGTTCATGCTCTTGGATAATATCGATCACCTTTTCTTTAGTTCGCTCACTTTGGTAACTTTCCATATTTTCAAGTATTTCAGCATCCTCACTCATCAACTGACGTAAGTCTTTCAACAACCGTTCATCCGTCAGTTCCTCCTCTTCAAGTTTGATCGCGTACCCTTGTTTAACAAAAGAATCCGCGTTCAATATTTGATCTCCCCGGCTTGCTTTTCTCGATAAAGGAATAAGCAGCATCGGCTTTTTCAATGCTAAAAATTCAAATATAGCATTCGAACCAGCGCGGGAAACAATGTAATCAGTCGCAGCAAAGAGATCTTTCAATTCTTCATTCACATATTCGAATTGTGCATAACCTTGTCTGTGAATGGAATCATCTTTGTTTTGATGACCGCATATATGGATGACTTGGACTTGTTCTAATAACTCATCAAGATTATCACGGACGGCGTCGTTGATTCGCTTCGAACCTGTACTGCCCCCCATAACCATGATGACAGGCTTTTGCTTATGAAACGAGCAAAGAGCCAGTCCTTTTGAACGAGACCCTTCAAACAACTCTTCACGGACGACAGCCCCTATGAATTCCCCTTTTCCCTCTGGCAGGTGGTTCATCGTTTCGGGAAAAGTCGCCAGGATCTTTTTAGCAAAGGGGAACGATAATTTATTCGCGAGTCCTGGAGTATAATCCGACTCATGAATGATTGTAGGGACTCTCTTCAATTTTGCGGCCATCACTACGGGGACAGATACGAACCCCCCCTTAGAGAAAATGACGCGCGGCTTTCTCTTGCTGATGATTCTCAACGATTGAGTCAACCCTTTCAAAACTTTAAAAGGGTCTTTCAAGTTCTCCTTGGACATGTACCTTCTCAACTTACCTGTAGAAATGCCGTAATACGTGACACCCTCCAAAGGTTCAATCAACTGCTTCTCTATGCCTTCATACGAACCGATATAATCTACTTCATAACCTTGCTTTTGGAATTCAGGGATAAGCGCAAGGTTCACAATCACGTGTCCGGCTGTGCCTCCACCTGTAAATAAAATTCGCTTTTGACTCATATCACGCTCAACGTCCTTTCTGGGGTGTCTATAAATAGGTATCTATATGCTAATGTGCTATAATCCTCATATTCCTCTAGAAGAATTGTAACAGAAAAGGAAGATCTCTATGTATGAAACTAAAACATTACGTGAAAAAATCAAATTGTTCACTGTTATCCTGCTCCCTATATTAATCACCCAAATCGGCATGTATGCGATGAATTTCTTCGATACCATCATGTCAGGGAAATCAGGGGCAGATCAGCTTGCAGGTGTAGCGATCGGCTCCAGCATTTGGGTGCCTGTCTTTACTGGATTGAATGGAATACTGATGGCCATCTCTCCGATCGTCGCTCAACTGAAAGGAGCTAAAAAAGACAGGGAGATCACTTATTCTGTGAAGCAAGGCGTCTACTTAGCCATTGTCCTAGCGACACTTATCGGAGTAATCGGATTCTTTATGTTAGATCCGATCCTCTCACTTATGGATATAGAGTCAGAAGTGAATCATGTGGCCAAATATTACCTGATAACCCTTGGGATTGGGATTGTTCCATTATTCGTGTTCAATATTTTGCGCTCTTTTGTGGATGCTCTAGGAATGACAAAAATATCGATGTTTGTCATATTACTGACTCTCCCTACGAATATTCTGTTCAATTATATCTTTATTTTTGGTAAATGGGGCGCGCCGGAACTCGGGGGTGTTGGAGCAGGAATCGCTTCTGCGCTTACCTATTGGGTATCTTTCTGCATCATTATACTCATCATACATAAACTCACTCCGCTCAAGAGATATAAAATCTTTAAAAACTGGATGAAACCTTCCTTCAAGGAATGGTGGAACCAGTTGAGAATCGGTGTCCCTATCGGCTTTGCCATTTTCTTTGAAACAAGCATATTCGCTGCTGTCACCTTCTTTATGACCGCTTATGACACAAATACAATCGCTGCCCACCAGGCTGCAATCAACTTCGCTTCTTTTCTATATATGGTTCCGTTAAGTATCGCCTTCGCGCTGACCATCGCTGTAGGTTTTGAAGTTGGCGCAGGCCGCTACAAAGAAGCGCGGACATATTCTTATATGGGTATTACCCTTGCGGTCATGATGAGTATAATTGCCGGCCTTGTTCTATTCATTTTTGACGATACTGTAGCCAGAATGTACAGCTCCAATGAAACCGTAATCGAACTGACGAAAAACTTCATTTTCTTTGCAATCTTTTTCCAATTATCAGATGGATTCGGAGCACCGCTTCAGGGGATCCTCAGAGGATATAAAGACGTCAATATTACGCTTCTGATGGCTTTCATATCGTATTGGGGCATTGGACTACCAAGCGGATACCTGTTAGCCACTTATACAAGTTTAGGGCCATATGGTTACTGGCTGAGCTTGACGATCGGTTTAACTGCCGGTGCTGTCACATTGCTCATCAGGATGATCCACTTACAGAAAGGACATCTGAAATCTTTCCGTTAATGTTACTTAAGATGGCAAGGGACACTGATCACTGTAAGGTGAAAAATTACAGGACGATGCTCGCAAACCACTATATTATGAATATAATCTGAAAATCATTTATACTTGAGTATAAGTGAATAATAAGCCTAGGACAAAGGATGTGAAAAAATGCAGAAAGTTATCACGTTGAGGAAAACGGGAGCATCTCATGCAAAGCCTATGATTAGAAGGCGGCACTTTGCATGAGGGGGATTTGATCAGCTTGCCTGAACAGCCTCATATTTCTAATCGTACAGGCTTTGCACCTTATTTAGTAGATAACTAAAATAAATAAGGAGCTGGCTGAGATGAAATATGTGAACGCAAACAATATTATACCTGAAGAACTTATAACAGAACTGCAGAAATATATACAAGGTGAAACTCTTTATATTCCTAAACCCAGAGCAATGCATAAAAAATGGGGGACCTCCTCTGGAGCAAGAAAGAAAATCAATGAGCGGAACTCCAAGATTAAACAAAGCTTTTATGACGGATACTCCATCAGTGAATTAGCGGAGAAGTATTTTCTCTCACCAGAGACGATAAAGAAAATTGTTTATACTAAGGAATAGCCAAAATGACACTGATTATCTTTTAGTTGGATAATCAGTGTTTTTTTACACTCCTGGAAATAATATAACTAACAGCTTGTTCAGTTCCGACAACCAGCCCCTCGGGGTGCTTGCGCTTAGATTCATCTAGCTCCAGCGCCTCCCCAACAAGCTTTTGGTCTGGTGATATTGATTCTAAGTAATTCTTTCTATTTATTGAACTCGTGGATAAATGTATATTTATGATAAGAAAATAAGCACATTACAGGAGGGATATTGATGAGTGAAGAAGTACATCAACCTATCAAATTTTTAGCGGGTAACAGAGTCTATTTAAGACCGATTGAAAATGAGGATTTGGATTTCTTTTATAAAAATGCTCTCTGGGATAAAGAAGGACGGCGGCTCACAGGTACTCAGGCTGTGTTCACCCGGTCTGCTGTTCAGGATTGGTTTGACAGGATCTCAAAGGACGCCAGCAGAATCGATCTGGTCATTTGCTTACAGGAAACTGACCAGCTTATTGGTGACATTGCTATGCTGGAGATAGATCAGCAAAATCGTAAAGCGATTGTGAGGATTTCCATTTTCGATAAGGACTTCTGGGGGGATGGATACGGGACAGAAGCCATGTCGTTACTGTTGGAATTCGGCTTTGAGATCATGAATTTGAATAGAGTAGGTCTGGATGTCTTCGCCTACAACAAAAGAGGAATGCAATCGTATAAAAAGTTGGGATTTATAGAAGAAGGTCGTATAAGGGAAGAGCTATTCTATAACGGAGCATACCATGATTCAATTTTAATGGGAGTGAAACGCGATGAATTCCTTAAATATGTCTGATTATAGTTTGAACTGCGATGATAACCGGCATACGATTTCAATAAGAACAACACCTCCAAAGATATAAAATTGATATTTACATCTTTGAAGGTGTTAGATTCAGCCACCGAATGACAGGTGCTTTCAAAATTCACTAGGTGGTTTATTTTACTGATTCAAATTCATCACAATCAGCCGTTCTTCTGTCATCTCATCAATGGCATATTTCGGGCCTTCTTTCCCCCAGCCGCTGTTTTTCACTCCACCGTAAGGCATAAGGTCCACACGATATTGAGAGGAGTCATTGACCATGAGACCTCCAACTTCAACATTTTCAGCCGCATAAAAAGCGGTATCGATATTCTGAGTGAAAATTCCACCTTGCAGACCATACGGAGAACTGTTGACATCCTGAATACATGACTTGAGATCAGAAAATGGAAGAATACTTACAACAGGGGCGAAAACTTCCTCACAGACAACCTTCATCTCATGGTTAACTTCTGTCAATACAGTCGGTTGAAGTAAAGCCCCGTCTCGTTCCCCTCCATAGAGAATATGAGCACCCTCGTTTTTTGCTCCTTCCACCCATTCTTCAGCACGCTTCGCTTCATCCTCACTGATCATTGGGCCTACATCTGTATTTGATTCATTCGGGTCTCCTACATTCAATGATTGTATGGCATTTATAAATTTTTGTTGAAATTCTTCCTGGACCTCTTCATGGACATAAATCCTCTGAACAGAAATACATATTTGACCCGCAAAAGCATAACTTTTGGCGGCCACGTTTTTAGCTGCTGTATCTAAATCTGCTTCTTTATCAATAATGACAGGGGAGTTGTTGCCAAGCTCCAGGATGAGCTTATTCAGACCTGTATTCTGTTTCAATTTCAAGCCGACTTCAGCACTTCCTGTAAACGTGTAGAGATTAATTCTAGCATCTTCCATCATTTGATTACCCACTGTAGAACCTGAACCAACTACTACATTCAAGAATCCTTTCGGCAATCCTGCTTCTCCGAAGAGTTCCGCTAATTTCAGTGCGGAAATAGGTGTTTTGCTTGCCGGTTTCAATACGACAGCATTTCCAGCCGCAATCGCAGGAGCTATTTTATGTGCGACAAGATTGACTGGGAAGTTGAAAGGGCTGATGGCGCCAACAACACCGATGGGAACTTTTATGGTGAAGGCCATGCGATTTTCGGACCCTGGTGCTGCTTCAACAGGGACACCTTCACCATGAATCCTCTTCGCTTCTTCTGCGGCCAATTCAAAAGTCTGCGTTGCTCGATCGATCTCGGTCAACGCTTGTTTGAGCGGTTTCCCAGCTTCCAAAGTAATATTTTCAGCAAGATCCTCTTTCTTTTCTTGCAACAATTCACTGACACGCTTTAAGATTTCGAATCGCTGGTAAGGAGGCATTTGTCTCTCCTTATAGGCCTCAGCTGCTGCTTCAATGGCGATATCCACTTCTTTTTCAGAAGCTTTAGCCACTTTAGCATAGGGTTCTTGTGTGTACTTATTTAAAACCTCTTGTTGTTCCGCTGTACTGACCCATTCTCCATTAATATAGAGCTTATGCGTTTGCACAATTATCTCTCCTTTTATTGGGATCTATAGATTTTTATTTCCTTTTCCTTTCTTTTGTAAACTTTGCTGATGGAAGAACAGGACAGCTGGAGTACACTAAAGCCTTTGTAACATCTTTTTACTTCACCAAAGAAAAGTTCGCTTTTGGCCACAACACTTGCAGACAAAAAAAGGCTGAACGGAGAAAATCTCCATTCAGCCTTTTTGTTATCTTATAGAAATAGTCCTGCAATTGTTGCAGAAAGCATAGAACCAAGTGTAGCACCAATGAGAAGTTTCATACCAAAACCAGACACTTTACCGCCTTTTTCACTGTCGATTCCCTGCACAGTACCCGCAATGATACCAATGGAGGAGAAGTTAGCGAAACTTGTCAGGAATACCGTTACGATCCCTGTTGTCTTTTCTGACACACTATCAAGCATATTGCTGAATTCAAGCATAGCAACGAATTCGTTCGTTACGATTTTCGTACCCATGATAGCACCGGCATCAATCACTTCACCAGCAGGAATCCCCATCAATAATCCGATCGGAGCGATGATATAGCCAAGAAGTTGTTGAAGGGTGAAACCATTGAATATCGCACCAAAGACTGCATTAACGAGCTCTAGTGAAGCGATGAAAGCGATAAGCATAGAAGCTACGATCAATGCAATTTTACCACCATCTAAAGCTCCATTCCCCATAGCTTCGAAGAAACTCTTGGAATTGGAAACATCTTGGATGTCGACAACGTCTTCTTCTTTAGAAACTTTTACCGGAGAAATCATAGAAGCTACGATCAAAGCACTGAACATGTTTAACGGAAGCGCAACCAGGATATATTGACTTGGGAGCATTCCCAGATAAGCCCCTACGATTGATGCAGAAACAGAGCCCATAGCAGAAGCACTGACGATATATAAACGGTTATCATTCAAATTATGGAATTGTGATTTAATAGCGATCAATGCTTCTGATTGTCCGAAGAAAATACTGTTTACAGCATTGAAAGATTCAACCTTTGGAAGACCCGTAATTTTAGAAAGTCCCCAGCCAAGATACTTGATAATGAAAGGCAAAATCTTCAAGTACGTCAAAACAGATAGGATGGTAGCAAAGAAGATGATGATCAATAGGACGTTGAAGAAGAAAACTCCGCCGTCTCCGACTTGAACTCCGCCCAGAACGAAATCCACCCCTACTGTTCCATACTCAATAAGCTTATTAAAGCCCCAGGAGATGGCATCTATGATCTTTTTCCCTATTTCTGTATTGAACATGAAGGCGGTAATAAGCAATTGAACCACCAACATGACGACTACACCTTTATAATTAATATTTTTACGATCATTGGACATCAAAAAAGCGATTCCAAGAATGACCGCGACAGCAATAATCCCTAAAAGAATATCCATGAAAAAATCCTCCCCTATTTGTTTGGTAATAAACCCCATTATGAAAATGCTTACATTAACTAATACCACTATGGATTTTATCAGGTTGTCAGACGTCATGCAAGGTTTATTTGTATGTAATATTTTGCAGACCATGTCACTCTATTCCTTCATCATTTAATATGCCTTTAGTCACCGGCATTTATTCCCCTTAATACCAGAAGGAAGTCTTCTGTAAATTTTTAAAAATATAAAGTAAGAGACTATAATGATTGCCGGGAATATTTCACCAACGGTTTTCGCAGGTGGAAAAATTTCTTCAGAAAGGGGGCTCTGTTATGAGCCATAATGCTCCGATGCTCTGTTATGAGCCATAATGCTCCGATGCTCTGTTACTGGCAAAAAGATAGGAGCAACTATAACCCCTGCACCTATTGATACAATTTCTGCCAGCGAGACCACCTTCGGGACATAAGAGATTATTTTCTCGTGGGGCTAATCACCTCAATCAGAGGACAAAAAAACTGCCGCTTTTAAAAGCGGCAGTTTTATCTTATTGGCTTATGAACATTTGAGTCCAGTAGTAACCATAGCTCCCACCCTCAGCATAACCGACTCCGATTTGCCGTAAGTCAGGGTCAAGAATATTCTTTCTATGTCCAGGGCTGTTCATCCATCCGTTCACTACTTCTTCTGGTGTGCGTTGCCCTGCAGCAATATTCTCTGCTGCTTTTCGATAATGGACATTGAAATCCCTCATCATATCGAAAGGTGATCCATATGTCGGTGAGTTATGAGAGAAGTATCCTTTATTCGCCATATCTCTTGATTTATACCGTGCGACTCGTGAAAGCTGCCAATTCGCTTTCAATGCCGACAAGCCATTATTCGCTCGTTCCTGGTTCGTCAAGTCGATGACCTGTCTTTCTACCGACTTAATACTCGGCTTCATCGGGATCGTTACACGATCTCCAGGGTATATCAAATCAGGATTATTGAATTGAGGATTCGCATTGATAATTTCTGCAAGACCTATTTTATATTTTTTGGAAATCTTCCAAAGGGTATCTCCGCTCTTCACCGTATACGCATCTGTCTCGGCATGTGTCATTTGAGGGGATTGAACAAATAAAACAGCGGCAAATAACATCACCCCTAACCACATCCATGTTTTCACTAAACTCACTCCTCTTTTTATTTGTCAGAGGTAGTTTGGCTTATTACTTGGAAAATATGTAGAGATAGGAAAAGTCTGGAGAAATTAAAAGGCACTCGGCGATGGTCAGTCGCCGAGTGCTATACCATAGGGGAGGTATAATCATTTATGAATGAAACGAGCGGGCAACTTCAACCAATTGTTGTCGTGTTACACGCTGTTCATTATTTAGCTCAGTTGAAACATTTGCACGATAGGTCATCACATATGTGATATCACCTTTTTGCCATGATAGCTTTTTGGAAAAATGATTGTCTTCATATATTCCATCAATCTGGTCTGTAATGGGAAGCTTCTCTTGATCCACCCATGAGGTGGGGAAATCATCTGCTTCAGTGAACTTGATGGTCAAGAGATCGTTTTCAGTCGTGTAAAAACTTAAATCCATGACTTCCGCTTCGTTTTCCTTGTACACATCTGAAACGACACTGACCATATGAATCGGGATGAAATCAGGCAGTGCTGGATTGAATGGGAGCTGTTCGACCGCAGCGATCACTTTATCCTCATCGTAATCATAATATCCGTTTGGCACGGCATGGGTTGTATTACATCCGCACATAACAAGCGCTAAGAACGTAATCGTATACATTCTAATCCAAACTCTTTTCCACACGTTACCCTTCCCCCGACTCATTGTGAAAGTTTCTACTATAGAGACGAGACAACGAAGGAAAAGGTTTCAATTTTGTCTGGTTTTTTTGCTGACAGTAAAGTCATTCCGCTTTTAATTGATGATTCCATGTTGCAAAATTTCCACTTCAACTTTAGGTTTAATGGTTATTTCTGGATATTCTTCATTCCAATCCAACTCTTTCCACACTTTCGGGTGAAATGCTTTCACTCTTCTGCCTATCCCCAGAATATCACTATTCGCTTCTTGTATCTGACTAATGATTTGTTCAGAATCAGAGGTCAAAACTTCAGACAGTTCCTTGCTGATGCTACCAATTTTCCCTTTGACGTACAAGTGGTCAGAAGGGTATTCCACAATACGCACCTTCATTTTCAATTTCAGATGAGCTGTAACCTGATTATCTTTCACTTCTAATTTAAGGTCTTTATTGTTATTCATAACATTCACAGTTACATAATTCTGTATTTCCTCTTCATGTTTGTCAGAAACTTTGGCAGTCATTCGAGCAATTTTCCCCTTCTTGCCCTGTAACAGCATATATAAAGTGGTTTGCTCAGGGGCAATTTTCTCTCCCGAATATTGCTTATCATGAAACAGCCCCATTCCTGAAAAAGTGATCAATTGCTTTTCTTCGTCTACAGTAACCATCGGAACTGAAAAGTCAATACCTGGTTCTACTAACTCCGCGCATATAAGCTGAAGGTTTTCCCCTGTTGCATGCGTTGAATATACAGCAGCATCCAATAAACCACTAAGATATTGACTGATACGGGTCTCGCTTAAATTTTTTGTATTAATGACGTCTTTGGCTGTTCCACCTTCGGCTATAGCTAAAAAAGAATTCAAATTACTATTAGGGTTGCGATACATTTCGTCTAATATCGGATAGATATTCTTTTTTGCCAATTCTTCACCAAGGACTATCACTTTCACCTTAGACGGATCAAAGGTTTCAGAAATCATTTGATCTAATTTATCGCGAGCTTCCCTTGGGGTGTGAGCCGATGTTGAAATAACTTGAATCTTCTCTTCTCCTGGTCCCTCCACACTCCTTCTAACACTAGGGATCGATACCGTTTGGATAATCCCCCCATCTTCACCAACATCATAGCCCATCGATAATACCAGTTTGATATTTTTAAACTGGCGCTCATCCCAACAACCGGTCAACATCAAGAGACATACGAACGCAATCAACCATCGCTTCATATCAGTTCTGTCCTTTCTTTATCTTCTTGAAAAGAAAACTGAGAGGGAGCATCAGTAAAGGAAGAGTAATTGAAAATACATATCCCGAATAAATCACGGCTTGATTAAAAAACTCTAATTTCTTCATGTCAAACCCCACGTACACCGTAATGAAGAAGGTGATCATACCAAACACAATAAGGAAACGTCCTGTCTGCTGGGTTTGAAAAATTTCCTTCAAGCCAATACTTGCCATGTAAACATAGGTAGCGTAGGAAGTAGCCACACTTATGATCCAAATCGATATGAAAAATAAATCTATACGAGCTATGACAGGCAGTTCAAAGGATTTCAGCATGTACAATAGAGGTTCTGGTACTAATGGAAGCTCTTTCGTACTGAAAAATGTAAAACTCGCTAACACGATATACAAATAAAACACGACGACAAACCAATGAGCGAGAAATATCGTTTTCAATTTGTCTTTCGGCTTTCCTTCGACTTTTGGAAAGATGACAAGCGACACTATAAAACCGAAAAACGATAAGATCGCTTTATTAACACCAGTGAATATTTTCCCCCACCCTGTTTCAAGGATGGGAAAGAGGTAAATGATATTCATCTCTTTCATGGAGTACGTGACTAACAAAATAAGTACGACAAGCAAAAAAGAAAACATCGTATAGACTCTTCCCATTATGAGCAAACCACCGTCGACGAGATATATACAAGCTGCTATCATTAATAATGCAAGCACCCATAAAGGTGTATTCGGCAACACCCACAAACTAATCATCCTCCCGAATAATAAGATGATCAGCGTCCCGACCCCAAGGAAGTAAATGATATAAACAAACGAAATGAATTTGCCTAACCATTTTGAAAATAATTTCTCATTGATTTGAAAAAGCGTCAGCTCCGGGTAGTTTCTAGCTAGTGCCCACAGGACAAATAGCACGAGCTGCAAAAGAAGGCCGGCAATCAACAAGGAAATCCATCCATCCTGTTTAGCTACCTTATGCAGTTCATAGGGAATAGAAAGAACTCCCACCCCGATTTGTGTCTGAATAATAATGAAAAAAAACTGCCTTCGTGATAGCTTCTGCTCAGGCTTTTGGCTGGTCTGAGTGGGAGCTTGAGTTTGTATTGGATTTTGATTTTGTTGATTCTGATTCAGTTTTTGATCCGGATTGCTTTGATTGTTCACTATCTTTCCACTCCCTTGATGGCCCCATCGCAACTGGGCTTATCGCATGGGCATCCTTCGGCCGTTTCTTCATCATATATAGCGGTAACCTAACAAAGGTATCTTTTAAATCCACAAAACTGAGCGGGGCGACTGGAGCAAAATAGGGTACGCCAAAAGATTCAAGCCTTGCCAGATGGATCAAGATGAACATCATCCCGAACATGATCCCGACAAACCCTAGTGAGCCAGCTAAAAATATCAAAGGGAATGTCAGCAGCCTTAATGTCGTACTCAGTTCATTTGATGGAACAACAAAAGAGGCGATAGCTGTTAATGCGACGACTATTACCATCAGATTGGAAACCAGCCCTGCACGGACCACTGCATCACCAATGACGAGACCTCCAACAATACCGATGGTCTGACCGATTGGTTGCGGCAGCCGAATCCCCGCTTCCCTGATCAGTTCAATGATGATGACCATCACTAACGCTTCCATGATTGGGGGGTAAGCAATTTCATTGATAGAAGCCTTCACAGGTATGATCAATTCATCTGGAATCACTTCAAAATGGAAGCTGACGATAGCAATATAAAAAGCAGGAAGTCCGATGGCTATGATAAAACTGAATAATCTGATCAGGCGGACGAATGTACCTGTGAACCAGCGCATATTGTAATCATCTGGCGCCTGATAAAACATAAAAAAGGTAGAAGGAGCAATTAACGATGTGGGACTTCCTTCCGCCATGATCGCCACTCTTCCTTCCATCAAGTTAGCTACGACACGATCAGGCCGTTCCGTGTTCAGCATCTGCGGAAACGGTGAGTACGATTGATCCTCAATGAATTCTTCAACATACCCCGGACTATGAATCATATCAGCGCTAATTGATTTCATTCGCTTATCTACCTCTTCAACGATAGTTGGGTCTGTGATGCCCTCCATATACATCAAAGCCACGTTGGTATTCGTTTTTTTCCCCAACTTGTAATACTTGACTGTCAAACTCCTATGCTCTATCCTCTTTCTGACTAAATTGATATTAATCATCAAGTTCTCTACAAAGCCATCATGGGCGCCTCTCACCACTTTTTCATTCTGTGGCTCTTCCGTGGTGCGGTTGAAAACAGATGTAACATTAAACATGGAAACTTTCGAACTTCCATCCTCCACATAAACGGCGTGCCCACTCAAAAGGGATACGATAGCTTCCTCCAAGTTGAGTGTTTGCTTGGAATTAGGAATATCGGATATATCATCGACATGCCCTAATTCCAGTGGAGCAAATATCTTTGCTTGTACCTTTTCCTGATCCGCCAGCGATTCAATATATAAAAGAGCGGCATTGCCTTTTTTCAGGACACGTACTTTCAAATCATTGGTTTGATTAAAGGCTTGTAATATATATTCAACATTTATGGACAGCTTGGAAGAGCTCGCTTGTTGCGGCTCTTGCGACTGATCTGTAATTTGTCGATCTTGAATTTTGGTATGATCTCCATGAAATAACCGTTTAAAGAATCCCATCTGCATCACCTATCCATAACTTGCCACGGTTTCAGCCAAATATACTTTATACCTTCCAAATATGTGCATTGATATTTTTATTTACACAAGCTTTGACAATTTATGAAAGATTGCGGAAATAAAATCCCATTTATATGGAAAATCACAAATAAATAACAGACAAAAAACCCGTACCTGACATCTATGTCAGATACGGGTTTTGCGTTAATTCCATTTAATGCCCTGGGAAAAAGATCATCTGTAAAATGAAAATGAATGCGAACATGTACAACATCCAATGGACTTGCTTCCCTTTACCTACCACCAATTTCAATACAGGGTAGGTGATAAAGCCAAAAGCGATCCCTGTTGCAATACTTGACGTAAGCGGCATGGATAATATGATGATGAAAGCCGGAAAAGCATCATCAAAGGATCCCCAATTCACCTTCGCCAAACCTTCCATCATAAAACATCCTACAATAATGAGTACAGGCGCAGTTATTGCTGGTAAACCGGAAACGGCCCCGACAATTGGCGCAAAAAATATTGAAACAATGAACAATCCAGCTACCACAAATGTCGTCAAACCGGTACGTCCGCCAGCAGCTACTCCTGATGAGGACTCGATATAGGCAGAAGAGGGACTGGTGCCGAACATTGCACCTACCGTAGTCGCAGAAGCATCTGCCATCAAAGCTGCTCGAGCTCTCGGCAAACTCCCATCTTTACGAATGAATCCTGCTTGTTCAGCTACACCGATCATCGTCCCAGTCGTATCAAAAATGGTGACAAGTAAAAACGCGAAAATAACTGTATATAACCCATTACTGAAGACAGCGGCGATATCCATGTCCCAGAATACTGGCGCGGGAGGTGCGGCGACAAGCTGATCGATCTGTAATTGACCTGTGAAAAATCCAAGGACTCCTGTGACGAACATCCCGATGAACAACCCGCTTGTGACATTTCTCGCAATTAAAGCAAGGGTCACAAATAATCCAAAGATGGTTAGCAGTGTCCCAGGAGCAGTCAAATCCCCTAATGTCACAAGTGTCGAATCACTCTCCACAATTATTCCTGACATTCTTAATCCAAGAAATGCAATGAAGAGACCGATCCCTGAGGTTATTCCATACTTCAAAGAAGCAGGAATCGCCATGATCAGTGTTTTTCTCAAACTGGTCATACTCAAAATAACGAATAAAACACCAGCAACAAATACGGCCCCTAGAATGACAGAGTAACTAACGTCCTGTTGCACTACTTCTGTTACAAAATAAGCATTCAACCCCATGCCGGGCGCAATGGCAATCGGGTAATTCGCTGCAAAGGCCATAATCAATGTTCCGACGACAGCAGCAATGATGGTTGCCATGAACACTTGGTCGAAAGGAACACCGGCATTCGATAGGATAGCAGGATTGACGACTACGATGTACACCATCGTCAAAAATGTCGTAATTCCCGCGAGAACTTCTGTTTTAACATTTGTATGGTTTTGTTCTAATTGAAAGAATTTCTTCATAAATGGACACCTGACTTTCACCAAAAATAACAACGTTAATTATAATAATCCATTTACGAACATAAATCAACATTAAATTATTAAATGTTCGGATTTAAACCCTATTTTGATAGGTGCTCTAATTCGATTGTGTTGTTTGCCAGTAAAAATATCGATATCACTTTAAATCCATCAAGGGTAGTTATCAAATTGTTCACCACACCTATCCTATTATTTCAACAAATAAAACCGGCAGGAAGATTTCCCTTCCTACCGGCTTTCTATTTGTTTAGGCGGTTTATACCAGCTCAACACTTGGTCAGTATCCACCTTTTCTAAATAGTAACAGTGAGCAACAGATCCTCCTACACCTGACTTCAGCGTTACGCGTACACTCCCCAAGTCAGCATTTCGTTGAAAAAGCGTTTGTGCAACAGAAGCAGCTTGGATTCTATGCTTCTTCATCACATACGTTTGTTTAATGATGTTCCGAGTACGCAATGTCAGCTGATTGTCCTTTATTCTCCATCCTGCATCATGATAAGCGATCCAGCCAAGACCGGCAAATAAGATTCCGCCCAATATAGAAAGTAAACCATAAGGGAAAAAGAAAATGCTGATAGGAATGGCTGCCAGGAAAGCGAACCAGGAGTGACGGATCATATAGCGATACTTAGAACGGCCAGGGGGTTTATTGAAGGACCGAACAATATGGTAATCCGATAAAATCGGCTGCAACACCTTCTCAATTTCTTTCTTCCTTATCATAGGAAGCAATCTCAGTTGATGATCAGTATCCTTCTGTATTGAACCTCCAGCACTGATCAAAGTGACTGTTGCATACCCCAACGGCTGACGAATCAGGTTTTCTTCTATTCTGAGCCCCTGAATACGGTTCAATGGAATCGTCATCTGTTTCTTTTCTAACCAACCCCGTGTAATGATTAAGTCATCAGCTTCTAAAAATACAGAGAAGTTGGCATAACGCAGAATACTCAAGAAGATTGAAATTCCATAAGCAATCAGTAAAACGACCAGCACAGTAAAGGCTACGATTAACGCACCAATTTGTATCCAATCAAGGATTTCGTCATAAATCGTCCCCAAAGGCAACACATCCATGATCTGTGAAAAGAACACACCGACACCAGAAATCACAACTCCAGCGCCTCCTGAAGTCAGAGCCATGAGAATGATCTCTCTCATATTCATCCCATATACTTTCTCTCTTCCACCCTTTTTGAGATCCACGCTTTCATCTTCCGGCTCAATATCCGTTTGCCGTTGATTTTTTTCTTGAAATATCAATGATTCCAATTCAGAAGCTTCTTCACGCTTAATAGCTGTAAGTTCTGCTTCTGCACTTTGACTCCCAGTAGAACCTGCTGTCTCTACAGATACCTTCACCAAATTCAACGGACGGTGGAAAATCCCCTCGGAAAAATCTAAACTCTGGATACGGTCAATCGGGATGTATCTTTTTTTACGGAAAATCAAACCATACTCGATCCGAAGCTCACCTTCTTCCATACGATAGGTGAACCGCAGCCAACGTATAATTCCTGAACTCAGCACAAGCAAAAGAACGGCAATCCAGATGAGCAAAGGAATCCATTCAATATCTCCCCTGAACATATTTCCGTTCAAAACAAAGACGATCACTAAAGGTAAAGCTGCATCTTTCAGAGTTTTAACAAAATTGATGACAGCGGAAATCGGATGAAGCTTTCTAGGTTCAAACATCGTCTTCAGCCACCCTCGCTAATGAAGATATGGACTGACGAAGTCTTTCTGCCTCTTGTTCATCCAATGCAGGGATTTTATGTACGGTAGCAGCCGTGGAAATGCTGATCGTTGATAAATGAAATTTCCTTAATAATGGCCCTTGTTCCGTATCTACGTGCTGCACACGAACCATAGGGACAAGTGTCCGAGTGACGATGATGATGCCATGCTGTAAGTCAATATCGTGTTCGCTCACCTCGTAACGCCATCGTTTCCACCTTAAACTGGGGATTAACCAGACAGATACAATTAATTCAATGAATAAGACACCTAAAGCAATCAATAGTGTCCACCACGGCCAATCCCATAAAAGAACAGCAACAAAAAGTCCGATACTCAAAAGTATGACAATTCCTACCTGGATGGCCCCATAGATCCGCCAGAGAGTCAGTGCTTTTTGGGATATTCTTTGAGCAGGTTCTCGCTCCATTCTCCTCACCTCCTATTAGTGAATACGTTTCAAAGTTCCAAATGTTTCATTAAACTGAGTCTTCTCGGAGCAAACGAAAACCGGACAAACACTGCCCGGCATCACTTTTTCCCTGATAACTCCTTGGACTTGTCTGTACACGCATTCATTCCTTGAATGATCGCACTCCGCAAGCCCACTTCTTCCAGCTTGTTCACCCCTGCTATGGTCACTCCTCCAGGTGTACATACAGCATCTTTCAATTCTCCCGGATGTCTGCCTGTTTCCCGGACCATTTTCGCCGAACCTTCCACGGCCTGTGCAACCATTTTATAAGCTTTATCCCTCGGGAAACCTTGTTGGACTGCAGCATCAGCCATCGCTTCGATGAACATATATACAAATGCCGGCGAAGAGCCGCTGACGGCTGGAACAGCGTCCATCAATTTTTCTTCTACGATTTCAGCTTGCCCGAAGCTTTCAAAGACTTCCATTACATCCGCCAATTCTTCTTCAGTGACAAAGTCATTCGGACAAAGGACGCTCATACCAGCACCAACCAGCGAAGGTGTATTCGGCATCGATCGAATGACCTTCACATTTCTGCCGAATGCTTCTTTCATTGCATCCAGGGTAATGCCAGCCGCTATTGTCACGACAACAGTCTCTTCAGGAACCTCGTCGCGAATTTCCAGGATGATCCCCTGGTAAACATAAGGTTTAACTGCCAGGAACAATAAATCACTTTCCCTGGCCAACCGTTTATTATCATTGGCAATTTGTATACCATATTCATCTGTTACAAAATCAATCGTTTCATCTGATAAGGCCGTTGCAGCGATATCCTCCGCTTTGACAACGCCAGCGTCGATCATGCCTTGAATCATCGCTTGCCCCATCTGGCCACAACCAATGAAACCAATACGCTTAGTCACCGTACATTCCTCCTTAGTGTGATTCTTATTGTATAGGAAGATTGTCGACATAACAATTCTTCCTGCGATTCTTATCAACATCTAGTAAATTTTTCATGTTTTTTTGAGAAAAGGTTTACAAACCAGCTTTCATTACCTATAATTAAGAGTGTATTCTTCATATCATAAGGAAACGCCCAAAATATCATAGCTGCTACGAGAAAAGCCGAGCTGCCTTAAGCTCGGCTTTTTTCGTGTTCATTTTTTTCTTCCCTCACAGCTTCTAGTAACTTCCTGACTTCTTTCTTATTTTTCCTGGCGACTAGAATATACAAAGTATCTCCCGCTTTTATTTCGGTTTGACCATAAGGGGTGATGACGTCCCCATCTCTAATGATCGCATTGATCAAAGCACGGTCAGGAAGCTCCATATTCTCCAGTTTCTGGCCCACCACTACATTCTGTTCAATAACATCAAACTCAATCATCTCCACATTTGCTTTTCCGATCGATATCAGTTCAAGGGAATGAATTGGATTACCCACCTTATCAGAAACGAGCTTGAAACGTTCTGCCATCCAAGTAATCGATGCCCCTTGGACAAGAGCTGAAGTCAAGACAGTAAAGAATACGACATTGAAAATGAGCGGACTGTTTTCTAACCCCGCCAGCATCGGGAAAATCGCCAATACGATAGGAACCGCCCCACGCAGGCCAGCCCAGGACAAAAACATCTTTTCCTTAATATTGAATGAAAAACCGACCAAACTCACGTAAGTAGCTATAGGGCGTGCTATGAAAATAAGGACTAAGGCAATCAGCAATCCATCAAACATCACTGGCCATGTGAATACTTCGACAGGTGAAACGAACAACCCCAGGATGATGAACATCAGAATCTGCGCCATCCAACCGAAACCTTCGTGGAATCTGAGGATTGAATAACGGTAAGCAAGTTCAGCATTTCCGATAAATACCGCCGTTACATAGACAGCAAGCAGACCACTAGCTTGAAGAAGGGAACTTGAGCTGTAAGACAAGAAAGCAAATCCCAGGGCAAACAATGGATAAAGACCACTAGAATCCAAATTGATGCGATTCAATGATTGACTTGCCAAATAGCCGATGGCTGCTCCTACAGCCACCCCCGCTCCCATTTGCCAAAAAAACGAACCGATTAATGAAAAGACATTCATCTCATTAATGGTCAGAAGCTGAATGAAAGTGATCGTCAAAAATACTGCCATAGGATCGTTCGTCCCTGACTCAGCTTCCAAAGTCGCTTCAAGCTTGCCCCGAACATTCTTTCCTTTTAACACAGCGAAGACAGCAGCCGCATCGGTCGAACCGACGATAGCTCCGACCAGCATCGCTTCAATCCATCCAATATGTAGAATAAACTTGGCAGCAATAGCTACAATCATAGTGGTCAAAACAACTCCAGCCGTTGCCAAGGTAATGGCTGGAACCATCACAGGGCGAATATCTTTCCATTTGGTCAGCATCCCACCTTCAAATAGAATGACAATCAAAGCGATCACCCCGACTAATTGAGCGATTTCAGGATTATCAAAATAAATAAATCCGAGACCATCGCTTCCCACGATCATACCGACCGCGATAAATAGAACTAGTGAGGGGACTCCAAGACGCGAGGAGAATTTTGTAACGATTATACTGATAATCAACAACAAAGCCATCAGCATGATGAATTGATTAGACTGTAAGATTTCCTGAATCAAAAAATAACCCCCTTATCCCGAACTTTTCCCTTTATTATAACAAGGAAGGAGAGGTCACGTGTAATTAAAAAGCTTCATGCTATCCCCTTAAATCTCTCATCTCCAGAAGACGCTCCTTTAAACACTTTGGGTTTGAAGTTGGATTGTCCGGGAAACGACTCGCTTTCCTGAGGGTGGGAACTGGCAAACCTTCTAAGGCAATGTATCAGAATCGGTCCTTCAACATTCCACCCAAACGAAAAAAGCCAAGTAACATAATGTCACTTGGCCTGAAGTATTGATCAGCTGAAAATCTCTTCTTCCTGCTCGCTGAAGAATTGTTTCATAGCGTGGAAGACATCGGCTTTTCTCCGTAAAATATAATGTCTGAACTTTGGATGATCGATTGACTTATATGCTTGCATCAAACTGGAGGAACGGTTGTACTGATTCACCTCTCCATATCCGAACATCTGTGAGACTTCAATAAGCTGCTCAATCAGCCCCATACATCGTTTATTATCTGAGGTTAAGTTATCTCCATCTGAGAAGTGAAATGGATAAATGTTATAGCGTTCTGGAGAATATTTGGTCTCAATCAATTCTAGAGCTTTACGGTAAGCAGATGAGCAAATCGTTCCACCACTTTCTCCTTTAGAAAAGAAATCATCTTCATTGACGACTTTCGCCTGCGTATGGTGGGCAATGAATTCTATCTCTACTGTTTCATAATTCTTATTTAAGAAACGGTTCATCCAAAAGAAGAAACTTCTTGCCATATATTTTTCCCACTGCCCCATACTGCCACTTGTATCCATCATTGCGATAACGACAGCTTTGGATTCTGGCTTCGTCTTTTCGTTCCATGTCTTGTAACGGATATCTTCAGGGAATATTGGTGCAAAGGAAGCTTCACCACCGAGGGCATTTCTTTTATAAGCTTCAAGCATGGTCCTCTTTTTATCGATATTGCCTGTTAGTCCTGTTTTGCGGATATCACTGAACTCAATATCTGTGTGAATGATGTTATCCTTTTCTTTTTCATCAAGGTTCGGTAAAGTGAGCTCTTTGAATAAGGCTGCTTCTAACTCTGCTAAAGAAATCTCTGCTTCATAATAATCTTCCCCAGCCTGATCGCCAGCCCCGTCTCCATCTCCAGGCTTACCCTTCGATTGCGGTGCTTGAGCAACAACATCTCCGATTTCACTATCCCCTTCTCCTTGTCCTGCATGTTTATTCTTCTCGTGATTATAACGAATCTTATATTCATCAAGTGAACGTATAGGAATTTTAACGACACGCTTTCCATTCGACATCACAATATTCTCTTCTGTAATGAGGTCAGGTAACTGTTTACTCATTGCATCTTTCACTTTTTCTTGATGTCGCCGCTGATCGTCATAGCCTTTCCGATGGAGGGACCAGTCGTCTTCGGCGATTACGAAACTCTTCTCTTCATCCATGTTTTTCCCCCTCCTAATCGAGTATTACTCTATCGTATGCAGGTCCACGTAAAGGGATGAAACTTATTGAAATATGTATGGATTATTTGTGTTTTTCGCCTATTGATCATTCTATTTTTCGAGGAAAAAGTAATAGCTTCCGTTCCCTTTTCACACCTCCCTTTCACTTATTCAGCAAACTGGCAGATTGTTGAAGACTCAATTTCGAGACATTTTGTGAGAGGATAGGGCGGCGGGGAATGCTTCGCTTTCCGCGGGAGCGCGTTGAGCCTCCGCGGAATCTCTCGGAGCTACTGAAAAACCCTTTTCCACCTAGAGGAGTTGTTCAAGTTTGTTGTTGCTTCTCACGAATCGCTTATCGGTGGATGCTTGCCGCGGGCACGGCCTCAGCTAACTTGGTCAAGAAGATCACTTGACCAAGTGGATCTTCGGCTCGCGCTGTTCCCGCAGGCGTCACCACCGAACGCTCATCGTGGAAACAACAGTGGACTATCTAAAAAGAGTGATTTTCATTAATTTATAAAAGAAAATCGCTCTCATCCGTCTTTTCCAGAAGGAGTGCTGCGCAAGCATTCCCCGCACCCTTGCTATATGTTTTTCTCGAAATTCGTTCAGAAAAATGCTGGCATACTTGAGTTAGACTCAAACAGCTTAAGTTAATTACAGGGTTTCCTCCATGAATGCTCCCCTTGAGATGTAGTTTCGAGAGTCTTCCTAATCGTATGATTGGCTGGGAAACAGCGAGACTCCCGCGGGAATGGATTGGCTGGCAAGACCCCACAGAGCATTTAGCTCGAGGTGGCTTGCCGTCATCCCCGCAGGAAAGCGAGCCGTTTCCCAGCCAACCATAACCTCATATAAAGCCTCGAAACTGAGTCTTACCCTATCGGGAGCTTTAATGGGATTAGTTTAATTAATAAAAAAACCCCTCAACAGTAGAGAAACTGTTGAGGGGTTTGTTAGTTGATCAGCCTTCAAGCAATAGATCGTACGGATCTTCAATCATTTCTTTAATACGGCGCAAGAATTGTACTGCTTCTTTCCCATCTACGATTCTGTGGTCATAAGAAAGAGCAATGTACATCATCGGGCGCGCTTGAATCGTATCATCAGGCATGACTTTGGCGCGTTTTTCAATATTATGCAACCCGAGTATTCCGACCTGTGGAGAATTTAATATCGGTGTAGAAAGCATTGAACCGAAAATACCGCCGTTTGTAATGGTGAAGGAACCACCCTGTAAGTCACCTAATTGCAATTCTTTGTTACGAGCTTTCGTAGCTACGTCTGCGATTCCTTTTTCAATGCCTGCGAAATCCAAACGGTCTGCATCACGCACAACAGGTACTACGAGTCCTTCATCGGTTGAAACCGCCATACCGATATCATAGAATTTCTTCTGGACTATTTCATTGCCTTGGATTTCTGCATTGAGCAGAGGGAACTCTTTCAAAGCTCCGACAACTGCCTTAGTGAAGAATGACATGAACCCTAGTTTAATATCATGTTTCTTAAGGAAGGATTCTTTACGCTCACTGCGCAGCTGCATGACATTGGTCATATCTACTTCATTAAAAGTCGTCAACATCGCAGACTCTTGCTGCACTTCCACCAAACGTTTAGCAATTGTTTGACGACGACGGGACATTTTTATGCGCTCCACCGGCTTATCAAATTCCGTCTTTTGGGAATCTTGTTCTTTCTTCTTCTCTTTTTTCGGTTTTTCATTAGAGGAAGAAGCTTTCTGCTCTTCTTTTTCACTTCCACCTTTAGCAGCTTCATCGACATCTTCAGGACGGATGCGACCAAGTGGATCTCTAGCGGAAATTTCGCTCAGGTCAATGCCCAGTTCTCTCGCGCGCTTACGAGCAGCCGGTGTAGCGATAACTTCTTTATTAGAAGAGCCTTTTTTATCATCATCGGAGGAAGATGCTGGTTTTTCTTCTTCTTTCTCTTCTTTATTTTCTTCTTTTTGTTCAGATTTGGAAGCTTGTTCTTCCTCTTTTTCTTCTTCTTCAGATCCTTCATCACCTGAAGAATCTTCGGAGCCGCTTGCTTCGCCGTTCTCGTCAACTTTGGCGATCACGTCTCCTACTTCCACATCATCGCCTTCATCTTTCAAGAGTTCAGCGATGACACCACTTGCATCAGCATTCACTTCTACGTTTACTTTGTCCGTTTCAAGCTCGAGGATTGGGTCGCCTTTTTCCACTTGATCCCCTTTTTTAACAAGCCACTCTGCAATTGTACCTTCTGTTATGGATTCAGCTAATTCAGGAACTTTAATTTCCTTCATTTGATTTTCCTCCTTTAGACATCTGTAGCGCTTCATGAATGATTCGATTCTGCTCTGTTTTATGAATGTTCGGTTCTCCGACTGAAGGTGATGCACGATGAGGGCGTCCTACATAGCGGTGGATTTGGCCCTCTTTCAATAATTTGTGAAGAATTCCTTCAACGAAGTACCAGCTTCCCATGTTCTGTGGTTCTTCCTGGACCCATACCAACTCTTCTAGATTCGGATAAGATTCAAGAATCTCTTTTAAATGCTTTTCAGGGAATGGATAAATTTGTTCAACCCGCACAGCATCAATGGTTTCAAATGCTTGATCGGAGTTTTCAACTTTATCCTCGATTTCCACCATGATTTTTCCACTTCCTAAAAGTAAACTGGTTACCTTATCTTTGTCCTTATCTTCAGACAATCCCGGCTGCTTCATAATGGACTGGAAATGTCCTTCACTGAACTCCTGTCCTTCCACAGCTATACGTTGATTACGCAATAGGCTCTTAGGTGTCATTAAGACGAGTGGGCGCGCTTCTTCCTGATTACTAATGGCAGCCTGCCTTCTCAATAAATGGAAATATTGTGCAGATGATGTGACATTTGCAACCGTCCAGTTATTTTCAGCTGCCAACTGCAAGAATCGTTCCAGTCGGGCACTAGAGTGTTCCGGACCCTGCCCCTCGTATCCGTGCGGCAATAAGAACACCATATTGGACTTCTCGTCCCATTTCGCCCGTCCAGCTGAGATGAATTGATCAAAGATGACTTGGCCGGCATTCGCAAAGTCACCAAACTGCGCTTCCCAAATCACAAGAGATTCAGGTGCCTGGACACTGTAACCATATTCAAATCCGATGACCCCCGCTTCAGAAAGTGGGCTATTATGGATATCGAAAGAAGCTTTGGCCTGCTCTAATCCGTGAAGTGGACAATATGTTTCACCTGTTTCCACATCATGGAGAACCATGTGGCGGTGAGCGAATGTTCCTCGTTCCGTATCCTGCCCAGTAATGCGGATTGGTTTACCATCTTCTAAGATCGATGCGAAAGCCAGGGCTTCGGCAGTCGCCCAGTCGACTTTTTCCCCGTCATCAAGCATTTTCCCGCGGCGCTTGAGGATTTTTTCAAGTTTCTTAAAACCGTTGAACCCTTCAGGGCGTTTTAACATCCCTTCGTTCAAACTGCGAAGACGCTCTAAATCAACTGCTGTTTCTAATTCATCTAAGTCCTGTTCAACACCGCTTGGTCGATCTTTAACATCCGGTGCTTCTGTTTCGTGCTCATCCATATTGTTATAGACATCTTTAAGTTTGTTCTCAATCTCTTCTTTCATTTCTTCCAATGTACCGTCACTAACGACGGAATCTTCCTGTAACTGCTTCTCAAAAACAGCAGCCGCAGTACCGTGTTCATCAATTTCTTTATATAATCGCGGTTGAGTCGATCTTGGCTCATCCATTTCATTATGGCCGAATCGGCGATAGCCGACGAGATCGATTAGGAAGTCTTTATGGAATTTTTGACGATACTCATATGCGAATGCCATTGCCGATAGACATGCAATTGGGTCATCAGCATTGACATGCACAATTGGAATTTCAAACCCTTTCGCTAAGTCACTGGCATAACGGGTCGATCGTCCATCTTTTCGGTTGGTCGTAAACCCGACAAGGTTATTAGCGATAATGTGAACAGTACCTCCCGTACGGTAACCAGGAAGATCACTCATATTCAAGGTTTCAGCTACTACGCCTTCACCGATGAAGGCTGCGTCCCCATGAATAAGCAGACCGAACGCTTCATCATCGTCCATCTTCGCGTAACCCGCTTCAGTACGATCATCCTGTGCTGCTCGTGTGAAACCTTCAACCACAGGATTCACATACTCTAAGTGGGAAGGGTTATGACTCATCGTAACCCGGGTGGCTGACTGTTCTCCGTTTTCAATTTCACGTCTTGCTCCGAAATGATACTTCACATCCCCTGTCCAGCCATAATTGATTCCCGTGGAACCTTCAGACGGAACCAATTCTTTGTCTGGTGAGTGGTGGAATTCAGAAAATATGCGGTCATATGGCTTTCCAAGGATATGTGCAAGTACATTCAAGCGTCCACGGTGAGCCATACCCATCATGATATTTTTGATTCTGTCCCCTGAGGCTGACTGGATAATATGGTCAAGCATAGGTACCATGACATCCAATCCTTCAATGGAAAAACGCTTTTGCGCTACAAAGGTCTTAGCTAAGAAGTTTTCAAAACCTTCAACTTCTGCAAGACGGTAGAGCAGCTGTTTCTTTTCATCGTTTTCAAGCGACACCTTATAGGAATCAGTATCCACTTTCTCCTGCAACCATTCTCTTTCATCTTCATTGTTCACATGACCGAATTCAAAAGAGATGGTACCGGCGTATTTTTCTTTCAATGTGTTGACTACTTGAAGAGCATTGTCCAGTTTCAATGGTGATTCAGGCCACACCCATTCAGCTGGCATCTCTTCTAAGTCCTTTTCTTGTAGTCCATAAGTTTCTAAGTCAAGCAGGTTCGTCTTAGGTCGTTCATCACTGCCTACAGCATAAATATTTGCCTGTAAATGGCCGTGACGACGAATAGCCTCAACAAGTTTCAGTGCTGAGGTGATCTTAACGACGTCTCCTTTAGAAGGTGCAGCAACTCCATTAGCTTCCAGAGCTGTTCCGCCTTCCATCCAATCTGGAGCCCCGTGCTCATCGAAAATTTCCTTAAGTGAAGGATCGACAGCACTAGGATCGTTTTCATATTGTTCAAATTGCTCTTCAATGTACCCCATGTTGGGGCCATGGAAAATTTCCCAAAAGTTTTGAGTGGAGCCTTGTTTAGACACGTATAATACCCCCAAGTAGTTGTTGGCCTGTTGTTTATTCGAAAACGTTTCCAAGTCCATGTACTATTATAGAATTGAATTGCTCACGTATTCAACAAATTTCGTTTATTTTTTCAAATTACATCAATTTCATTATAACAAGAAAGACGCACCATCGGGTACGTCTTTTTCACTTTTTACCATTAAAGTGATATAAAGTTGTCCCTCTTCATCTTCCAAAACACGATCGACCATGTCATAGGTCTTCAATAAAAAGCTGACCCATCCCGCATTCTTGTCTGTTCGGAGCCTACTGTCAATCGCCATTTAATTGCATCACGGCTTTGGCATGTTCGCTCAGCTTAACAGACAGAACCTTGCAGAGCCGGCATTGAATGCTGGCTCATGTATTGGGAAACAGAAGCTCTGGTAGCTCGACCATCTTACGTGTCATTTTATCTGCAGAGGACAAAAACACCCGAGAAGCACCGTTATGGTGTAAGTGATAAAACTATATTCCATGAAGCGCCAACAGATTATGAATAGCCGGACATTCCCGCTTACGCCGTTGACACCGGGAGGCATTAAACTAACCAGCCCATGTAATCAAGTTGGCCTGTACTTAAGTTTGAGAGGCTTCGTAAAGCTTCATAATCAAATTTTAATAAGACGGGAATTCATTTTTTCAATGATTCGTCCATTTTGTTTGTGGTTCTGAACTTGAATATTATTTTCCGGATAAGGTTGAAGTCATTGAGAATAACTAACAAGCACTATAGACAAGTGATTGAAATGTTGTTGAAAAATTCCAGAACACCGCTTTGTAACTAGTATCTCCAAACTTGTTTAAAGAGATACTACCTAATCAATCTAGTTCCCTGTTCCTAGAAAAACAAAACGTTCATTTCCTGAATTACTTTCTTAGGAAGATAATGATGCTGTTTTGGGCTTATATACAAGTCGAAACTGGCTGTTACATGCAATCTGAAATTTGTCATTATAACAACACAAGGAACCGCTCTCTTATGGAAGATAAGAGAGCGGTTCCTTTGTGGAAATTATTATCGATTCAATAGACTTCCTACATATTTCAGCAACTCATTTGCAGAACTGGAATTATATCCATGCTCATCAACAAGTGTGGCCACAACCTCATTGACTTTCTTCAACTGCTGTTCATCAGGAGTCTTCGTGGAGGTCGTGATCTTAACAACATCTTTCAAGTCAGCGAAAAGTTTCTTCTGAATCGCTTCACGCAAACGCTCATGTGATTGGTAATCGAACTTCTTGCCTTTACGGGCGTATGCGGATATACGGATTAATATTTCTTCACGGAAGGCTTTCTTCGCATTCTCTGACACACCGATTTGTTCTTCGATTGAACGCATCAGACGTTCATCCGGATTCAACTCTTCACCTGTGAGTGGATCTCGCAATTTTGCCTTATTACAATAGGCTTCAACATTGTCTAAATAGTTGTTCATCAAAGTTACAGCAGACTCTTCATACGAATAGACAAAAGCTTTTTGTACTTCCTTCTTAGCAATTTCATCGTATTCTTTTCTCGCTAAGGAGATAAAATCTAAGTACCTTTCTTTATCATCATTTGATATTGAAGCGTGGCTGCCCAGCCCATCTTTCAAGGACCGTAATACATCCAGGGCATTGATCGACGTCAATTCTTTTTTAATAATAGTAGATGAAATACGGTTGATGACGTACCGTGGGTCAATTCCGCTCATTCCTTCATCAGAATGTTCTTTCTTCAGTTCCTCAACATCCACATCGCTGAAACCTTCCAAAATTTCGCCATCATACAGACGCATTTTCTTCAGTACATCAATAGAAGCTTTCTTCGAGTCTTTCAAACGGGTCAAAATGGTGAACATGGCTGCTACGCGTAAAGTGTGTGGAGCAATATGAACATCCTTTATATCACTTTCACGAATCATCTTCTCATAAATGCGCTCTTCCTGGCTGACTCTTAAATTATAAGGTACCGGCATAACAATCATCCGCGAATGAAGAGCTTCGTTCTTCTTATTGGCAATAAAAGAACGATACTCAGCTTCGTTGGTGTGTGCCACAATTAACTCATCGGCTGATATCAAAGCGAAACGTCCCGCTTTAAAGTTTCCTTCTTGAGTCAGACTCAGCAAATGCCATAAGAATTTCTCATCACATTTCAGCATTTCCTGGAATTCCATGATTCCGCGGTTAGCTTTGTTCAATTCTCCATCAAATCGATAAGCACGTGGATCTGATTCTGAACCATACTGGGCAATCGTCGAAAAGTCGATCGACCCCGTCAAATCTGCAATATCCTGTGATTTCGGATCAGAAGGACTGAAGGTACCAATGCCTGTACGCTTATCTTCTGAGAAAAAGACTCGTTCGACTAATACATCCTCGATTCTTCCTCCATATTCCGTTTCAACTCTCATCGTATTCAAAGGTGACAAACTGCCTTCGATTCGGATGCCATACTCTTCCTGAAATTCTTTTCGTAAGTGACTTGGGACTAAGTGCAGAGGATCTTCATGCATCGGGCATCCTTTAATTGCAAAAACCGCACCTTCGTCTGTGTGAGTGTACTTCTCCATTCCCCGCTTCAGTAAATTGACGAGCGTCGATTTACCACCACTTACAGGGCCCATCAATAATAGAATTCTTTTCCTGACATCAAGCCTTCTGGCTGCAGGGTGAAAGTATTCCTCCACAAGCTTTTCCATCGCCTCATCAAGACCGTAGATATCTTCATCAAAAAACTTGTAGCGTTTATGGTCGTGCTCCTCTACAACTCCCGCACTTTTAATCATATTGTAAACGCGGGAATGGGCGGATTGAGCTAAATGAGGGCGCTCCTTTAGTAAATCCAGATACTCTGAGAATGTACCTTCCCACTTAAGTTCCTCTTCATGTTCCCGGTGGTCTTGTATTTTTTTTAAAATGTCCACTTCGCGACCTCCCCCGTCGTAAGAGACGAATTTTAATATATCCTATGCCTGGCTACAGAAAAACATGTGTAATAAAGAAATGCGGAGCCACCCTGGTAGACATGACAAGCATAAGACAAGCCTTGTAGTGGAGGTTCTTTCTCCACGTAAAGGATTGACTTATGACTCGAATGTCTGGGTGGCAGAGCTGGACACCTCACAAGAAATGTGGAAGCGGCTTGGTAGACCCGACAAGCATAAGACAAACGGCACTGTGGGGCGCCTTTCTCCACAGAGACGGTTGACTTATGACCTCGAGGGACTAGCCGCTGCAACTGGATCATGATACGAAATGCGGAGCCACCCTGGTAGACATGACAAGCATAAGACAAGACTTGTAGCGGAGGTTCTTTCTCCACGTAAAAGATTGACTTATGACTCGAATGTCTGGGTGGCAGAGCTGGACAACATCCAAGAAATGTGGAAGCGGCCTGGTAGACCCGACAAGCATAAGACAAACGGCACTGTAGAGCGCCTTTCTCCACAGAGACGGTTGAATTATGACCTCGAGGGACTAGCCGCTGCCTCATGAAACGAAATACGGTAACACCCTGGAGATCCTCCCCCATAAATGAATTTTGTCTTATGTTCTCAAACGATTCGGTAATACAGCTCGACCAAATAACAGACAAAGACAAACTCTGAATTAGAAATATTGAATTTCTTTGATGCGGACTATGTGCCATTTGCTTAAAAGACACAAGGAAGATGCCCCATACACTTAAGCCTATGTGACTGCAGGCAATAAATTGACACAAAAAAAGGACTGCTCCATAAAGTCAGTCCTCTCCATAATCTTTCTCTTGGTTATGACGATGCCGTTTAGACAACCCCATCACTAAAAAGGTGATAAATAAGAATATATTCAACCAACGGAAATCGTCGTAAAAAATAGCTAATAGGGCCCATATGGCTGCACTGATTAAAAAAAGCATGCTTGATATCAACGTTTGACTCACGATTCATCCCTCCTTCTCCCATTATAGAACATCCTTTAGTTAATGTATGTAAAGTTAACCGTCCTCCCATAAGTATGATGGCCTATTCAGAACTATGATTACAGCCTTTTTTCTCCCTTTGCAAATTTTGACACCACTCTGCAGCATTGTTAGAATTGTTGTGAATATTTTAACTGGATAAAGTGCTACACGACAGAAAGAAGGATTGCAAATGGATACATGGTACTTTGTCGACTCTGGTCACTGTACTCCTGCTATCAATATGGCATTGGATGAAGCATTGATGAATTGGCACCGCCAAGGGAAGATTCCCCCTGTCATCCGCTTTTATGGATGGAAGCCAGCCGGCCTGTCCGTTGGCTATTTTCAAAAAGTCAAAGGCAAAATCGACCTTGAAGGTGTTCAGAAGCATGGTTACAAACTGGTTCGTCGTCAAACAGGGGGCAGGGCTGTCCTACATGACAACGAACTCACATATAGTGTTATTGTTTCAGAAGATCACAAGGACATGCCAGCTTCCGTTAAAGAAGCTTACCTGGTCCTCTCAAAAGGGCTGCTGAAAGGATTTACAAACTTAGGCATTCAGGCTGATTTTGCTATACCTGATGGTAAGTTGGACGTCGCTGGTTCTGCCGTCTGCTTTGAAGAACCATCATGGTATGAGCTGATTGTCGATGGAAAGAAAGCAGCAGGAAGTGCTCAAACACGTAAGAAAGGTGTCATTTTGCAACATGGTTCTATTCCTATTGATGTAGATGACATGAAACTTTTCGACATGTTCATTTATAAGAATGAACGTATTAAAGAAAGAGCAAGAAAAGCATTTGGAGACAAAGCTGTTGCCATCAATCAAATACGTGAAGAAACAGTTGGTTTTGATGAAACGAAAGCAGCTTTTAAAGATGGTTTTGAGAAGGGTTTGAATATACATTTAGAACCTTTTGAACTCTCAGAGGAACAATGGCAGGAAGTTAAACAGATTGCAGAAGAACGCTATGAAACAGATGATTGGAATTATTCCCGTTAAATAAAGGAGTGGAGAGCGTTGGGCAAAAATCAAGACTACATAAGAAAACCAGAATGGCTGAAAATCAAAATCAACACGAACAAATCTTATACCGGACTAAAGAAACTGATGCGCGAAAAGAAATTGAATACGGTATGTGAAGAGGCACGCTGCCCGAATATCCATGAATGCTGGAGTGAGAGGAAAACAGCTACCTTCATGATTCTAGGAGATACGTGTACACGTGGCTGCCGTTTCTGCGCGGTCAAAACTGGTCTTCCAAACGAGCTCGATTGGGGCGAACCAGAGCGTGTGGCAGAATCTGTTGAAATTATGGGATTGAAGCACGTTGTTGTTACAGCAGTAGCCCGCGATGACCTGGAAGATGGGGGCGCTGCAGTTTTCGGTGAGACTGTTAAAGCAATCCGCCGTCGAGTCCCTGGCTGCACGGTGGAAATTTTACCTTCAGACATGAAAGGCGATTACGACAGCCTGCACACACTTATGGGTGGAGAACCTGATATTTTCAATCACAACATCGAAACTGTTCGTCGCTTAACAAAAAAGGTTCGCGCGCGTGCTATGTATGATCGATCTCTTGAACTGCTACGCCGAGTCAAAGAAATCCGTCCTGATACACCTACAAAATCCAGCATTATGGTCGGGCTTGGAGAAACCAAAGAAGAAATCGTGGAAGCTATGGACGACCTTCTCGCTCACAATGTCGACATCATGACTATTGGTCAGTATTTGCAGCCAACGAAAAAGCATTTGAATGTTGAACGGTATTATCATCCTGATGAGTTTGAAGAGTTAAAGCAAATAGCGCTTGAGAAAGGGTTCAGGCACTGTGAAGCAGGTCCGATGGTGCGTTCTTCTTATCACGCTGATGAGCAGGTCAATAATACATCCGCTCAGCGCCGCATTAAATATATGGAAGGTTATGAATCTCAAGGGAAAGAATTAGATAAGACCAACTTTTAATCATTAATATCGCCCCTCGATGAGGGGCGATATTTTTTACCAGAACCCGCCATACGGGGGACGTCCGTAATACCCGCCATAATAAGGAGGTCGATTATAATAGGGAGGTGGATATCCATAGCCTCCGCCACCGTAGCCTCCACCACCAAACCCGCCATAAAGGCCAGGAGCAAGAGCACCACCTAAGAAGCCACCGAGCAGCCCGCCCGCGAACGGTCCGAAAAAGAAGAATCGTTCATCTTCATTACGAAAATCTTCCTCAACGTCATACGGGTAATAATATGGGTATTGATTCATTCATACTCCTCCAATCCATCCTTGGTTATTCACCTACCCTTCACTCTATGTAATCGCCCGGTACAACGTATAGGCATCTGTCATCCAACACAGGATAAATTTAGCTGGACAAACAATTCACATCTTTATTGAAATGAGTTATAATATTCGTTAGTAATGCTTGTCTGGCTATTAAAAGGAGGACCATACATGAATCTAACATTGATCATTCTTGTCTGTGTCGCATTTCTGACAGCTATTTTCGCCGCAGGATACGATACTAAAGCCGGTAAACCCAGAAAATAAATTCATGAAAAACGCACCCTTATCAGGTGCGTTTTTTTGTATATTCAAGTATGTTAGTCTGAATTCTTCATATCGTGTGGAACCAATACCTCTAGAGGGGCACAAAACCTTCATATGGACGCAGTTAAGAAATCTACAGACTTCGATTCCTGATTTTCCTGAATGACAGAAAAACGACTCCATAAGGGAGCCGCTTCAAAATGAACCATCATTTGATCAAATTCGGGAATCCTTGCTGCTTCAGAGCATCGAACAAGATAATCGAAACCGTGTTGGCCAAGTTCAAAGAACGCACATGATTTGTCATCGGCACGCGTAAACATCGATCTTCAAGGCCTTCTAACAACTCCGTGGGAATTCCGTCACTTTCTCGTCCAAAGACGAACATCAAATCTTTGTCCGAGTCACCAAAGTCAAAATCCGCGTAAGACTTCGTACCGAAGTTTTCAATATAATAAAATTCACCGTCTGGGTACGTCTCATATAGTTGGTGGATGGAATCATAATAATGGACATTTACTTGATGCCAATAATCCAACCCTGCTCGTCGAAGCATCTTATCATCTGTGGAGAATCCAAGCGGACGAATGAGATGAAGTTCTGAGTTCGTAGCTAAACATGTACGAGCGATATTTCCAGTATTCGCGGGAATTTCGGGTTGAAAGAGTACAATGTGATTCGGCATATGTTTCACCTCAGTCTAATCTTAGTCAACTAAGATATTATATCATCCTTCAACCATCGATTCTATAAAATTTGTATTGAATGTCAGACGTATAGGCTGTCGAGTCTTCATAATCCCAATACCGGTGGCGGCTGTTTGATGTGTGGGCATTCACCAGAGGCATTCCATTGCCATCTTTTTTCACAACGAATGTATTGTGATCAAAACGCCCGTTCCCTTCAAAATCATAACAAATTACATCACCTGGTGAAAGCTGATCTGCTGAAGATACTTCCGTGGCAGTCAGCCCCTGCCTTGCCCCTCCAAAATACCACCTGAGAGCATGAGCGACACTCCAGCTGTAGCTCCATGTCCCGTTTCCATACCACCAGCCTCTGCCTCGGTTAGGAGCCCCCCAAGTCGGCGCTCCTCCTGCTCGTAAACATTGAGATACATAATTGGTACAGTCCACATCAAAATGCCGGTATGATGGATTATAGCTATCCCACCAGCGATCAGCATACCTTACCGCTTCTCTTCTGTTATAAGTGAAACGCACGTGTTCTCTTTCCTCTTTGTCGATAAAATCAAAGGAAAGTTGTTTATCTGCCCTTCCCCCTTGTTCCGTCTTGACTTTATTATCGGATATCTCTTGCCCTATAAAATGAACTTCTCCAACGTACAGCCCCTCTTCTAAGAAATTGGACCGTCCGTCCTTTACTAATATGGAGAGTGTCAAAAAATATTGCAGGATGGTGTGATTTTCATATGCGAACCTATGGTATGGTTTCAAATGGAAAGTGATCCGTTGTAAGTGTTGGCCTCTGTTTTGAATACCATTCACTTTGTTTTTCAACCACACCTCTTGGTCTTGATCAATCAGCTGATCCATCACCTTTTCCCAGTATTTCTGCAATTGATATGTATGGCTCATCCTTCTTCCCTCCTCTTTAATCATATGAAGAGAAAAGGAAGAAATGAATGAAAGCAAAAGCGCAAGCGTCTTGAACAGCCTCGACAAGCTTAAGCAATCCTTTGAAGTCGCGGCTTTTTTCCAAAGCAAAGTGCTTGTTCATGACCTCGGAATGGTAAAGGATAACCATAAATTGATTCACAATCATATAGTTAATAATTTCCAGAGAACAAGAAAAACGGCTACTCCAATTGGAATAGCCGCTTTATAATTGCTGTGTTACTGTATGATGTTCATTTTCAAATTCTAAGAGTTTTTGTTTTTTATCCAAACCACCAGCATAGCCTACCAGTTTCCCATTACTCCCGATGACACGATGACATGGGACGACAATGGAAAATGGATTTTGGTTGATCGCTCCCCCTACAGCACGAATCGCCTTTGGTGAATGCATAGAAGCAGCGATATCTTTATAAGAACGAGTTTCCCCGTATGGCGCATAGTGAAGAAGGGCTCGCCAGACTTGCCTTTGAAAATCTGTTCCATAGCAATTAAGCGGGACATGAAACTCCGATCGGTTTCCCTCAAAATATTCCATAATTTCAAGCATGGTTTGCTTCACATACTTATGCTCGGGGTCGTAAACCAACTCCCCTTTAAGGAAATGTTTCCTTTTCCAAGATTGATAGGAAGAGAGCCGCTCTTCATGATGGCCATAATCGATGCGGCATACTCCTTCATCATTGGCTAATACAGTCATTACACCCAAAGGAGTTTCGAATGAGTCATAGTATAAGAAAGAATGATGGTTCATAGCCAACCCCTTCTTTTTAACAGTTTTTTCTATTATACAAGAGCCTTTCCTGATTGAAAAGGTACATTTGGTCATTGTTTTTGAAATTGGACACCTTTTTCCATTTCAAACAACACCTGTTCATCCTCTTCTCGCTCCATCGCTTCCTCGATTGCAGCGAAACATTCCGGTTTGCCGATTTTCCCAAGCCCCCAGGCAGAAGTCCCTCTGATTACCGGCCTTGGATCTTCATTCATCAAACGGACAAGTTCATCAATTGCTGTTTCATCACGGTAATGAGCCAGGGCTAAAATCGCGTTTCTCTGAATCGGTTTTTTTCCACGCCAAGAACCGGAAATGAACCCGAATTTATCCTTGAATTGACGGTTGGAAATGGATAATAGTGGCGTCAATTTCGGTTTAGATACTTCTGGGTCTGGTTCGAGTTCCTCGTGGTTATGAAAATCTTTTTTGCGATTTTTTGGACAGACGGTTTGGCATGTGTCACAACCGTATAATCGATTTCCGATTTTAGTGCGGAACTCATCCGGCAAAAAGTCTTTCGTCTGTGTTAAGAAAGCGATACAACGTTGTGCGTTCAATTGACCGCCCTGGACAAGCGCACCGGTCGGACACGCATCTACACAAATGTTACATTCTCCACAGCTGTCATTCACAGGCTCATCCGGGGCAAAAGGAATGTTGGTAACCAATTCTCCTAAATATACATATGAACCAAACTCAGGAGTGATCACGGCACAATTTTTTCCACTGAAGCCGATACCCGCTCTCTCTGCGACAGCACGATCAGACAATTCACCCGTATCCACCATCGATTTCAATTCAACTTCCGGAAACTTCTCTTGCAGAAAAGCTCCGAGTTTCTGCAAACGATCGCGCAGAACGTTATGGTAATCCTGTCCCCAGGAAGCACGGCAGAAAATACCTCGCCGATCTCCCTTTTTACTTCGAGGAGCATCGTGCATCTTTGAAGGATAAGCCAGGGCAATCGATATGATGGATTGAGCACCAGGAAGCAGGCGACCCGGTTCTGTCCGTTCTTCTACACTTCCTTTTTCAAAGCCAGACTGATACTCTAACTCTTGCTGTCGCTTCAATCTCGCTTTAAGCTCACCAAACACATCTGCAGAGGCAAAACCAATCTTATCGATACCGATTTCTTTGCTGTAGGCGATAACCTCTTCTTTAAACTGGTGAAAATCCACCCTGACGACCTCCCTTCTATCTTAAGTCTTTAACTTTTGCTGTACGGATCCGGTTGAGTGTTGCTGCAATTTCAAACCTTCTTGGTCTGGCAAGCTCTCCTGGATGCTGATCTTTAAACGGTGCGAATGAAGCAAGACCATGTTCATTGAATTGCTGGTCGATTTCATCTAATAAGTCGTGTAAAGAACGTTCTTGCTTTAGCACACCTTTTTTATCTAAATGCATGACAATATCTGCGATCATGCGAGTTTGAGAAGTATCTACCAATTGTTCTACGCCATCTAAATCGATATCCACAGCACCCATCAGAATTTTTTTCTGACCTTTGGCTTGAACTTTTTCCTTTTTGCCTTTACGTGTCTGCAAGCTGGAAGGTGAAAAGGAACGAGCGGGAAGTGCCCCGAATGTTTCTTCCGAAGAAGCGGTCCTTCCATTCGGATATTGTGCCGCGATTTGCTTAGCTTTTTCAGTTACATTATAGGGAATATATTGATCCATCATGATTACATCGTCAGCTACATTGAAATAATCCCCGGATCCGCCCATGACCAGGATGGTAGAAACGTTAAGATCATCACGCATCTGTTTGATTTTATCAATGAATGGCGTAATCGGTTCTTTTTCTTTAACGACCAGTTCTTGCATCCGCTCATCACGAATCATGAAATTGGTCGCACTTGTATCTTCATCAATCAGCAAACTATCAGCACCTGCTTCTAAGGCTTCAATGACATTTGCTGCTTGCGAAGTACTGCCGCTTGCATTCTCTGTTGTAAAAGTAGTCGTATCCGTCCCGTGTGGCAGGTTTTTAATGAATGGCGATATATCCACCGTTGTCACACGCCGGCCATCTTCTGCTCTTACTTTGACGGCCTCTGGATCTGTGAGGACATATTCTCTGCCATCCCCTTTGATATGAGGATACACCCCACGCTCCATCGCATTCAACAGGGTACTTTTACCATGATAACCCCCACCTACGATCAATACAATTCCTTTGTTCAGAGCCATGCCGGAAATAGGCTCCTCCCGATGTGGGATAGAGAATGATACACGGTTTTCCTCAGGACTCTTGAAAGCCACAGCCTCTTTCATCGGCCGTTGACTGATGCCACTCTCACGCGGCAAAACTGAACCATCTGCAACAAAGGAAATCCAACCATTTTTATTCATTTCATCATGTATTGCCTGGTGCTGGTCTGCTAGTTTACATGCATCTTCCAACTCTTCATCTTTTATGGTGAAAACAGACTGCTTCATGATTTCAGGAATAATCGAGAAAAAAAGCTTCTCTGCCTGCTTTCCATTGATACGTCGCCCATTTGCAGGCAAACCTACTGTCAAACAAATCGTCACGTCATTTTCATTAAAGGAAACGGCTGTACGCTCAAGGATCTCCTGCCCAGGTCGATCGATAGCGACCATCCCGCTTTTTCCTGAACCTTTGACGCTTGTCTGTGTTTTTGCAATAGTTTCAGCAATGGCTCGTGTCAATCGATCTTCCGCATAATACTTCCTTCGTGGTTCTTCTTTCCAGTCATTGTCTATTGGCCGATGGCGATCGTCGATACGGACTCTTATCTTCGAAGGTGCGGCAAACGGATCCCCTTGCACATAATCAATAAACAAGTCATAGGTTTGAAAAGAGTATTTCCCTTGAATTTGTTTATAGCTTTTATAGCTTTTTCCATCAATTTGTTTTAATTGTTGTTGTAACTGCTTCATATTTTGGCCTCCTATGTTAAAACGATCTACTATAGGGTGTATCCAATTTTCATCAATAAAAAACGCAATGCTTCGTTACTCAATTAACGAAACACTGCGTTGGTTCACATAAGTATAAAATAAATGCATCACAATAGTGAATGGAGCGGGTGAAGGGAATCGAACCCTCATCATCAGCTTGGAAGGCTGAGGTTTTACCACTAAACTACACCCGCATATTTAAAATCTCATTAATCATGTTGTCTTAAAATCATGTCATGCTCCTTCCTCTACTCGATTATTCAAGGAAGTGATATCCGTCGGAGCAACTCGCAGTTTACTCGGCAGAAGCTTTGCTCGTGGCTGAGGTTTTACCACTAAACTACACCCGCATATTTAAAATCTCATTAATCATGTTGTCTTAAAATCATGTCATGCTCCTTCCTCTACTCGATTATTCAAGGAAGCGATATCCGTCGGAGCAACTCGCAGTTTACTCGGCAGAAGCTTTGCTCGTGGCTGAGATTTTGCCACTAAACTACACCCGCGTGAATGTATGTTCATAATCATGATTACAATTGCCATTATAACAATCGAAATCTATCGATGCAATGAAAATTTTGATATTTTTTGTCGAATATTCTCTTATTCTGAGATCATCGCTGAAACTTTTAATTAGCGTAGACGTATGTTATAAGAAGGAGGGAGAAGCTAATGATTAATCTTTTTCTCGGAATTTGTATGGTCGGTATCACTTCACTTATTGTATGGAGTTATATTTTCGATCCGAACAATGGTCTAGTAGTCTCTTTTACAAAGAAAAAGTTTATACTTACCCTTGTCGTCTTGAGTCTTATTACAATTTACTTATTATCCACTGGGATCTACCACTCCTTCCTGTAAATCAATGGGAACGACCTTTATTTAACACCAGCTAACTAAAGGGAACCACTGAAATAGCAATCCCCTTTTTAATTCCTTCTGGATTGAAATACGAAAATCAATGAAAAAACGACAAATGCGAGCAAATGAATAGAATCAATGAAGAGTTTGAAAAGGTCGAACAGAACTGTTGTACTCAAACCGCACACCCCCACAGAAGGATTTTGCGAGGTTTCCTGGCAGTGCTTCGCAAAGAAGATAGTGGGTTGAAAGCTAAGAAAGTTCAGCGGTGTTTCGATATTTGATTATATATTTTATTGTGCACTGAATCTAAAACTTTATGCTTCGTTCACCTTACTTTTCACGCCTCTATGATTCTTTCTCTTCTTACCGATTTGTGTCGTCAACACGACTCCGGATATAACCAATAGCGCTCCCGTCACTTGCATCAGAGTGATCTTTTCTCCTAACCATAAGTAAGCTCCTCCCATGGTGAATACAGGCAGGAAATTCAGAAATACAGAAGCTTTCGAAGCACCTAGCTGTTCCACGGCATTATTGTAAAAAATGAGAGCAATCAAAGATGGGAAAATCCCTAGATACAAGAAGCCGAGAATATAGTCCACTTTCCATAAATACGGGACGCCATACACCCACCATTCTATAACGACGAATGGAAATAAAACGAGGGTAGCTATACTTGTCATCATAAACAGAGCACCTAATGGCGGAAACAGATGGATGGATTGTTTCACAACAATCGAATACACTGACCAGGATAAAATGGCTCCGATCATAATGATATCCCCTATATTCCAATTCAGCGAAACTAAGTTCCCGAAACGCCCATCTATAACCACCCAAAGGGCACCGGTAAAGGAGATGATCACTCCGATCCATTGAAGTGGCAATAAGCGTTCCTTCAATAAAAACGCACTTAAAATTACAGTTAAAACAGGAATGACAGTCTCAAGAACGGATACATTAGTTGCAGACGTATATTGTAATGCCCCGTAAATAAACGTATTGAAAAAAGCCACTCCCGTTAATGTCATGATTAAAAGTGGCCGCCTGTGGTTCCAAAAAGTCGCCCTATGTTCGCGTGCGCTGCGGATACCGATAGGGAATAGGAAAATCAATGCAACAAACAAACGTAAAAATGCAATGGTGAATGGAAGCAAGTCATTCAATGCTTTTCCAATTAAAATATTCCCTGCATAAAATAGTACGACGAAAATCAAAAGTATGTATGGATACACAACCCCCAGCCTCCCCTGCATATCTTTCTTAATCCAATGTAACATGAATTCACTTCTATGAAAGCTTAGAGGTGCACACAAGAACAAAAGTATAAGCGCATTTTAACCCGACAAGCATAAGCCAAAAACGCCGATGACGTTCTTTGTCTCAGAGAGGATTGACTTAAGACGTCGCCGGGGCAGGCTTTGCCTTATGAAGCATGTAATATTCACAGCTGATATTATAAGTATTAGACGATAAAAAAAAGAGCCACCTAAGCGGCTCTTTTTCCATTTATAAGACCACCGTGTTTTTCAAAGCAGCGATCAAATTCTCAAACTCTTCTTCAATCTGACTAGTAATATCTGATTTTCTGTAGGTTTCATCTTCTTCCATTGAGAGTCCGGGTTCAATCATTAACGTTCGCCCACCTATAAATACAACTTCGATTTTACGAGGCGGAGTGTTCTCTTTCAGGCTATACTCTTCAAAATACTCCTTCAACGAAATGATTTTTTCCGTGAAAAGTGTTTCCTTCTTCAAAGACATATCAGGTGAAAGGCTGAGAACGGTCAAAGTACGGTCATTCCGATTTACAATGAACAATTGCTGCTGCCCAGAACTTAGAACTTCCAATGAACAATAGTTGTCGGATTCAAACAAATCTTCCGTAAACTCAAGGACTGCCGCCGATCTCAGTTTGTTCAAATCACCTGTACTTAACCTTTCTTTGAGAGGGATGGACATGGAATGAAAACCTCCTTAAAGTATCTTCACTCTTTCCTTCCCCTATAATGATAGGAAACAAACCAGACCACTAAAAAATAAACAAATTTTACCACAAACAATAAGGAGCAGGGATTCTAAAGTTCGACGGTTTCGACACACTCTTGTATAAATAGAGATTATTCTCAAAAAGCATCATTAAATCCAACATCGAACCTACTATTTAATGAGCTTACAATCGGTCGTGGATATACTTAAATAAATTCACTGTTTCAATATAGACATCAATACTTTTATTTTCAATTGAAAGAGCAAGCTTTCCGCTGGCAGTTTTAGCTAGTTCGCGGATTTCTTCATCATTTGTAAGATCCAGGAGTTGTTTGATCATATCTTGTTTTTCCTGGCTGTCTTTTTTCAAAGCTTTCCATTCCTCTTTTGTATCCATTTCAATCGATTGTAAATCCTCCGTGACCCCTTGACCTAAACCAGAGAACAAATCTTTCACTTGGGCGTTTTCTTTTGCACTCTCCTGTATCGACCTGAGAGTTCGTGGATCTACTATTTCTTCTTTCTGTGCTATCACTCCAGCCGTTTCGTCCTGCTCGATCGTCACTGTTTCATAATTATCCTGACTTTCGATATTCTGAATTGCGTTTACTTCAGTGGCTCCTTTTTCATCTATTTCTGCTAGTTGCCACACACCAAAACTGATCGCCAGCACTCCCAGGATCGATGTTCCTTTGACGAACTTACTCATATCCATTCCCTTCCTATAAAGTATTTCCCATTAACCCTATGTATTTGATTTTTTCGACAATTCTCTTTGTAACACAATTGTAACATTCCCAAGAAATACCGTAAACGTAATTGTTGGATAAAAGTGCAAAAAAAAGAGAAGCAAATGCTCCTCTCTTGAAATGGTTTCTATAAATGGATGGTGGGCAGCCAAGCACTCTATAAATTTTCAATGAATAGGCGGATGACATCAGCTCCACCAATGAAAGTACCCAGTGAACTTCCTATGTTAGCAAGTACGACAACCAATAAAATACGAGTTACTTTATTGTTCCAAAAACCTTTGACACTTGTCACATCATCCGAAAGTGTTTCAAAGTCAGCCACATTCGGCCGACGGAAATAGGCTTGTACAATTCCCGCAAACCAACCTGCTGCTATTAAGGGGTTCAATGATGTGATTGGAGCAAGAACAAATGCTGTCACCACTGCAAGGGGATGTGCCAGTGCAGCAGCAGCACCAATGGCAGAAAATGAACCATTCCATAAAACCCAGCTGATCGTTTGTTGTGTTCCGGCAGCTGGATTAGCCCAAAACGTATAAAGGATGATCGATAAGATAAGAAACGGGATTGACCAACCAATAATTTTGGGAAGCTTTGACTTAGGTGGCCTTTGAGTCAACTGCTTCAAATCATGCTCTTTATGAATTTCCTCTTTTATACCTGGTACATGAGCAGCACCGAGTACTGCCACCACTTTTTCACCTGGTGCTTTTCTGATTTTCTGGGCGAGGTATTGGTCTCTTTCATCTATAAGCGGTTTTTTCAAAGCAGGAAAATTATCCGTCAGGTCTTGCAGCATACCGTCCAGCATATCCTGGGACTTCATTTTTTCTAATTCCTCTTCAGAAATTTTGTCATTACTGAAAATCCCATAGAAAATTGATAGAAGAAGCTTCCCTTTCCCAATGAAACCAATGTTTCCCCAAATCCGTGAAAAGGTAATTTGAATATTTCTGTCGGCTAATACCAGCTCAGCCCCTGTCTTCTCTGCTGAGTCCATTCCCTGGATCATTTCCTGCCCAGCTTGGATTCCGAATTGTTGGGCCATTTTTCTCTGGAAAGATGAAATTGCTAAATTAACGAGTAAGAGCGTGGCTTTTTTATTTTTTATCACTTCAAAAATGTCTGTATTTTTCCAACGGTCGCCATCCTTAATTGACTGGTACCTTTGTTCATCAAGTTCTACACAGACCGAATCCGGTTGTTCATTTTCAATTACCTCTTTAACCTGTTCAGCACTCTGTTTAGAAACATGAGCCGTTCCGATCAGAATGTATTCTTTATCATCAATGTGAATGCGCGTAATGTTTTCTTCCATGACAGCCATATAATCCTTCCTTTTATCCTATGTACGAATTTTTACTCTCCCTCTAATACTAAACTAGAATAGACCATTTGAGAATCCTTTCCTATGGGATCAGTTAAAGTTAGTGGTTGATAATAAGTGAAGTTCAACTATAATAAGCCGATGGGTAATTGATAAAACCGATCAAGTCAATCACCCCCGCTGTAATGAGTACGAGAGCCAGTCCAATGAAAATAAGACGAATGACTTTGTGACTTGTTTTCTCTGTTTTGAAATGTTTGATTCCTTGTAAGGGGAAAAATAAAATGCATAATCCAAATAGAAGAGTAAAAATAAAAAAGATAACACACCTCCAAAGCAAATAAACTGCTCCCCCTTCCATACGAATGACAATTATTTCAGTTTCAATAAAAATTACAGTGTGAACATTTCATGATCGGTAATAGAAGTTAAAGGTCAACATTCACCTTATAAAACCACTGTTGCATTGACAAACCTGTAAAGGAAAGATAAAATCTCTATAAATTATAGGAATAATGAATTACTCGTATATTTTTGGAAATAGGGTCCAAACGTTTCTACCAAACTACCGTAAATGGTTTGACTACGAGAGGGATAGGCGGCAGTGTCATGAGCAGTCGCTATCCTTCTTTTGTCGAACCCTAGTGTCTGAACTAGGGTTTTTTTATATCAAAAGGAGGGGGAACATCATGAAAGTCAATCAAGAAACCATGACTAAAAACATTCAAATAGCTATTAAAGAATTACCCGCAGACCTAGTCATAAAAAACGCTAAGGTCATTGATGTGTTCAACCTGGAAATCCTTCATACAGATGTCGCCATTGCTGGGGGACGAATCGTGGGGTTAGGAAAATATGAAGGGAAAGAAACATTTAATGCTGAGGGCAAGTTTTTAGCTCCTTCCTTTATCGATGGGCACGTTCATATTGAATCATCTATGGTGCCCCCGTCTAAGTTTGCCAAAGTTGTTCTTCCGCATGGGGTTACAACTGTCATTACTGATCCCCATGAAATAGGAAATGTGCTGGGTAAAGCCGGCATAGAGTTCATGATCGAGAACTCAAAGAAACTTCCATTAGATGTCCTTTTCATGTTACCTTCCTGCGTTCCTGCTACCCCATTTGAAAATTCAGGAGCGAAACTTACCGCTGAAGATCTTCGGCCATTCTTATCTCATGAACAAGTCTTAGGATTGGCCGAAGTGATGGATTATCCTTCCTTAAAAAATGCGAGTCCCTCTCTTCTTGAAAAAATAGTTGAAACACGAGCCCAAGGTGGACAAATCGATGGCCACTTGGCTGGGTTAGATGAGAATGCTGTTAATGTTTATACGAGTGCAGGAGTTAAAACAGACCATGAATGCAATACATCAGAGGAAGCATTGCATCGATTAAGACGCGGGATGTATTTAATGATTCGAGAAGGATCTGTGGCCAAAGATCTAAACGCAATACTCCCTGTCGTCAACGCTCACAACTTAAGACGCTGCCTGTTCTGTACAGATGACAAACACATTGATGACCTTATAAAGGAAGGCAGTATCGACCATCATGTACGCTTAGCAGTCAAGCAGGGTTTTGACCCGTTGATGGCAATTCAAATGGCAACGCTAAATCCAGCTGAATGTTATGGGCTCCAGCAAAAAGGGGCAATTGCTCCCGGCTATGAAGCGGACTTTCTTCTTTTTGATGATATGAAAGACCTTGATATCACCCATGTTTTTAAAAAAGGACGATTAGTCGCTCGTCACGGGAAATTTATAGAAGAAGATATTGAAACCAGCCAATTGCCAGAAAGCATAAAAGGCACAGTCCACCTCACGAAGTTGACTAAAGCATCGCTTGCCATCCCGATGAATGGCACTAGTAAAGCAAACATTATCCAGATGTATCCAAACCAACTTAGAACTACCCATATCACAGAAGATGTGAATGTGTGTAAGGGTCATTTTCTTCCCTCCGTAGGAAATGACCAACTAAAAATCGCTGTTATAGAAAGACACCATAAGACTGGAAATATCGGCCTAGGGATTATCAAAGGGATCGGACTTCAAAAAGGGGCCATCGCCACAACGATTGCTCATGACTCACATAACATTGTCGCAGTAGGGACGAATGACGATGATATTCTGAAAGCAATCGGCCACTTAGAAGAGATGGGAGGAGGATTAGCAATTACTGAAAACAGCACCCTGCTTTCCTCTCTCCCGCTTCCCATCGCCGGCTTGATGTCAGACCGAAAATCGGAACAAGTGGATGCAGGCTTGAAACATATCCATGAAACACTCTACAAACAAGGATTCAGAGGACAATTCAATCCTTTTTTAACCTTGTCCTTCATGACATTGCCAGTCATACCTTCGTTGAAAATAACTGACAAAGGTTTATTCGATGTAGAAAATTCAAAGCATATAAAGGTTTCTTTATAATCTGGTATATTTAATAACCATCTCACAAGGTGTCACACACAGTTATTCTGGACAGTAAAAGAGATCAGGCGCTAGCCTGACCTCTTTTATACCCTAACTAGTATCAGCTTGAATTCGACTTATTCGTCAGCTCTCGGCTGATCTTTTCAACGACCCTTGATAAGTCTTCATCAATACGTGCTCCACTGAAACGCAAAACCGTCCATCCATGATTCTTCAAATACACTTCCTTTTCCCATTCATCATCCATCTCGTAAGAAGAGTTGAGGAAATCCTGTTCGATGGCTTCAACAGCGATCTTAACTGAAGGAAAAGCTATATCAATACTGTACTTACCAACTTGATAATGAAGACCGGGGCGCAGACCATAAGAAAGTAATCCATCATAAAGTTTCTTTTCAAGTGTTGAATTGAATTGTTCATGGTCTTCACCAACGGATTCATCATCGTCTTTTCTTACTCGTAACGTTAATACGATGGAGAGAATAAGCAACGACATAAAAGCTGAATACTCAATGAACATTGTTATATTCATAATAATCACCCACTATCATTCTATCCAACAACCACCCTATTCTATTCATACGATTATGACCAAACAAGGTCTAGTTCTTCCTTTTCAATAAATTCAAACACAGAAAGGACTGAATCACATGAGCTTTTTATTTGGTCAAATAAAAAAAGGGCGGCCTAACGCCGACCTAGATTAATCAAAATACCTCTTAATATATTCTTGTTCTTCCTCTGCATTCAAAAGCCCAGTAGCTCTCCCGACGTTACCCCCTTTCCATTGCCAAATGGTATTGTGTACTTCAACGGCATTCTCGAAATCACCACGTCCCCATGAGGTTAAAGTTTTCTCATAAAAATCATAATTCTCGTATTCCTTCGATGTTCCTTCTATTTTCAGTAAGACCGCCTGCATTTCTGCGATTCGATCAGGTGTAATACGCAAATGGCCCGCCCACTTTTCATTTGATTCAACTTTTTGGTGCGACATTTTATGTATCATATCCTGAAAGAATGATTCAGTAGGAAGGTTGTCTGCGTCAACTGCTTCCACCTCAATTGAATCTACCTGCTCTTCAAATTCTTTTTGCGCCTTTTCCCTGTTTTCAGCTTCTTGCTGTTGATCCTTAATATCCGTTACAAGCAGAAAGAGAAAGATACCACCAAGGACAATAGCCAAACTACCAAAAACCCCAATAAACCACTTGTATTTATTCAACCCCTCATCACACCCTTCTTCTGTCCTGTAAACTTTATAAATAGTATAAAGGAAATTTTTAGGAATTTGAATGCAAACTCCTTTGTTGCCTCCGTATTTCTTTGTAACAGTCTACGAGCATAACCAAATAAAAATTTGAAGGCGTTGGTCACACCCCACTGAAGACCATCCGTTTAGTGAAGTGATGTTCTTCACCGCAAAGGGATAGATGAAGTCCGGCTAAAATCGCACAATCACCCCTCACCACGTGGATCGTGAGCTCTTTTTAGAAATTCAGGACCTTTCCAAAAGCTCATGTTTATCACTTTGGTACAAAGGGTAAATTGTGAGTATAACCCGATTCCAATAGAAAGGATGAGCACTATGTCCAAAAATTCACAGTACCAACCTATAGGAGGAAGTGGGGAAGAACCATCAGACGCTCAGGAAGTTAATTATGCAAAAGAATTTAAACAAGCAGATATCGCTGGTGGATATCGAAAACCTAAAGTAAAAGATGCAAAAAATGAAAATCCTAACTTAAAAAGATAAATCATCTTAAAGCAGCTTTCTTAGCTGCTTTTTTTCTTTATTTGTTATTTACGAAGTTTTTACGTCCTGGAGCTCTTTTCCTTCGAATCTTCTGTACATAAGGTTTCTCCCCCGACCTTATCAAACTACTACAACTAACGTTTCACAAACACAACTTCAGCTTCAGTAAAATTATATAGAGCGCGAATCACATCCGATTTACTACGTGTAGAGTATGCGCACTACTCCTCACGTCTTTAATTCTTAACTTGACCACCCCTTATATGCCAATAACGTTACCTGTGACAATTTAAACTTCTCCATGTCTGCCTTGTAGTCCTTCATTAACAGGTACTTATACATAGGATCGCGTTCGATATACCTACCTGTTAAAATCTAACGGTCTAGTAGAACGGTATTTTATCAATTTCCTGATTTTCTAATGTTTCAATTATTTTTTGCCTGCCTCGAAGCAGCTTTATATTCTTCATAGGATTAGTAGAGATCAATTTGTTCTTTTTTTAGTAATTGTAGAAAGTGCTCTTAATGGACGTAAATGAGTGTTGATTGTTGTAATACTTATTTGCGTTTTACTCCTTACTATGAACGCTTCTATATCTTCCTGTTTAATATCAACGATATCTTTTTTCAACATCTTTTCAGTAGCGTGAAATTCATTCATGTAGTATTCGATTGTTGCCGGTCTTAAATTACGTAGACAACAGTCTTTAAAGAATTTTTCTAGTACCTCATCTTCAGTAACCTTATTCCTGATCAGATCCAATTCTTCTTCTGATAATTCCTTTCGTCTCTTCACAACATACCTCCTACGCACACGATTTTGGTTTTTTTGTCGTGTAAAATAAACAAAAAAAAGACCCCAACATTACTGTTGAAGTCTTCTCTCTGTTACATTTTTAGTACCGGTGGCCGGGCTCGAACCGGCACTCCGTGAGGAACACGATTTTGAGTCCCACAAAAGTACAATTATGTAACGAGATCAGTCATATCACAGTAAGTGGAATACTTTAGATAATTTGCATTACACGATTACTGATAATTATGCCCCTGCTACACAAAATCGTCAAGAACTAATGAACTTGTTTGTTGAAAATAGCTTGCCCATTTGCCTTGTATTTTTTTATTAGTTCTTTCTCATGTCTTCTTGCAGAATTTATTTCTTTAAACTCTGCAACAATCTTATATTGTATCTTTCCAGATACCATCAACTCACGATGTACCGTGTTTCTTCTATTAGTATATCTTCTACATCTATACCATACACCGCTACCTACATATACTACTTTGTCATTAAGATGATGTTCATATACAATGTAAAGGTTTACTCTTCTTAACTCGCTGGGATCTAGTCTATACCTTTTTATTAACTGTATAACCTTTTGATAATTCACTCCATAAATTTTTGCGATGTCTTGATTAGTCATTTTTTCTAATAAGTGATCAATCAGCTTTTCTTTTGTAGGTAACACATACAACACCTCCAAAGGTGTTGTATCGAAGTGTCGAAAAGAGTAAAGCACTAAAGCCAAACTTTTACTTTTCTCTGAAGTAGCTCCCACTTTTTATTTTTGGAGGTTGTTTATCAAATTTTTCCGAATCCTTTTCTATATACTCTTCTATGAAAGGTGACTCCATTCTTTTTAACCCCCCCATGTGCTGGGGAAGTATAAGTCCTTTTCCAAACTCAGAAAGAGTAATCCAAGGAAGTGATATTTTTTTTGTTACTCTATTTTGTGTGACATTAATCAAATGACCATCTTCCTCCATTGATTTGAATGACCCTACTTCCCTTTCAAGATCACTAATCTTAGAGGTTCCTCTATTTTTAAGGTGAATTTTTTTTATATAATCTTCTTTAATTTTCTGATTAAAGAAAACATTATTATACGCATTCAAATAGAATAACTCATTTAAAGAATCAACTTCTCGGGCTCTATTAATCGTTATAACATCATCTTTTATGTTTGGTATATCATATACTAGTCCGTCATATAACAACAAGCATTGTGTTGAGGATATGGGAAAGAAAAGCTGAAGCCCTCTTGTAACATACCCAAACCCTCTCCCCTGATATTTCCTTCCAATATAAAATGAGTTGTAACGAATCAGCGGATTATCTGACGTAATGAAACTCCTTGATGTTTTTTGATTAATAAGAACCAGTTTTAAATCTAATACTAGGGGGATGCTTTCTAAGGCAATGCCTATATTTTGATTGGCGGCTTGCTTTATCTTTATTTTAAATTCATCTAAGTTTATGCCTTTCATATCTGGATGCTCTTTCATCATTTCTTTAGCTAAGAAATCAGCCATATTATCTGCTGAGTCAGCATTTTTTAAGTTCCTTGCTTCACTGACCAACAAAAAAGCAATCAGATGCTCGTAATATTCAAATTCCTTATCAATGTTTGGAATGCTCTCTGTCTCTATTATCCTTCTAATAATGGCTGAAGCTTTTCTTTCTATCTCTTTATCTAAGAATTCTTCAACTACTTTATCATCGCCATAGAAATTATTTTTTTGACACATATCTTTAATTGAAGCATTTTGAATGTATTTTAAATTTGTAATGTTAAATGTACTAATTGATTTATCTGTTTCTGAGAAGTTTCTAAGATAAAACTTCGGAACATAGTGTTGCCTGCTTTTTTGGCCCACAGTTCCATTCTCCCCCTTCAATATCGCGCGTATCTCTATCCAAAATTTGGATTATATCATAATTCTACCACATAAAAATTCTTATTCACTCGCTGTGCCTCACAAAAATTATAAGTAGGAACGTAAAAATCCCCTTGAATATTAACATTAGGGGATTTTTATAAGGGAATAAAATTGATATTTTATAAAGAATATACAACTCAAAAATTAATCAGTTATAACTTCCGTATTATAGGTCATTCCTGTTACATCAAGCACACTTACTTTATTGCATTCAAACAAATCAGGATTAAAAATTGCTACATTGTACCCTTTTGGATTCATCGTACTTTTATATTTTATACCTTGATGCCCCTTGCTTTTAAGATAATCAGTTATATATTGGGTAGGTAAATAGTCCAAAGGCCCATCACTTCTTCTAAGTGGTTTTGCTATTTCATGACTGATTTTCTTAAGGTGTGTTTTATTCACAGCATGTTGCTCTGGACCGATTCCCGAAAAGGGACTAATTTTATCTAGAGCCACAAAATCAATCACTTCGATATCCTCTTTTAACCTAAACTCGCCAATAGTAATGAAATCGTGAGTTCCAGCTCTTATTTCATGAAGGGTAGTGTCGAAATCGTTAGATAAATACAAACAACTAATACCCATTGGGTTAGCCCTACCATCAGTTGCTTTTCCTTGTGGTGGTGCCCCCATGTCCGATGTTTCATATCCATCTTCTTCAGTAGAGATTCTTGCTCTATAAAAGACCTCCCCTTCACGATAGGGAGTTTTCACATAATCACAAAATACATCCAAAACACTAGTATTAATGAAATTAGTATGAAATCTGTTAACATTCTTTATTTCATTCACAAAATTTTCCCACTCATGAGTCTTTAATATCGAGTTTTCTTCTAAATATTCAATTTGACTCAATGAGGTAATACTTATTGGTTCATCAAATAACTCAGGAGCTTCTTCATATTTTTCATGACAAATATTCCTTACTAGGGTGTAGATTTTCTCTTTTTCAATATTAAAAATTCTCCATCTATCATTTAAATCATCTTTAAGTAAATAAGTTTTTTCTTTCGGGAAATCACCTGGTAAATTTGATACTGGTTCATATATTTCTAGCAATTCATTAAAATTGTCAACCAATTCGTCATTTTCTTCTGTATCGTATATGTAGCCGTTCATCTTGCCGCATGTATCGCAATCACCTCTATTATTAATTCCTTTAATAATAGCCTTTATCTCTGAATCTTCAAAACATTTAGCGCAACAAATCATAAATCGAACTTCCCGTCAAAATATTGACTGATTAACTCTATATGATGCATAATCGCAAGTTTCTTAACTGTCCCTAAACCTGGATAGGTTCCATTTCTATAGTGTTCCATAAATTTCTCTAAACTATATGTATTAATATTTCTGGTTTCTTTCCATTCTGCTAACTTTTGTAAAGCTTCACCAAATTTACCAGCTGGGTCATTAATATCTTTATTTGAGTTTGAGACAAAGTGTTTAATTCTCAAACTTTTATCAGTATCAAAGTACACTATGTGAATTGCAACAGCATATGGCGCAAATCCAGATTCAGAATATTCTTCACCGACAATCGAATAATCTGAATACCCCATAAAACCATCTTCCTCAAAATAAATATGATCCTCTGAGAAAGCCCTGCTATTTATATCTTTATAATCCGCATTTCTTGCTTCCTTTTCAAATCTGTCTTCAAGTAAAACACGTTTAACTTTAATTTTTCTTTTAAACGCGCTTTCTTCCGGTATTAGTGTGTATAGCGGATTTTTGTTTCCAAATGATTCGAGATAGTTACTTAGATAATCTTTATTTTTATTAATAACTAAAAGTTCATTTTCTTCCACGCCATTACTAAATAATTCATTTAATTCATTGTTACTGTTTTCATTCATTATATGAGAAATAACGATGTTCTTACTCTTAAGTGCTTCACTAAAATTCATTTTCCATCCTTCTTTTTTTAGAATAGAAATATCTTTATTAAAATTACCTACTTGAGGGTGTAGTATCACAGCTAAATCCTTTTCCTTATTGATAAACATTCCCATAGTCTTTAGTAAGGTTGCCGAAGGTTTTATCGGTTCAATGATTGGCAAAATTTTATTATTGATTAAGTTATTTTCAGCTAACTCTCGTAAAGCAAGAAGTTCATATTGCCTTCCTCTTAAATAAGGTAAATACATTATTATTCCCTCCACTCTTCATTTAAGAAGTTATTTAATTTACAGTAATCACTTTTTCTAAATTTAGAAAAATAAACCATAAACTTAAGTTCATAAGGGACTTTCTCGTATTCATCTTTCTCAGTCAAGCTTCTTTTTTTTAATTGAGTAATCATATATTCATATGCCGTTGCTATGTCGATTTTAGTAAACCATTCTAAGCATTCTGTATAATAATTAAATTGATTCGTAACAGGTAATTCTCCAAAGTGAGCAAACAATAGATCTTCAAACTCATGCTTCCTTAACATCTTAAACATAACATCATACTCTAGTCTGGAATTATCTTCTTGAGGTTCTTGTCTGGTACTTATTGTATTTCTACTCGTTAATATGCAAATTCCTAATTTCGTATCTTTGAACATTCTTTTTGCTTTTGGGTAGTTTGATTCTGAAGTGACTAAACAAACATTGTTGAAGGCTTTATAATAATCCTCTATTTGATTATTTAACCTATCAAATGTATCTAAATCAGTTTTTATCTCATACGCTGTCGCTTTCCCATTGATTAAGACAAAATCAACTTTAGATTTATTAATCGGAATTTCAGTTAAAGCAGTAGTCGTATTTAAACTGTGTCTGCCCAATAACAACTTATTAAAGAGTGTATTTTTAAAATAATATTCATTTCTGTATTCTTTCTTTAGATAATTGTAAATCTCACTGATAAGTGACTTATTGTTCATTGAAGCGTGATTTTCAACATATCTTTCTACACAGGTCTCAAATAAAGAATTATTATTTTCATTTATTAGGTCCACAAATATATTACGAGTAAAAAGCCTATTTAAAAGTAAATGATTACTCATATTTATGTTCCCACCTTACTTTTAGTTAGAAATACTCACTTATATCATAGCATATGACAACACTGAAGTAATTAAATATAAGCTTATCTTTATCTAAAAATATCTTTAATTGCTTTACATTTTATAGAATTGCCATATAACAAGGAAAACAAAGATGGAGGACTTCAAAATGACTGAAAAAGAAATTACAATAAAACAATTAAAGAAGCAATTAACGAGTTTGAAAAAGCGTGGCCAAAATTCAGACCTCAGTTTGAATCGATCGGACTGGATATGGAGTCAGTAGGAGATGGACTTGTTATATGTTACACCGGTGAATATGAACCCAGTGATTATTACCCTCAAGATATACTTCTAAGAGAGTTGGTAAAAGAGGTTGAATCAGCAAGGGAACTATATAGCCCTCCCTGCCAATACGTTCAGAAGTGGATCGTTTGATAAGTCTTCTGTTTTAACTTGTTCTTCTTTGAAACGACTGGAAGCATCTAATCCAAGCAGCTTAAATGATTCGAGAACTTTAGCTTGTGCTTTCATGCTAATTGATACAGCTGGGTGCTCTTTCATTCCATGTAAGGCACCAACTACAAATCCCTCTTGAAAAAGCCTTTTCTGACAATCTTCCAGTGTAGCAAGATTGAAGGATAAGGCTTCAATGATTGGTTTATCTGTTGGGTTCAGTTTATCTATATTCTTAAGTTCTTCTACTACAAAGTGAAAGTATTCCGTAGCAGTTTCGTTAAAATATTCTGGAGCTTTCATCTACTCCCCTCCGCTTTTACATTTTTTTACATAAAAATAGTTTTTGTCAAAATTTAAATCAAAGTAACCGACTCTCCCCTAGTTATTATAGTGATTTTACTCTTTTTTCCTACAAGTAGTAGCCTCATCAATAACAGCTCTCTTAATCATCAACTTAGCTCGATTTGAAGATGGATGACTAACTGAGTTGAAGTAGTTTGTCTCTTTTTACTAATTTTAACATCATACATTCTTGTAACCATACGAAACCTTCTTCCTTACTGGACTTTACTATTGACTATCCCTCTGACAAATCCCAGACTAACTTCATCAATGTCTTTGTATTTAAGAACTTCGTTCACATGTTTCTTGATTTCCGATGGACTGGTAGTGTGCTTATAGAAGAAAGATACAAGGATTTCTGCTAAAATCAGACGATAATTCGAGGATCGGAATGAATGGCTAATATTTTCTAACAACTCAATATGAAATAACTTTGTTTCTTGGTGGTTCATTTAACTTTTTCCCTTCATCATAATTTTGCACAGTTGTCCTTCTTCTAATATAAAAAAGGAAGCCAGCTATAACTGACTTCCTTATATTTGTGAAATGTTTCACGTTAATAATTATGCTTGAGCTACGTTAAGTTTGACGATCGCGGCAGGATTCACAACAGCTCCATCCATGAAGGCATCATACACATAAAGCTTTGCACCTTTAAGAGCTAGTCCGGAATCAACGATTTCTTGGATCCCTGCTTCTTGCTTAATCATGACAGCATAAGCTTCTGCAATGTTACCGAATACAGCTGGAGTTGCAGCAGGGAGAGCATCTGTAACGTCAACTGGCATACCAAATAGAACATACTGGATTTTACCATTTACGGTTCCCATTTGAACATAATAATGACCGTTAGCGTCTTTCAATTTAGCGATTTGGTTGAAGAAGTCACGAGACATTATGAAACTTCCTCCAGTCAAGAACTCAGGATGAACTTTAAGGTATAGTTCTTGAAGGTCTTCAAGAGTAGCAGTACCAACTACATCAACGGATTGAACATCAGCATCTGGAACGATGCCTGCAAATTCATCTCCACCTAGTCCAACAAGTATAGATTTTTCTACTGTTTTCCCAGCACGGCGAGCTAAAAGATTTTTAGAATAGTCAGCAATATTTACAGCAGAATCATTAAAGAGTTGGTTGGATAGAGTTAGAGCAGCACCAACACGTTTCTGCTTCGAATCAACTTGCTTGAAACCAATAGCGCTTTCAAGAATTTCTTGTCCTTCACCGAAAAAGCCAGCTGTTACGGAATCATCTTCACGAGTAACACGAAGAGTACCTGCAACAGAGTTAAGCTTACGAGCCTTCGCGAATACAGGAGAGATCTCTTCCATCTTTAGAACGATATCATTATGAGTGTTCTCAGGGATTAGAGCTGCACCAGATGTTGTTGTTTGAAGAGCACGTGTTTCTCCACGTAGAATAGATTCAAATTCGTTAGTACGAGTTTCCATTTTTTTCATAAATTGTTCTCCTCTTTCTTCTTGATTATTATCGTAATACTCTGCGTTCCTGTTTAAAGAAAATTCTTTTTCTTTCGGAATTTCAATATCTTTAACTAAGTCAATATTGCGAGCACTGATCATGCTTTGGGAGTAAGCAGGGTCCTTTACTGCACTAATCTCATAAAGTTCAAGTTCATGAACAGTACGAATGTGAAGTCCATCTTCCATACTCCAAGAATCACGAATGCTTCTAAATCCAAAACTCATTGAACCAATCAATCCATCAGTAATGAGCTGATAGTAGTCACGGCCCCACGACGTTTGAGAAATAGTAGCGTCCATGTAAAGTCCTTCTTGCTCTTCTCGAAGAGTTAGAGAATCATTTCGAGTAGAAGAAAGGACTTTCTTACTGTCATGCTCTGCTAAGAAATCAATCTCTTTAGATCGGTTTTCGATAGCTTTTTGAAATGCTCCTGGTGCAATTTTTTCTCGGAATTTTTGCGTAACTCCAAGAATCTCCGATAGCTGGCCAGGTTTATTGACATAGCCAGATACAACTAAATCACCATTAGATGATAAGGTCGTTTGGGTGTCTCGAATCTCCATCTTCATCTGATTCATCCTCCTGCTTAATCGTTTCTCCAAGATTAATTACTGTAATGTCACCTGTCTCAACATCTTTCAATGCAGAAGCCATATTCAAAGTAAAGTAATCCTTTTCGATACGTTTATAGTCTAGGCGAGATCTTCCTTCGTTCTCAGAAATAATGCCGTTTTTGACTAGCTGAATAGTCGTTTCGACTTTCTGTTTTTCAGTTGTTCGAAGAACCTCTGAAGTATCGAAACGGAAGTAAATTCCACCAATCTTTTCAGATTCATCAAGCAACTCTTTATTCAAAGTTGTCTCAATGACATTAATTAATGGACCAACTGTATATTGAAGGAAATGAAGGTTGTTCATTTCAAGACTTCCATATTTGTTGGCTAAAGAATTGACCATAGATTCTGGAACATTAAATAATCGAGCAACTGAAGCTAGAGTTGTTTTGGCAGACTCATTAAGTTGAAGATCATTAGGATTCAATGAAATAGGTGTGTAATCTAGACCTTCTTCAAGAATCAAAGTTTTAGAAGAGTTTTTTGATCCTCCGTAAAGGTTCTCCCAACTCTCCCGAAGCCGATTAATAGCAGGCTCAGTCAAACGAGATGCAGCTTTTAAAACTCCTACTGGAAGAGCACCATTCTTCATGACATTCTTGGAGTAATCTAACTCATTGAATGCTTGTTGAAGAATTTGATCTCCATCAACGAGAACCCCTTCAGTGCCAACATCAAAAGAAATTACTTCATCTTCAGATAAAATAACTGAAGCATTTGGAGAATCGTATCTGTACTCAACTCCTGCAATCGTAAGGTCATCTTTGGTGTAGAAATCCGGGTGAACTTGATTAGCCTTCAAATAGAAGAATTGATCGTATCTATTAAGAAGATAAGCTTTGCCGTAGAACAACAAATCTTTGATCAACAACCTCTTAATCTTTGCTGAAGTTTCACGCTGGTTCATCGATTCATTAAGAAGGTCAATTCGACTATCTTTTTTGATCGTGTTAATGTCTCCATTCTCTAATTCTTTATAGAGGTAAACTGGAAGTTGGCTCACTGTTGAAGCAATTAAATCAACTGATGCTTTTACAGCTGGTATTTGCATAGCTTGCTCTTCTGAAATTGAATAAGTACGAGCCGAACTGTAAATCGTGGAAGAAAAGTAATCACCTTTCTTTGAGCCAGGGAATGTGAATAGCCCCATGTTTATTCCTCCTTCCGGCAAAAAATAAAAAGCTCAGCTGCCAAAGCAACTGAGCTTATGTATAAATCTCAAAAAGTTTTAAGTGAGTTATAAATATAAAAATAAAGAGAAAGCCCTGCTGCTGACAAGGCTCTCTCATATACCGCACAATGAATCGGAGGAACCATTATGCGAAGTTCTTCAATAAATAAGAAAACCTTTGTTCTAAAGGTGAAAATTGTGAAAACATCGGAGAACGCAATATGGAAGTTATGACAAGAGTTTTCCAGACTAAAGTCATCGAGATAGTTGAAGGACAATTCAACTGTAACGGTGGGCCAAGGAGGAGGCCCATAATAAAAAATGAACTGAATCTATTATGATCCAGTTCATTAAAATAAAGACGTTTCAATGTCAAACCGCAAATAAAATTCTAGAACAGTTTTGTCACTTATACTACTCTCTAATATATATATATACAAACCTTAGTTTTTTGAAACAAAACCCGAACAATAACGTTCAGTTATGATAAAAAGTTTTCGTATTCTAAAACTGGAATAAAGTAATACTGATTTTTATAGAGAGCTTTGTCCTTAATGTAGTGATAGAGAACCGTTCTTCCGATGCCCCATTTGAATCCTTTACCTTTCAACCACTCTACTAAGTCTGCTCTTCTTTCAACTTTATCAATGACATTTTTATCTGTATCAAGAATATAGAGAGCTTTCACCGCATCAGTATTCATCAGCTCTTCGTGTTCTCTTTTCTCACGCTCTATTTTTTCGGCTTCTTTTCTAATTTTTTCTGCAATACCAATTTCTTTAGCATATATCTTTTCTTGCTCTTTCTTCTTCCTCCAGGCTTCTATTTCTGCTCTAGCTAATTTTTTATGACGATCTTCTCTAGATTCTTGGACTGAAGAATGGTTTTCAGATTTAAAATTTTTTTCTTGCCATTCCTTAGGATTAAATTTCATTAGAAACTCCTCCATTGAAATCAGGCATTTCTAAATCAAGCATCTTACTTTTTTTCCTTTGACTATCCCACAAATCAAGCTCTTTAACATATATAGGAGTTGAGATACCCGATTTTTTCACTTTTTGTTTATCATAGTCGATTAACCCCAAATCTTTTAATTTTAACTTTATCCGATATAATTTAGATTTTTTTATATTGCAGTAGTCCAAAGCATCTTTTTCAGTAAAAATCACAAAAACTCTACCATTACTATCTGTATATTTATCAGCGTTCTTCTTAGAAAGTTCCTTTAAATCTAATAACCATGAATAATAAAATATATGATCTCCACTTAATTGTCTTAGTTCTTCATATTGAAAGAATTCCTTTGGAACTTTCATAAATTTCCCTTTTTGATTTATCATTATGTTTCCTCCATTGTGAATTTATTTTCGTAGTTATTTTATCTAGCGAATTTAATTTGTAAACAATAGAAGAAAAATTTAAACGATCAAAAAACAGAATGTTTTTTGAATAAATAAGTTTAGATTATTAAGTATAGATAATTAAGTATAGATAGAGTTCTATTATAAAACTACTCTGAGTCCAATATAGAACTACTCCGTTCTATAATAGAACTACTTTTACGTGTTCTATCATAGGACAACTTTAATTAATAATTGTATTAGATACAGAAGTGGAATTAATCGGAGTTTTTTAACTTTATGAGTAATTTTTCAAAAAAAAGATCGGACTATTTGTCCGACCTTTTATTCGAGTAAGTATTCAATATCTTTATAAAACCATAGAGGTAATCCATCATCATCTATTTTCATAAAACCAATCTCATTAAGTTTTTTAATTGTTTTTCTAACCTGATTCCGTGATGGATACCAATCAGAACCATTCGTCTTCATTTTTTTTATAGTGTACTTTACATTAACTAAAAAGAAGTCTTTTCTTCCTAATGTTAATGCATCTACTCTCACACGGCTACCCACTTCAAATAGAATCATAGTAATAGTTTGTTCCTCCCATGAAAGCTGAGACATTGCTTTTTCGTAAATTGGTTTTGACTTTAGAATGTATGGATTCATTATTATTACCCCCGAATAACTATTGATTTTGTTTTACAAAACTCTTATATCTCACAGATTTAAGATGTAAAGCAAAACATAAAAATAATTTTTAATAGTTATAGAAAATCCATATAGGTTTCCAATCAAGGAGAATTGTCATTCAATGTTGGCTATTCTCTTATTAAAGAAATTGGAAATGGATAATAATAATCGGAGTGCATTACAGGGAAAAACAAAGGAGATAATATGAATATATTACCTCCCTCTTTACGGAGCATTACGATGCTCCTATGAGCTTCTGGTGACTATTAATAATCCATGTCTATCTCAGTATATTTTTCCTTTGGACTACTGTAATGCTTGTAATATAATTCATTTAACAATTTCCAACACTCTGCACTGTCCATTTCTTGAATAATTTCCATTACTTCTTTCGCACTTCCAGTTTGCTTTGTCACACGATCCCTCCTAAGTAATTAGATACGCAAGTAAATTCTAAGGCATCTTTTAAACAATATGAGTATTCCTATTATAAAACATTTTTTGATTAACGACGCTCACCTATGTAACCCTGGGAACTATTGTTTTCAATTGTTTAACCAGTCATAATACAGATCCAGTTTACCGTTCCCGTTACTTAAAGATATTTCCACTTCTCCTTTTTTAAGTTTGCTCTTATATAAGGTATTATCCAAACACCTTCTTAAATAACCACCAAAATTTTCTACATCAGTTTTAGAGTCTAATACTTCTTTTACTACTCTTAAACAAACCTCATTACTTAATCCTTTTATTCGATATTCATTTGTAAGTTTGTGTATGATTTCATCATTGTTAACCGGTTCCTTGTTAACAAGATTATCTTTTTTATTTTTATATTGTTCTTTTTTATTTTTCTTTTTAATAGATGAGCCCTTTTGGTCAGGCTTGCTATTCCCTTTTGGCATACTTAGGTTTTCCCTTTGGGCAAGGCTGGGATCAGCGTCAACTCTTGATACATTCAGGTCTTCCCTTTTGGAAGAGCTAGGATTTACCTCAGAAACAAGCTCTTTTATTATCTTATCCGTAATGTGAAAGTACTTTTTAGAAGGTACCCCCATCATTTTTGTATCAATATACCCTGCTTGTTCCAGTTCTTTAATTGCTCTTAACTGTTGTTTATATGTTAAAGCTGTTTCTTCTTGTAATACTTCACTCGTTAAGAAGAAATATTCTTTTTCATCTCGAACAGTTATCATTTTTTTGTTTTTGAAACTTTCATAACTAGAGCAAAGCTGCCCAAATACAATTGCTCCATTCGTTGATACTGTGTGGGCTAACTCCTTATTGTACATGACAAAACCATTTCCACTCAGCAAAGATAATAATCTCATGGCTTCTATCTCCTCTTGACTCAGAAGAAATAGACTTGCTATATTTAAATAACAGAAGTCTATCTTCTGGTATGTGTTTTAGAGAGTGGAAAGGGTCCTAATCTTAGCCACTCTCTATTATTTTATTTTAATATGCAAACATACGTTCGTACACTAAAATTTCAAACCTTTAAGGGCACTATATTGTTTATGTTTCTTTTCAATATCTGGTCCCCAAAGGTACACATACTTTTTAGTTATAGTCATATCACTATGACCTAAAATAGTCATAAGAGTAAATGCATCTGCACCAGCCATGATCATTCGTTTCGCCATAGTGTGCCTAAATGTATGAGGGCTTACTCGCTTACTAATACCTGCTCTTTTTCCATAACTAGTGAAACCTGTTTGAATACTATGAGGTTTTAACTCATTATTATCTCGATTTATAAATAACTTGTTCGTTCCCTCAACATCTCCTCTTATCACAAGGTACTTTCTTAATTGTTCCTGAGTTCTCTCAGATAAATAAACAATTCTCTGGTATAGATTCTTAGTTTTTCGTATAACGATATGATTTGTAGCTACATCTTCAACTTCAATGCCTACTAACTCTGATAACCTTATCCCTGTATCTAGAAAAACCAGAAGAATCACTTCATTACGGAAAGATACAAATGTTCTATCATTTCTCATTATCGTTACTAATTTCTCAATTTCCTGATTGTCTAATGTTTCAATTACTTTTTGCCTGTCTCGAAGCAGCTTTATGTTCTTCATAGGATTAGTAGAGATCAATTTGTTCTTTTTTAAGTAATTGTAGAATGCTCTTAATGCACGTAAACGAGTGTTGATTGTTGTAATACTTATTTGCGTTTTACTTCTTACTATGAACGCTTCTATATCTTCCTGTTTAATATCAACGAGATCTTTTTTCAACATCTTTTTAGTAGCGTGAAATTCATTCTTGTAGTATTCGATTGTTGCCGGTCTCAAATTACGTAGACAACAGTCTTTAAAGAATTTTTCTAGTGCCTCATCTTCAGTAACCTTATTTCTGATAAGATCCATTTCTTCTTCTGATAATTCCTTTCGTCTCTTCACAACATACCTCCTACGCACACGATTCAACGCACACGATTTTGGGTTATTTTTGTCGTGTAAAAACAAATAAAAAAAAGACCTCAACATTACTGTTGAAGTCTTCTCTCTGTTACATTTTTAGTACCGGTGGCCGGGCTCGAACCGGCACTCCGTGAGGAACACGATTTTGAGTCGTGCGCGTCTGCCAATTCCGCCACACCGGCATATGTCTTTGGAGGCGGCAACCGGAATCGAACCGGTGATAAAGGAGTTGCAGTCCTCTGCCTTACCGCTTGGCTATGCCGCCAAATCAAGTTCAATTACGATTGTATCATATTCACGTTTTAAAGAAAATGTGAATGTTTAGAGCGGGAGACGGGATTCGAACCCGCGACCCCCACCTTGGCAAGGTGGTGTTCTACCACTGAACTACTCCCGCATGAATAGTGGCTGGGCCAGCTGGATTCGAACCAGCGCATGACGGTACCAAAAACCGTTGCCTTACCGCTTGGCTATGGCCCAATATAGGTCTTTAATTAATGTATTGAATGGGGCGGCTGATGGGAATCGAACCCACGAATGCCGGAACCACAATCCGGTGCGTTAACCACTTCGCCACAACCGCCATAATAAGAAAGCAGGGGTAGTAGGAATCGAACCCACATTGACGGTTTTGGAGACCGTAGTTTTACCATTAAACTATACCCCTATTTGATTGAGAAAATAAATGGTGGAGGGAGTAGGACTCGAACCTACGAACCCGATGGGAGCGGATTTACAGTCCGCCGCGTTTGGCCAACTTCGCTATCCCTCCACGCTGATGAAATTTCTAATGGTGCCGGCCAGAGGACTTGAACCCCCAACCTACTGATTACAAATCAGTTGCTCTACCAGTTGAGCTAGGCCGGCTTGTAAATGGTGGCTCGGGACGGAATCGAACCGCCGACACACGGATTTTCAGTCCGTTGCTCTACCGACTGAGCTACCGAGCCA
>NZ_CP026119.1 GCF_004101865.1 Halobacillus litoralis
AGACGAAATATCCTTACTTAACTACTTAAGAAAAAATGTTCAAGGGTTTTTATTGAAGAGCATGAAAACACATGATTTGGTATCTCGTATCAATAAAATCCTGGTAGGCGAAAGGTATATACACCCCTCCATTGGGGAAGTGCTTTGGGATTTGTATCAAAAAAAAGAAGTAGAATGCACTGCACTGTAGCCTCTTACAAATAAAACCAGCTTTTACACTTGCTTTAAGTGCAATATATGGTATATTTGTTTTAATAAAATAAAGGGGTGTTTCAAATGTTAAAAATCGCTGTTATCGGAGGAACTCAAGAAAAGACATTTCAAAAAGTTGGTGCTAAACACGGATGTAAAGTGTTATTCCACGATGGAACCGGAAAACAAAACGGTAGAAAGAAGAGCTTTCGGACCATTGTAAAAAAGGCAGATGTCGTTATTTGTATTTATGGATCTTGCGGACACATTACGATGGAATGTGTGAAGGAATCATGTAAGCAATTAGACAAAAAGCTTATTTTTCACAAAAGTCGGGGAGCATCCGGAGTCATCCAAAGGTGTTTAGAGGAGTTTCCTTCAGAACAAGCAGCATAATTGCTGAGGAGGATAATAATGGAACGCTATAGTACGATCATCTGTGAAAAACCAGACCAGGCTAAGAAGATTGCCGGCCCCTTCCCTCATAAACAACATAAGGGAACCATTGAAATTAAACCTTGCGAGACATTTCCAAAAGGTGCGATTGTGGTTCATGCTATTGGACATTTATGTGAAATGGCTTCTCCAGGGGATTACCATGAAGATTGGAGTGAGAGTAGAGATTGGTCATTAAACAATCTTCCAATGTTGCCGGAACAATTTAAAATAAAAGTAACACGTAGTAAAGCTAAAGCATTTCAAACAATTAAGAAACACGTTATGGATCCAAAAGTAGAACAAATCATCGCGGCTAGCGATGCGCACGCGAAGGAGAGCTAATGATTACGGAAATATTAGTTCTTCTAAATAATAAGAAGCAGTTAAGAGAATATGGACCCAAAGTTTAACAAAGAATGTTATTCTTTGTAGGTTTTGGCAACATGTTTATTAGAAATGTTGTATAAATAAACGCGTTATTAAATGCATGAGTGGTATGGTTGATTTAGTTAACCACTGTTTGACAGGTTTGCTACAAAATATGCATCTTGTGTTAAATTTAATACAAATTAACTTTTTGGAGGAGATCTTTATGATTAAAGGATTGTACGAAGCTCATTTACCTGTAAGTAACATTGAAAAGTCAATAGAATTTTATCAAAATATAGGATTAGAGTTAGCATATAAAGGTAAAAAGGTTACATTTTTCTGGATTGAAAAGGGAAGAAGCTGGTTAGGCCTATGGGAGTGCGAAGAGGCACAACTCCCTTACCATCCATCAATAAGACATTTAGCTTTCTATGTAGAGAACGAGGATATAAAAAAAGCAAAAACATGGTTAGAAAAAAGAGAGATAAATGTTAAAGAAAAATTTGGATTTTCTCAGGAACAACAACCGCTTGTTCTTGCAAATAACCCTCATACTCACGCTGCAATATATTTCCAAGACCCTGACGATAATTCACTAGAATTTATCTCACCTCTTATGCTTGATAATGAGGAAGCTTTCGAGATGATGGAATTGAAGGATTGGTTTAATAACCATATTTAGCGTGTAATCCGTCTTTAAAGTAAGTGAAAAGGAGTTTAGTATGCAACTGTAATTTCAAAGGATTTTATCAATCATAGTATAGAGCATGCGTTAATCCCTAGATGGGACTATGATGTTTCGAATAGCTCATCAATAAAGTTGGTGGAGAAACTAGGCTTCAGTAATCCTTCTACATACTCTGTTTTTAAAATACGTTAGTAGAGATTAGTGATAAAGGGAGGAAGGGTTTTAAAGAGAATTAAAGTCGCGTATGTTGTTAACACGATTTTAAGTGGTTTGGTCGCTATTCTAATATCCACTTTCTTTGCAGGGGTACGATAGCAGAGAACTACACGGACGAGATTTGGGTTGCCTCGGAGTGGGGTAGGTTATTTCACTAGGAATCTATAATCATATTCACTTCTTTCATGTCTAGAATCTTGAAGTTTGGTAGGTTAATCATATTGATTAACCTTTAAATTTCCCTTTTGAGATTCTTCAATTTAATAATCTATTAATAGCGAAATGAGCTGTTCAGCAGCCCAGTAATAACTTAAGAGAGCTCCTATCGAATAGATAAGAGCTCTCTTAGATTAAAAGCCTAAATCATCATTAACTACTTTAAGATCTGAGCTCTCAAGTGTTTCTATATCAGGGATGTTATACATATAATTCTCCTTCCAATTTGTGTTATTCATATTAAATAGTTGGTTTAGAGACTGAATTTTTAGAGAGAGTTGGTTTCACAATATCATTGTAATAGAGTTCATAGAATGCTTCGCTTTTACAGAAAACACATCGCAATTCAAGGTTACTACTTTTCACATGGGGTACGTTTAGTTTTTGAACTCCTTCTATTAAATGATTTCTACATACCCAAATCACCACAATTCCCCCTTGTTAAAAGCTTTAAAACTACTATATTCATTTAATGTTTTCAACTAACCTAAATCCCATTACATAAATGTCCCGAGGAAATTTTCCATGTCTTCTTTTGCACCTGGCAAGGTCCCTAAACCTTGTAAAGCTCCCCCCTCTAGCAACTCTGTACCTTTCAGTGCTATCTGATAAATCATCGGAAATTACATTTTCCCAATTGCCATCATAGGGGTGATACAAATCTCGAACAAACTCTTCAACATTACCTGCCATATCCGAGACTCCGTAATAAGAGTTTCCAGATGAGAACATACCTACCGGCGTGGATCTGAGCAGACCAGATTCCACGGTATTAGCATGGTATTTACTAAATTCATTACCCCAAGGGAATTCCCAACTGTTAGGACCTGCAGCAGCATTCTCCCATTCATACTCAGTCGGTAATCTAAACTTTCTACCTACTTTATTGGAAAGCCATTCACAGTATCTATCTGCTGTTTCAGGGGATACTGAGTGAACGGGGTGGTTAGAAAACTCAGATGGATACCTACTAAATGTCCAGGAAGTAGGTATTTCTTCATGAGGATTATCCTTAATAAACTCCAAATATTCAAAGTTAGTAACTGGGAATTTTCCTATTCTATAAGCTTCAAGGTCAACTCTTATTTCAGGAGTTTCTTTTCTTATCCAATCAGCAATTATTCCAGTATCTTTATAAGTGGAACAAACTTCATCAACTTTTCCTGGTAGTAACCCGATTTTTACAGAGCTTTTCGGAATTGTTATCATATTTGGCTCATAAGGTTTAATTCTTATATCGCCTTTCAATGATAGTAATAGACCCGCCAAATAGCGCTCCCCAATATTTTTGTCTTTCATTTCAAGCAATGAGATGAGTTGTTCTTGATTTAATGAAAATGTACTTTTATCTATACCTGGAAGGTCCTCTAGAACTGTGCTAAGAAAAGAAGAGGGTAGACCCATTGCTTCTCTATCACTTAATTGATTAAGCTGACCATCATAAACGCTCATATCTTTTAATCTCAAGAGATATTCACCTCTTCTCGTTTAATTTTGTTCTATTTTTTCGGGGTGTTGTGTGAAAATTCGTATTAATTCGCTAACCTCTCCAGATTTGCCTATGGAATAAATGGCCCCGTCGTAGGAGGAAGCAAAAACATTTTCTCCCTTAGACTCTAAAGCACTAATCCCATTTGTTCCGATTCTAAAAGGATCTGAAATAGTATCTTTTTCTAGATCCCAAATAACAATGTAACCCCAGTAATCACCACTTATAACTTGACCTGATTTATTTTGAGTAATACTTTTTATAGAATAACGGTGTTTGTTGTGCTGAATAATAATTTTCCCGGTTAACAAATCAAATATTCTGACAAACTTATCTCTGCTTACTACTATAAGTTGTTTTTTATCTTCAATTAAATGAATATCGTTTATAATAGCGTTTGGTCCAACAAAAACAGTCACGTCACTAATATTACTTTTATCAAAAATATGAATAGTTGCATCTGCTGATACAGTAACTATATTTTCATCATCGACAGTTAAAGATTTGATAGCTCCCTCTTGTGCTTTCCAGCGATTAACCTCTTTCATGCTGACTAAATTTATAATGTGCACATACCCTCCGTAAGTACCAACATAAAAATTATTGTCACTTGCACAGAAATAACTTACATTTATTGGACCTGTATTTAGTTCAAACTTTTTCTTCACAGATTCGGAAACTCGATCAAAAAGGTAAACTTCACCCGCGTGGTTGCCCCAAACTATAAAGGTTCCATCATCGGTTGTGCATACGCTGTTTGTCAGTACGTGATTTTTTTCTGAAATAACTTCTCCATTCACTCTAAACTTCCCGTCGTCGGAAGCGGTTGCGATATCTCCTAACATAGAGACCGAAAGATCGTTGATTGATGGTGTTGCTAATTCTAAGTCATTGTCAATTACTCTTCCAGTATTCACATCCCATTTGCAAAAAGTCTTACCAAAGCTTGCTCCTATTATATATCTTTCATCATGTGTCCAATTTAAACACCGTTCCCACTGGTAAATGTATGGGCTTAATTCTTTTGTCTTTTGAATATCATCAACATTCCAAATGTTAATTTTATGGTCATAACCAGCAGTTAGTAGTAGATTCCCAGATGGTGAAAAAGTGACTTGTTTAACACCTTGTTGGTGGGCTTTAAACTTATCTATAAATTGATAAGTGTTTGCATCATATAAATGTACACTTCCATCATCTGCACCTAAAGCAAACAGGCCTCTTTCTTTACTACCTCCTACAGTATCAACTTCATAGTTAAATGGGCCAAGTTCCTTTATTAGTTTGTTTGTGATAAAGTTCCAAACGAACACTTTTCCATCATCGCCCGCTGTAAATGCTCGTTCCTTATAAACCCACACAGAAAGAACATCTTTTTCATGATGTTGAAACTGATTAATAATTGCCCCGCTTGCAATGTCCCACACTAAACAGCGATGATCTCGAGAAGTAGAGATTAAATATGCATCATCCTCCGAAAAGGTGATATCTTCTACATCATCAGAATGCCCTATAAATGTTTTTGTCAGATGATTATTTGTTGTATCGAACAATTTAATAGTGTAATCAGATGAGGAACTTGCAAGAAACTTATTATTATTAGATAGAGTGATGCTATTAATAAGGTGGTTATGTGTCCCCACTAAAATGGGGTTGTTTCTGGAAAGATCCCACTGATATATGTTACTGTCATATCCTCCAGTAAAAACTTTTTCTCCTGAGATATTGGGTATAACCGCAGTAATAGGTCCATTATGCATTATAAATTCCTCCTACTATATTAAGATCAGAATCATTCGTTGCTCTAACATGGCCGGACTTGTTTATCTTAGTTTCAATATACCTTTCATTATAGCTTGACAATTTATCCCATAAGGTAATTTGATTTGCGACATCTATTCCCATTTTTGTTAGAAAGTTAATTTTAGAAGGGTTATTTGATATAACGTCAATTGGCTTTCTTCTAAAATATTTTAATAAATGAGCGGGCTCCTCATAGTCTCTTAGGTCGTCATCAAATCCAATTGCGTTATTCGCCTCAACAGTATCCATTCCATCTTCTTGCAATAAATAAGTTAAAGCTTTATTAAATAAGCCTATCCCTCTTCCTTCGTGGTTTGCTAAATAAAAAAGAGCCCCACTACCATATTCAGTAATAGTTTCAAGGCTTTTCTTTAACTGGAATCCACATTCGCATTTTTGACTACCAAAAATATCTCCTGTATGACAAATGCTATGAAGCCTAACTATGGATTTGTCACTATTCTCAAAATCGCCATACACCAATATAGAAGACTGCTGGAATTCGTTAAAATTTAAAGTAGTTAAACTATTAAGAAGTGTTTCGGTATCTGGTATATCTGTTGTACTTATCCAGGAATACCAATTGAATAATTTTACTTCCTCACGTACTTTCAGAGGGAGGGATATGGGACCAACCAAAAATATGCTTTTATCAGCGTTAATAGTGATTGTTTTTACTTTTTCTTGTAGTTTCGAATTTATATTCTTCATAGTCCAACCTCCGAACATTTTAAAAAGCTAAATCCCACTCTTCTTCAGACCCTTGATCAGGAAAAATTGTAACTATATTAGAACCCGGACCTAGTTTACAGCTGATTTTTTTTGCTGCATTATAGTTTGCAGCAGCTGATGTACCAATCTTAATTCCTGTTTTGTTATAAAAGTCTCTCATCCCCTCAAGAGCTTCTGAATATGAACAAAGCCATTGTTCTTTAATGAAATGTTCATATTCCTTAATAAAAGTTTGTTTTCTTCCTAATCCAAAGCCCCCCGTACCTGCCAGCCTTTTCTCACTGTTAGGAGGTTCCATGCTACCGTACGGTGCTTCTTTGGGCATTACTAGGTGAAGCTCAACCTCACTCTGGTGATCTTTTAAGGCTTTGTACACTCCCATTAAGCTACCACCTGTTCCAGCAGCTGCTACCCATGCATCAATTTGAATATCATTCAGCTGCATTAATATTTCTTTTCCTGTTCCAGCATAATGAGCATTTATATTGGCGGTATTTTGATGCTGGTAGAGAAATGTATAATTATTATTTTTAGATAGATTGATTGTTTGTTGTATAACCCCATAAAACCCCTTACTTTTATCTACCAAATGTATATTAGCTCCGTAATTTTTTAATTTTTCTAGAATTGATCTCGAAGTGCTTTTACTAAGTACTAAATCTAGGTCTATGGATAAGTTAGAACATAAATAAGCTAAAGATACTCCCAGGTTACCTCCACTATATTCTAGAAAATGAATATGATCTTTCCTTGCATTTGTTAGCTCTCTTTCTAACATTGCAAAAGCAGCACGGTCTTTTATGGAGCCGGTGGGGTTTTCCCATTCACATTTAGCATATACAGTACCTCCTCCTGGAACATCTATTTCTAAGAGAGAAGTATTGCCCAAATCATTTTTAAAGTCATTCAAGAAACTATTCTGTTTGGAAAGGACTTTTTTCATAGCTATCCTCCTAATTAGTTGATATCACTGTGTTATTCTTTTCACTTAACTGTTCTACTAGATTGTCAACCATTCGGTTTAGTTCTTTTTTAATTTCCTCATCGGTAAGCTCCCCATATTCGTTGAAATAAGCCGAATCACAAACTAGTTGCTCCGGAAGAACCAATGAGTGCACACCTCTTAAAACTAATCTAAGATTATTTAAGGAGTTAACTCCTCCTTTTCCTGCTCCTGCAGAAGAAGTGATAACTGTTGGTTTGTTTCTAAAGTGGTTTTTGTTTAGGTAATCTAAAGCGTTTTTTAGTGCGCCACTTATTCCATTGTGGTATTCGGGTGTGCAAAAGAAAAAACCATCCGCTTTATTTGCAGCCTCTGCTAAGGATTTTACTTCTTTATTGTTTGACTTTTCACCATCGAATAATGGAAGTTGATTTTCAAATGCATCAAAATAAAACACGTTAACATCTTGGTTTAATAGCTCTTCTTTAACTAGTGCTGCCATTCCTCTAGTAATAGAGGCTTCTCTTGGGCTACCACAAAATAGTAATACATTCATAGTTACATCTCCTTTTGTACTGTTGGTCTATTCTTTAATACTTTCATAACCATTTGTCGTAAATCATTATCTATTGCTATATCTGAAGCAAGACAATTTTCTTCAAGTTGTTTAGTTGAAGTTGCACCAATTAGGCATGTAGACACAGCCTGTTGATCAAGTAAAAATGCTAATGATAGCTGAGCCAATGTCATATTACGTTCTCCTGCAATTTCATTTAGCATAATGCTTCTATTTATATAGTCCTCTTTTAAGAATTTTGATGCGAACTGTTTTGTATCTGGATTTCCACCTCTGGTACCTTTCGGGTATAAATTACTATTTTTATATTTACCGGTTAAAACCCCTCTGGCAAGAGGAGAAAATGCAACTATACCTGTTCCATTTTCTTGAGAGTTAGGTATTAGATCATTTTCAGCTTCTCTAGAAAACAAGTTGTACATGATTTGATTTGCAATAATAGGAGAGAATCCAGATTTATTAATTATTTTATTGGCTTCTTTTAACTGAGTATTTGTCCAGTTTGAAACACCTATGTATAAAATCTTTCCTGCTCGAACAAGGTCGTCTAAAGCTCGTAATGTTTCTTCCAAGGGAGTGTAGTCATCAAACCTATGACAGTAATAAACATCAATATAATCCGTACCTAATCTTTTTAAACTTTCATTACAGTGATGAATAATTTGCTTACGAGATAGACCCATATTATTTGCTGGGAGCCCCTCCCTATTAACAGGAAAATATACCTTAGTTGAAATTACGTAAGAATCTCGACTGTACTTTTTAAGGGCTGTACCTAATATCTTCTCCGATTCACCTGTAGGTAATTTCGAATTTGGATTAGGCAAGCCTAGAGGATATACATTAGCTGTATCAAAATGGTTGATACCTAGCTCCATAGCCTTGTCTATAAGTTCTGTTGATTGCTCTTTTGTTAAAGTACCCCCAATTGTAGTCCAACTTCCCAAGCTAATTTCACTAACTTCCAAACCACTGTGCCCTAAAAATCTATAATTCAAATTCTCCCTCCTAATTGTTTCATTTTCCTATAATTGTAATATATTGTATAAAACAACCACCATTATAGTATCAGAATAAACTAAATATGTCCAATTTTGTAAAAATTTTAAAAAATTTGTTGATTAGTTTCCAAAAAAAGGGTATATTGGATGCATCGCTTAAAAGAAGGAGGAATGCAAAATGAAAAAAGCTACTAAAAAGCCAGTACGTCGCGTAGTTAACGTGGAACAGTAAGTATTTCCTATTTCACAGCGTCTATTTAGGCGCTGTGAAAATACTAAAAAGTGGAGGGTTATCAATGAATATTCCAGATAGAATTATTCGAATCATTTTTTCGTCTTCTCATGATGTTTTAATTGGTACTGATGTGAATGGTAGATTACATAAATTTGATCTTTCCTTAAACTTAATTGCGTCATCAAAAACCACGGAATATAATGAACCGATTAATGCGGTAGTAACTGAAGGAGATTATATATTCACCAAAAATAGAAGGGGAAGTGTGGCAAAATACGGCATTGAAACATTACAACCCTTAGATGTTTATGATGAATTTATGTTGAGGGATGAAGATAACTTGTTTGATAGAGACGAAGAGCCGTCGCCAACAGCAGCAAGAGGTATTGGGGTTGCAAATGGGAAATTATTCACAAACAATGGTTATAGTGAATTGGTAGTTATAGATATTGAAACATTTGAATTGTTGGAAATAAGAAAACCAATGTATCCAGACGCTTTCATTGATAACATCTGTACTGAAAACCCTAATAGACATGTTGTTGGGCAAACCAATGGAATTATTCAAATAGGAAACTTAGAGAGTGGAGAATTTCCTATTGAAAAAAGCATAGATGAAAATAATATTCATTGGATACGTTATGACAAGCGGCATGAGAGGTTTTGGGCAACTCAGGACGCTGGAGAAGGAGATAATGAATTTAAAGATAATGGAGTGGTAACATTTGAGTTAGATGGATCTAATATAAAAGATCGTACGTTTACATATGATGACGTAGAAGCACTGGAATTTGATGAAGAGCATCGTTTTATCTACGTTGGAGCATTTGATGGAAATATATATGTGTTTGATAATGAAGAAAAAGATTTTAAACTAAGTCGAATTATAGGACCATTGAAATATCAAATTATTAATATGTGCTATGCTAAAGATCACTTATATGTTTTGCTCCAAAATGGCGAACTAATTTGTATGGATACATACGGGAACGTTAAAGATAATTCACTTTATCAAGGGAAATGTGTTTGGGAAATGACTCCACACCCTGAAGATGAAAATTTATTATTCGTAGCAAAAGATAACGGTATCGAAAAGATTCGTTACGGAGAGGGAAAATATGGTACTGTGAATGTAGAGAGGTTAGAAAGCCATCGTCATTCCTTAGGAATCATAAAAAGAGTAAGGCCATTAAAAGATGGATCCTATCTTGCTATAACTCAAAATAAATATGCTATGATGGTGAGTCGCAATGGTGATATTAAATGGTTTAAAACCCTTGAAGGTCATCCAAGAAGCTTAGAAGTGAATTCAGATTATTCTAATGCATTAATAGGTACAGATGCTGGGGTAATATATGAATTTGAAATAGAAACGGGAAATTTACTTGAAAGAGCTGAAACTACAGGTACTGCAATTTGGGTTACTGGTTATACAAAAGATGGTCGAAAAATGTATGGTACAAAGAATGGCGATTTGCACTTTTATGATAATGATCCCAATAAACCACTTCATGTCATGCAACTTGATGGCGTACCTAAAAGGTGGGTCAATTATCCAGAAGGGAAAACGTATATCATAGGTACCTTTGGTTTTCTAGAGCTAGACTTAGAGAAATATGAAGTGAACAGTATTTGGGGAATGGATATTTTAGTAAACACTAAAGAAAATGCCCTCGTATTAGGTAATCATGTGCATATAATTTCTTATGGTTATCAGATGGCTTCTTACACCTATAATGAGCAAGAATTTACAGCCTTACATGAAAATCTTCCCGATTTTCCCAAAGCAATAGCAGGTAAAATAGAAAATGGGAATGAAATATTATTAATTGGTGGTAGAGGTAATTATATTAATGCCTATAAAGTCCAAAATGGTGTCCCTTATAAAGTAAGAGAGTTTTACCTATCATAGCAATAAAGGGGGAATAACATGACAAATGAGCTACCAGTGTTAGGCGTAGGAGCAACCTTTCCTGTTTTCAACTATCAGAAATATCTTAGGTTTCTTTCCTCGTTAGAAGAGAATATAGATGTTGTAGAGTTAATAATTTCTCCTTTTTTAGAAGAAGAGATGAAAAAAGCAGTACAAGATATTCAAGTGCCGATTATAGCTCATTGTACATGGTTATCTTTAGGCACCGATACCTTACCTAATAGGGAAATTGTCAAAAAGATCTCTGATCAAATAGACTATATTTCACCAGTATGGTGGGGGGATCACATTTGTTTTAATGGTGTTCCTGAAGTAAGTTCAGGAACACTGCTTCCTCCCATACTTACTAAAAGTTCGCTAGATGCCTTTGTTAGAAACACCAACAGTATTAAAAAGGAGATAAACTCTCCACTTTTTCTGGAAAATGTCCCCTTTTTATTTAATCCTCTGGGTGAAATAGACCCATTTGATTTCCTGAAAACATTAATAAAAAGAACGGATAGTGGTTTGATTTTAGGAATCGAAAATATAGTCGAATCCTATAATTACTATCCCATTGATTACCAACATTTTTTAAATAGTATTAACCCAGATCATGTAGTTGAAATTCATTGTCCGGTAGTAAAGGATGAAATTAAACAAAATGAATATAATAAAATCTTAGAATATGCAGCAAAAATTGGAATAAAACCTAAGGCGTTTTTATGGCAACTTAAAGAAAATGGGGATGGTTTTCCTGAAGAAGCCATATTTAATGAGAGAGTTCAGTGGGCAAGAAAAACATTTTTTAGTGAGGTTTTAGCATGACTGTGATAAACTTACAAAAATTTATAACTGATTATGTTCGAAACCCTAAAGTTAGAAGGTTTCCTATTGAGAGTATTGAAAGCTATAAGTTTGAATTAAATGAAAAGAAACTATTAAAAGAATTGGATTTTAATATACTAAATAAATTGGCTATTAATTTACAAAATAAGAGATCAAAGAGGTTAGAACAGCAATTCCCTGAATTTGTAATGGGTCTCAAACATCATAATTGTTATGCAGAGTATATTGAAAATTATCTAAGTAAGTTTACTGAAGCTTACTTGACTCCTCAGTATGAGATGGAAAACTTCATGGAGTTTTCTGTTAATTATATAAAGGAAAATAGTTTACCTGAATATTTCATTGATATGGCAAATTATTGTTATTTTCTCAGTAAAACCATGATTGAAGAGTTTGATAGTGTAGCTAATGAAAGGGATGTAGACAGACATATTCCTCTAATGATAAATCGTCCCTTTAATATTGTTAATCTTGATTATGACATTGACTCTGTTTTAGAGATGGTTGAAGGAGAGAGGGATGAACCAATAGCTAGGAAGCATATTATTCTGGTTCAAAAAGATTTTTTTGAACCAGAAGATTTAATCATTAATGAAGTAGATGAACAAATATTAAGTATGTTGCGAAGTAATTATAGTCTAAATGATATATTAGCTAATTTTAAAAATCCTGCATATTCACAATTAGAAGTAAAAGAATATTTAACCGAACTGTATAAATCAAATTTAATAAGCTACAAGGAGAAATAAGGTATGTATGCAAGTTTGTTAAAAGACTCCAGAGTCCTATTTTTATTAAGTGCAAACTTTTTTTCTGGAATAGGTGCAGGTGTTACTTCAGTAGGAGTAGTGTGGCTTATTCTAAACGAATCAAATGGTGAGCAAATTCTCGGGGTTACCACTCTAGTTATAACCTTAGTAATGTTTCTAATAAATCCTTATATAGGAGTGATAGTAGACAGGTTCTCAAGAAAAAAACTTTACATTTTTAATCAATTACTTTGCTTTTGTATTATATTACCCATAGGTTTATATGGGCTGTACTCAAGTAACTTTCATATATGGCAATTAATAGTCATGGTATTCTCAGGTTCATTATATTGGACATTACATTTTCCGACTTTGTTAGCTTTTGTTCAAGAGATTTTTAATAAGGAAGAATATAACTCTTTGAGTGGGCTCCTTGAAGTGGAAAGTCAGGCAGCTACAGTTGGAGTAGGTGGTATGTCAGGGATTATATTAGGTCATATAGATTACGCTTATGTTTTCCTATTTGATGCGTTTACATATCTTTTAGCTCTTGTTTTAGTTTTGCTAGTACCTTACACAAAAACATTTGAAAAGCCTAATGATAAGGAAGTAACATTTGTAAATGATATTGTAGAGGGTTTCAAATTTATAAAGGGGAAGGCTTTATTAGCTATATTCTTACTATCCAGTTTGGTACCATTTTTATTTATAATGGTTTCTAATTACCTCAAGCCCATTTTTGTAAATAATACTCTCAATTCAAGTGTAAATGTGTTCGGTTTCTCTAGTATGATATATGCTATCGGTGCAGTTTTAGCTGGTCTATTTATTCCTTCTCTAGTGGATAGATTTGGGGTTAAACGCTCATTAATTGTAATAATGTCTTCTTTTGCTTTAGCAATTATGGTGATGGTATCTGTACACACAGTTTTTGTTTTTCTTGCAATCCAAATATTCTTAGGAACGGGAAATGCAGGAACTCGTGTTATTCGTAGGACAGTGATGTTACACTTGGTCGATAACAGTATGATTGGACGTATAAATGCATTCTTTAATACTACTGGACTACTACTGAGGGCTATTCTCATAGGAACATTTACTTCCGCTATCAGTGTGATAGGTGCAAGTACAGCCTACTTATTAATGGGAGCTTTTGTAATATTGGGTATTGCAGGTGTAATATACACTAGAAAAATACTTGATTATAACATCGAAGAAGTTAAACCCAATGTTATGTCTAAATGATTTATTAGAAAAGAGACACCTTTAGGTGTCTCTTTTCTAATAAAGAAAGGGAGTTAAAAGTGGATATTGATAAGAAATTTATGGCCTGGCAATAGAAATGGCCAGGGGCACCGGAGGCTAGGTTAGTCCGTATCATGGACGTTTCAGCACGGTGGCCAGCATTCGGTGGACGACCTCGTGGTCACGCAGATTGTGTAGGCGATAGTCTTCACCCGGTAGGGTGTACCAATCTACAGCACCAACATACGTTATGGCTAGCTTGAGTGTACCTTCGTCATCACAAGTGGTGCGCAGTTCGAGTTCCCCACTTATTACGCCGACTTCAGTGGTCATCACACCATGAGATGCGGTGAAGATTGTTGACTTCTCTTCCATTTGAATGGCTCCCTTCTGTTGTTGGATGAAGGCGTTGCAAGCACTGCCGGACGACTGTATATAGTTCTTGCAGACGCACAAACAAACTTAGTAGTGGCAAGTATTAAGCATGCTTTGGAGCGCGGACTTCTCTGATGACTGCAGTGACAGATCCCAGCTGTACTTCGTGTTGATCCACCACTTCGCATATCCGCAGTGGGAACTGTATCGTGGTGGCTGCCAGGTCGAAGGATCCTGGTCACCCTTGGACCGATTGGTACTGTAGGTTACTGCGATCAATTGGGGACCATTGAGGTCATTGGCAAAATACTCGCGCTTCTGCGTGGACCAGTCGTTGGCGCCTGAACGCCAGGCTTCAGCTAAAGGGACTACGTGATCGATGTCTAGATCGGAAGGATCGTACACTGTGACACCATCATAGTAACTGTACCATTTGCCTGATGTCACTGGACAGTCTCCAGAGTAGTAGTCGGCATCACGCTGGAGTACCAACTGTCGGGTGTCACAGCCATTGCCTTTATAATCCCAATGCGGAAACTTTTCGCGGGAGTAGCCGCTCATAGAGTCTTCGGGTATCACAGTGAGTGTGTCCAACTGGGATTGAGCGGCGGACTTTGACGGTGTGCCGGGTGGAAACGCAGAGGCCGTTGGCACGTCAAATTGATAACCAACCAAGAACAGGATCATTGCAAAAATAAACATCAGTGATTTCTTAAGCATAGAAATTCCTCCTATATTTATTTTTTATACCAACATCTCTTTTCTTTTAACTAATGAGATATTAATACCAAGATAACGGTGAGAACGGAGGGGGGAAGTGGTAAGCCTCATAAACTTTTAGGGTATCTTTGAGAAAAGAATTTCACGCGTTTCCACTTGCAATGGTAGCATGGATTTGTATTCATATGAGTTAAATATATGTAAATAATCCAATAATTTCAATGTAAGCTACACGTGAGGGAGACTATTTGTCCGTATATTTGAATGGTGGGGAATCGACTTCTAGAATATTATTTAATAATGGCGTACTTAGACTAGGCTTGCTTATTTCTATTTTAAAAATTTTTTCTCAATGGAAGAAGGTTAAAAATTCACAATCAGAATCCATTTAAGTATATCCTATAAAATTAACGGGTGCTAAAGTAAAAGAATAGTATCAGATATCCCGAATTCGAGTCTTATGTGAACGGGGGCTTATCCTTAATAGGATGAGATCCATTTTTATGGGTGTATATAAATTTAGTAGGTGCCCACTTACTGTACAATCATCGCTTTTAGAATAGAAATAAGTTTCATTCATTTCCATCTTTTAGTGTGTAAAATTGGTATAAACCTTTAGTAAAGCATAGTGGAAAAGGGGGTTTATAAATGGAGAATATACATACCATTTGGCTTGATGATAAAAGTGTACATGGGATAGTAAAGGTTCAAGGTTGTATTTTTGAATTTCTATACTACCCAATAGTTTTTGATGAAATGATAGGGGAGTTTAAAATAATTAACAATCTATGGTACACGACTTACCATGGAGCGAGAGAATACTTTAGATCTTCCACAAATCCGTATTACGTTGCTGGGAGGATGAAAATACATAGTGAGAGAAAGCTCTTCCAGAATATCTGGATATCGAGTCTTAAAATATACAAGAGGGCTTTACTTTAACAAACTTCATGCACAAAAAATATACTGCCATTTCATACATGGATTAAATGCCAAATACACTCCTCGTTAACTCTAAAATAAAGTCATAAGTGGGAGAAAAAATGATAAATAAAATCCTTAAAGCTACTACCAATTTTTACAATGTAACGGAAGCTAATCCTTTCCAAAACGTTTCCCGAAAAAAAGCAGACCTTCATGGCTTTTCACCTGGGGAGCACTTATATGTACAGCGCAAGGGATATACCCACCATGGAATATATATAGGAGAACAGTTCGTGATCCATTAGATGAATGAAAGAGGGATAACCCTTATACTGTTAGCTGAATTTACTTCCACTGATAAGTTATTCATAAGGAAAAGCATTAAACTGTTCGATGATGATACTATTGTGGACCGAGCTTGGGATAGGTTAGAAGAAGGGGAATACAGTGTATTAAATAATAACTGCGAACATTTTTGTAATTGGTGCAGGAGTGGTTTGACTGGGTTGAATAATGATTTTCAGTCTACTATTACAGATATATACTTTAATCGAATTTTCTCATATAAAAATATTATAGAAAACGTGGTGGAAAATGAGTAAAGTTAGCTAGTTACAAAAAAAGGAACCGCACATAGTATGTATGGTTCCTTTCTTTTAGGGAATATAGGATGAAACTAAATTTTACTTATCCCCAGATTTTTTACCTTCTGTTCTGTTTCCACTTTCATTAAACTTATCTTTCTGAATTGTTTCTGTCCCTCTGCTGCGAAGAGGATCTACACTGTCAGATTCATTGAAGTGACCTTGCCCTTTAAAATCCTTTTTATTAGACATAACTTAGTACCTCCTCTATTACAAAATGAATCACGAAGATTATAAAAGCTAACTTAAGGAATGCAAGTCCCTTATTATAATGAGCTAGTTTCATATTAAGACCATTTTTATTTTTATCAATTGCTTCTTTATAAGTTGAGGCTATTTGTAGATTTGAAATTGAGCTATTTTGTTTAGCAAATTCTGTATCTATTATATCATCTAATCCAATCTGTTGAAAGTTAGCAGATGTGATGGATTTTAGGAACTTATTGATGCTTAACGTTAGTAAAACAAGTATTAGTAACTTTATTAAAAGCGTATATACCAAGTATTGCAATGAATCTGAAGAAAGAAACTGAAAACTTTCTAAATACTTTAAGTAAATCCCTAGTATAACCCCGTTAAAAGCCAAACTAATATTGTTTTTAACTTCTACTAGTTTAAAACGTTCTTGTTCCTCGATATATTTTACTTTTGCAGTATCCAAAATAGATTCGCATGTGTCCTTATCAAAATCATTAATCATAAATAAACCTCTTTTACCTACATATTTAATACTTTATTAAGAATAATGATACTACATGATGTTAATGGTTAATAGTATTCTTTATTGATAAAAGACAGAAATGAAGAATCTTTCCAAGAGTGTGCTGCATGATTCTTCCTAGAATGTTTTCTTCTCAAATAAATCCTTGTTGTATCTAATTTCTTATGTCCCAATGCTTCTGAAATCCTGTACACATCAGTCCCTTGATCATCAGAGATAATTGCATAACCATGTCGCAGAGTGTGTGGTGTTACAGGAGCTTTTTTATGTTTAAGAAACTCTAATTTTGATTTTTGTATCATGCTAGTCACATATTTAGATAAATACTTTGAAGTATAGGCCTTATTCTTTGCTGTGACAAAGAGGGGAGAGGTGTCTACCGGATCAAGAAACAAATCCAATCCCCTTCTTTTTCTAAACTTAACTATAGTGTCAAATACGTTAGAGAAAATCAGGACCTCTCTTTTCTCATTACCTTTCCCTACTACTTCCAGCCAGTATCCATCAATATCATAACTTAAGTCACATACTCTTGCCATACATAATTCTTTCGACCGAAGTCCTGTAGTAACCAGTACTGATAGTAGCGAATACATAATCGGATGAGTTTTGTAATAACTCAATATCTGTGTGACCTCTTCGCTAGTGATATCCTTTTCTGGACGATCTCTCATTCTTACATTTGCACTTTTGAAGGACTCATGCAACGGATGTTCAATATACTTTTTCCTGTATAGAAAAGCTAAGAATGCCTTAAAGAGCCCCGTTTTCCTTGAAATTGTAGCAACTGAATAAGGTTTGTCGTTTTTTCCCCAAGGAACTTCCTTTAGCCACTCTTGAAATCTGCGTATATGTTTTCCTCTTAACTCCTGGACGATTTTATCAGGATGGCTAACCGGTAATCCGAATGAACCGCTTCCTTCTAATAAGACATGGTACGTCCATAACAATTCTCTTAAATATTCTCTTTTCGTATCTTCTGTTCGGTTCTTCGAATCATCTTGATCTTTTTCTTCGTGAACAAACAGATAAATCATTTCTATATCATTTAAGGTCGAGTAATCTTCAATATCATGATCATCTACCACATCTAACATTCGCTGGTAATAATCTTTGTTTAACATTTCATTTGCGACTATTGCTATATTTATAGATTTGGTTTCAGTATTATCATTCGATTGTAATTTATCGAATAAATTATCATTCAAGATTTCAAAATTATTATTCATTCAACCCCTCCATTCTTATATGAAACATACCCACTATCTATATAACCTTAGTAAGTAACCTCTAAAGGATAATTAAATAATTACTTATCTTTATATATATTAGACAAGTAGAAAAATGGTCGATTTGTCACCCCTATTATAACATATGATGATTATATTAATTTCTAAGTAGTACATCAATGACAATGTAATTTCCTAGACTACTATATTATATTGTGTTATTTTATAATTGACAACAAATAAACACATTATAATTAAGCGGGGGAGTGGTTTTTGTTAATATCCATTTTGGAAAAATGCAGCAAAAAGTCTGGTATGAAATTATGGCCGAAGATGGGGAAGTTTTTTTTGTAAGAAAAATGGGAGATGAGATAGAAGTTGAAAATCAAAACAAAAATGCAGCAACGATTTCTGTTGCATTCCCTCTGCAAGAAATATATGTAATCCCAAGCTTCCAGTCCATTACTCTTGATGAGTTAGTCTTAACACGGTTTGTAGATATTTATCGAACCATTCTTGAATTGAGAGAAAAGAACAACATCCCAGAAGGAGTTAATCGCTCTATACGTATTGTTGTTAGTTAATAGTTGAACTGATCAACTTGAGGAGAGGATGTTTTTAATGGAAAGATACCGGGTGAAATATAAGAAAGAAACAGGGGGAGATGACAAACCATTATTAAATGATTTGCTGATGAACTTACCAGTGGAATACGACCGTCATGGATTTATGAAATTTCATCCTTTTTACCATCCCAATACAGGAAAAAAATTTACGGAGTCTGACAAAGAATATTTGTGTAAATTTTTTGAGGTCGATGGTATTCATCTTATCTCTATGGGGTTAGGTCGGTCACCCAGATCCATAGCTCAGAAGATAACTCGTATGAAGAAGACGGGGGAGTATGATACATACAAAGCGATTAATAAGTACTGGACCCGAGCTGGTCCCGTGTCATACCTTGTGAAAGAGATACTTAATTCAGACTGCTCGTAAAAATATATGTGATAAAATTAACATAATTATTTCAGTACAACCGGAGGAGTTTTTATGAATACGGGAGAAAAACTTTTAACAACCAAAGAAGTCGCTAATAAATTAGGTGTGGTAAAGGCTACTGTCTACAAATATATAAAGGAAAAGAAAATTAAACCTGTGTATGAAGATAATTGGCGTATTGATACGACCCTTTTGTTTCGAGAAGAAGAAGTGGACCAGCTAATTGATAAAAACAAGAAACCTGGCCTTACAACGGGTGACGTTGCTAAAAAATTAAATATACACCAAACAACGGTAACGAAGTATATTTCTGAAGGAAAGTTAAGAGCTACTAAGAAGAAATATAAAGGAAGAGAAGTGTACTTCATTGAAGAGGAAGATTTCATCTCGTTCAGTGAAAATAACACTTTTGAACGTTACAAATCTAAGGATTTTCACACTCCAGATGGACAATTTCACTTGTTCCAGTCCTTTAGAAACAACCTAGATGTCATGGCTAGAATTATGGCTATTAATAAGGAAGGAAAAGCCCTAACATCTGAAGGTAATGAATTGAAATTGCAGGACTTATCAAGAAATGGATTTGAATCTAAATATGAAGTATCCAAGAAGGATCACCTAACTAAAAGAGGGTATGCAGCATTCAGGTTTCCTAAACCGCATGACCTTGATTCCTCAATATATCGCTTAATAGAAAGGTTTTACCAAACAATTGGACCAAAAAATATGAGATTAAGTGTTAACGACTTCATTAACTTAGAAGTGAAACCGACATTACTAATAGATGTTACCGAGGATGAATTAAAAATATTGCAATCAAACATAATAGAAGGAAATATTTCTACAAGACATAACGGGATATACATTGACAGTGATTTAGAATCCCACCTTGTGCATCTACCTAAGAATATTAAGGAAGACTTAAGGAAGGAAGCGGCAGTAAAGAATATGACCCTGGAAGAATACACCCTGCAAATAATAAAGAATAGAATGGTGGACTAATAACTGCCCAGACCATGATGCCCAACAAGCATAGGAGGAATAAAAAAGTAGCTAAAAACGAAGTGAATATCGAAGGTACTCAGATGTATAGAATAAATCCCATGAAATGAACATTCCGAAAATTATGTACAACAATGTAGGAGGCAAAATCATGAGGAATAAAAGTTATAAAAAACTTGATGATATTGTGACAAGAGAGGGTTTTTATAGTATTCGATCATCATGATACCTATATTAAATTGTTTGGCTGTGATAATAACCATGAGAAGTACCCTAATATCTTTGAGTTTTCGCAAAATAAAATGTTCGTCTCAATGATGTCTGATTTATTATAGGGTTGCTTTCAATAAATTTATTGATTGGGAAGTCCAAACCACAGAAGAAAAGGAATGATATTATGTATGTTAATGAAATTTCATTAGAAAAAGTATTATTAAGCATTGATGAACTACTAAAAGACCTGGAAGTTAATAACCCAAAATACGAGTCAGTTTTTTTGATCATGAAGAATCCAGTAATCGATATTGTGGCCAAGTCCTTACGAATGCAACCAGGATATTTTGCACAACCATTATATGATGGTAAATATGTAACTTTTGATGTTGAACGCATTAAAAAGGCTAGGGAAGAACTTAATCAAAAAATAGGCATGAGGGAAGAATATGAACACTAAGCAATTAACAGTTCTGTTAAATCACTATTACAGGCGATTAAATTAAGAGCAACTATCACTTCTTGAACAACTATGTTTATAAAGTACATAAGTATTGGGAAGTCCCCAAAATACCAGCAATGACACGCTGGCTATTTTGGGGATTTTATTTTTGTAAGGAGGAATAATTATGAAAGCTTTTGTTTTAGGATTATTTTTGATCCTTGTCATTGTTGGATGTTCATCCATCGAGAAAGAAGGATATTTCAAAGAGGGTACCCAGGATTTCTCTACACCTCTTAAAGCAAAGCAAAATAACGTTGTTAAGGAAAATGATGCTTTAGAAGCTACCGTCCTTAAAATAATTGACGGGGATACGCTAAATATTAAAATTGACAACTTTCCCACAGATAGTATGCATCAGGACCATCTTTATGAAAAGCTTGCTAATAAAAATTTAACTCTGAGACTGATCGCGGTTGACGCGCCGGAGTCCACAAAGGAAAAACAAAGATATGGAGTGGTTGCTACAGACTTTGTTAAAGAAATAGTTAAGGATAATCCTATTTTTGTAGAGTTAGATCCGAACGCTGACTTCGATAAATACGGGCGTCTTTTAGGACATGTATACACAGAAGAGGGGGAAAACCTTCAAAGTCTGTTGCTGACTGCAGGCTTAGCTAGAACAGCATATTTATTTGATGACTATAAGTATCTTAATGACTATAAGAAAGCCGAATCTCAGGCAAAGAGTAAAGAACTTAACATACACTCTATTGATGGATACGTAACAGACTCTGGATTCAACATGGATGAAGTAGATAATGAGAAGGAAGACTATCATATAAACAATATAAATGATATTATCAATTTATTGGATAAATATGAGATAAAAGACCCATTAAAGTTTTTGCCTGAGTTTCCTTGATTCATCCTATAATTCCCGAGAAAAGGAGTTTAACCTAAATGAACAATCAAAGAAGAAAATATAATTATGATTTAGAAGAAGTGGAGAGATTATTGAATGACACTGCTTTAAGTTATAAAGAGATTGAACGTCAAACAGGATGCCCATATTCTACAGTCATTTATAAATCTAGAAAGATTAAAAAAAACAAAAGGGATCGAAAACAAAAAAAACTGAACTCGCCCAGAAAAGATTCAGAAATTACCCTGGATAGTAAAAGTGATGAATACGCGTATTGGGATTCAAAATCAGAAAGCACCTTTAAATTTGAAAAGAAAAATATTTCCTTAGTAGAGGCAAACCAAACGATAAAGGATATGGTGAAGGCTGCTAAAGTACTTGGAGAAAAGGACGTAAATATAACTCTAGATTGGTCTAGTCAAGGAACTCTAGAAAATATAGAAAAACAGAAATAAATACTTAAAAGCCACCTATTACATGGAGTTAGGTGGCTTTTAATATTCCTTATTCATTCCTTATTTTTTTAAGCCATCCATTTACTGATGACGTGAGGTTATTCTTATTAGGCTTTAATTCCTCAAACAGATAAGAAAGTAATGCCCCCCAAGATATTTCTTCTTCATAAGGATTATTTGCATTTAAATATTTAATGACTTTCCGTAATTCCCGGAGTCTTCCAGAATCCATGTTCTCTTTTAAATATTCTTTAGTAAAGCGGTCAATAAACCTTGTTGTTTTAACACTTGCTTCCAGTAAGAGAGCAGTCGCTTTGGATGGGGTTACATCTAAGGCATACCCTAATGCACAAATACGTTCATAAGTATTTTGATTGAAGCGGATGGTTATTCTTTCTGTCTGATCCTTGCTTCTTGCCCTTTGCAAAGATATCCTTTCCAGGTCCCCCATAAAAAAGGTGTTTCCCACCTGAAAATCACGTCTGAAGAACTTTGAAAGGTTTTCCATAACAATCTTTGATTCTAATCCGGTATGGCAAATTTCTTCTGCCACGTCTTTAACTGGCGTTTTAGTAATATAGGAAATTCGATAAATACATTCTTTAAGGTTGACTGGAATGGTAGGTTTGCAATCTACTTTTTTGTCACTTCTTTTTTTCCTCTTTTTCTTCTCCTCTATCATGACATTCCCTCCAAATTTTCAAGTTTATAACTGGGACACATTCCTTGTCTCCTGAACTTAATCTAAGTCTATGGGGAGGGATGGGGGAGTATGTATAAATTTTTTAATGTCTGTCCATCATTAAACTAATAACCTATTGAGAGGGGATAGAAGAATGGGGATATCTAAAAGGGAAGCGAAAGAACTATCCAAGAAAATCATTGAACATGGTCACAAGCACAGCCTTCCAATGAAAAAAAAGTCAAAGAAAAAGTGATTTATGTACAGCATAGGTCTCATTTGTAGTAGAATGATAAATAAGATATATTTTGACTTAGATTTATTGAATTAAAACTAAATATATTTAGCGGGACCCCCGAGAGTCTGACAGAGAATAATATTCTTCTGTCATCTTTCGGGGGTTTTTTTTATTTTACTTGAAAGGAGATGTAGATAGTTGCGTAAAAAGCTAACATTCAACTACCTTATTTCAGAAGAAAAACTTCGATTAAAAAATGACGATGATTTTTTATTGGCTATGGAAAAAAGAATCGAAGAACGCCATGCAAAAAAGTTGAAAGCACAAGGAGATGTTACAAATGAAATTTAAATTTATTAGTCTATGTTTATTTATCGGAGTTCTTGCAATCTTGACCTCTTGCGGAGATAAAGGAGAAGAGCAGGCTCCTGGTAATGCTGCAGATCTTGAAGGGTATCAAGCCCATTTAAATGAAGTTTTCAGTGAATCAGACCATCTATTATCGGTGTACAGCACCGCTTTAGATGGTTTATATACGGGAGAAGTAAGTGAGGAACAGTTTTCTACACTGCTACGCAAAGAAGTTATAAGCCAATCGAATGAACTCGTTTCCTTAGTTGAAAGCTACAATGCTTCACCTACAATATTTGAATTGAACCAACAATTGGCTACATTTGCGAATAACCAACACCAACTATTTTTAGACTCTATAGACATGGCCAATGAGGAACGAATGAACAAAACCACTTTAAGGGATAATCTTATTAAAATTAAAGATGAACAAGCAAGCTTTATAAATGCGTGGAAGGTCTTATAATGGAAGCTCTTTGGAAACACATTAGAAAAGAACCTTTATTTAAAAAGGGAATATTTTTAATAGGCTGCTTTATAGGGGCTGTGATCTGTCACCTGATCTTCACAGGGTTCCCCTCTCAACTACTTTTACTCGCTTCTACCGTACTACTAATTGTCATGTTGGTGAATGTTTATGATTTCGTTTCTCTATTGTACCGAACAAAGAGAAAGTACTTCAGTTAAACTCTAATTTTCGAGGTGAATCGCATGGACTGTATGACTATTCAAGAAGGAATATCCCCTATATATCCGCTAAGCAGGCATATGAATGAGAAAACTTATGCCGTGTCTAAAATCCACGTTTGGTTAAGCCTTATAAAACAAGGAAAGAAACCTTTACACTGGAATACACCTACATATGAAGGAACAGACGTTGAATTTGATTTTATTAACCATCAAGAAGATGCAGAAGAATCACTCCAAGAGCTCCAATTTTATATAAAGAAGGTAAACAATAGCTTCAATCTAAACATTCACTTGGATGTGAGCGTAACGATCAAGGAAAGTATCTAAAGAACACAGGGAAAATCCCCTCATAAGTGAATAAAACCGTAGCGAAACTAAACCTAAATAGGTATAATAAGAGGTGTTCTCAACTATTCTTAATTTTCTTTGCGACCATAAATGGTCTGCGGTATTAATAAAACTTCGCAGTCTCTGGACTGATACTACCTGTGATAGGTATGTAATCAGACTCAGGGGCTGCTTTTTTTATGGGAAAAGATAGCTGAGACGGGAGATATTCAGAAGAAACCATTTTAGGAGGGTGTTTTTTATGCTTAAGCAAACAGAGATAATGGAAGTTAACCACCAAATTCATTTAGGTAAATTAATGGAAAGAGGCCCTTTAGAAAGTGACTTGAACAGGGATAAACAATGGGCGTTTCTTTTTTCCTTTGGTCACATTTCAGATTATGGAGCGCTATTAAGTGAAGAAGAACGTTGCGTCATTTATAGCAATTGTATTGATATTAAATGGCTTTGGAATTGGATAGCATTATACCCTCCATTGCATCAACCAACGGGTGATTATATTCCTTTAGATAAATGTATGGCTAAAGCTTTACAAGAAATGGCTAAAGAGTATGGGGTTCATTCCATAGTTATTTCGGATTCCTTATCTAACAATGAAGAATATATTTACCCAATAACAGGTGTATGGATAATGAGTGTACAGAAATCATTCGCTTATCTTATTAAGGAAGTGGAAAGGATGGGCGGAAATCCGGAAACCATAGTCCAACTCATAGTACGAGGAATTCAGAGTGAATAAATAATACACATGAGAGAGTCAGAGAAGATGTAATCTTTTCTGGCTTTTCTTTTTGGGAGGAAAATTATGAAGTCATTTAAAGGAAGAATTGCAACTGCAGGAGACCGAGTCGATGTTTACAAAAACCTTCACACCGGAGGTTTCTCCGTTCGATCCAAGTCATCTGGTAAAGTCTTATGTCATGTAGATTCCGTGACACTAACAGATTGTAAGTTCCATGTCAGTAAGAGCGGGAGAGAAAAGACAGTAAAAGAGAAAAGAAGAAGGGTTCACGCTTGGGTTCAAGGAACACTCGATCAAATAGAACCTATCTGCGAACCTAACATTGAAGGCATCGTTTATTATAACCCCTATAAAACAGAGACTTTTGTTGAGGGAGAAGAGACTGTCACTTATGCAGAGAATGTATTGCTGAAAGGCGATCATGCCTATAGGTGTTCTAAAAAAACTAATAAAGAGAGTGAGGTTGAATGTACTTATGAGTAATTCAGCTATTAAAGATCAAAAGCTTATTCAGTTATCTCCAATGCAAAAAGATGGAGTAGATAAAGCCGCTTCCTGGTTTAAGAAAGGGATGAGCTCTACCTTTACCTTAACCGGTTATGCTGGTAGCGGAAAGACTACATGTGTGGAAGCTATGATTGAAAATCTAGACATTGGTTTACGAAATGTTAGTTTCGTGTCTCCCACAGGAAAAGCAGCATTGGTGATGGCTCAAAAAGCACAAGGAAAGTATCGAGCTACCACTATTCACAAGCTGATTTATGATTATGATGATATTCATGGTTTTTCTCTTAAATCATCAGAAAAATTAAAGGGAATTGAGCTTATTGTCTGTGATGAAGCATCCATGATCGATCAGAGTGTATTAGAAGACCTTTTGAGTTTTAACATACCTATTATATTTATCGGGGATAATGCACAACTCTTACCCGTGGGAAAGAAAACCAATTTATTAGAGACACCGGATGTAATGTTGACGGAAATCCATAGACAAGCAGCTGATAATCCAATCATTCACTTATCTATGTTAGCTCGCGAAGGTAAAGACATTCCATTTCAAAAGTTTGGAAAACATGCGGTGGTTATCCCTAAAAAAAGGATATATGACAACCCTGCAAAATTTAATGAATGGGCCTCAAGGGCAGACCAAGTCATTTGTGGTAAGAACAAGACACGGAATGGTATGAACAAAAGAATAAGATCGTACAAAGGGTACACTTCTCCATTTCCTCAAAAAGGAGATAAGATGATTTGTACGAGAAATAACTGGCTCTTAACTGCGGGAGGTTTCCCTATGGTTAATGGTTTAACGGGAACGGTTGAATATAAGATTAATAAGGCTTCAAAGAACGATGAGATTAAACGCGATTGTATGAAAGTAAACCTTAAGCCAGACTTTACAGATGTTACATTTCAAGGGCTTCACCTTCTTCATTCGCCCTTTGTAGGAAAGGAAGAAAAGCTTAGAGGAGAAGAGTATAGCAGTTATGTTGATATGGACTACGGATACGCCATAACTTGCAATAAAGCTCAAGGTAGTGAATTTGGAAATGTGGTTGTCTGGAATGAGGTGTTGAACTATAAAGAGCATGAGAAGTGGCTTTATACAGCTATCACGAGAGCTTCCAATAATCTAATTCTTATTAAGTAAACCTATTGTAGGAGTGGACTAAATGATTAATAAAATAATTATCGCCAAAGCAAATAATGTCTTAGACGATTGTAGAAATTCTAATGGAAAGTCTTTTCTAATTGAAGAAGTGAAAGCTATAATTTCCAAAGTGGAAGACTATTGGGAGTTAGATAAATATATCCATAAGTTCTATGTTAAAAAAGAATACACAAAACGCAACTTATTGGTAAAGGCTGCTCGTGTAATTGCAAACAACATGGAACCTGCGGAACGTTTTCCATTTGAAAAGAATGAAATCATAAAGATACCAAAAGGATCCGCGAAAGAAGAAGCGGAAATTACGCATATCTGTTCAGAGGATTGTATGATAAGTGTTATTCCTTTAAGGGAAAATGCAGAAGAAATGAGGGTTCATGTAGATTTAGTTTATAAAATGAACCCCAAAAAGATAAATCTAAAGCAAAGGGATGATGAGCCTGAGTATATTCAAACAGATATATTCGGTTTGATCTAAGATTATAAACACAAGAAAGGGAGAACATAGTTAAAATGTTCTCCCTTTCTTTAATGAAATGATATTACTAGAGTTTGTTAAAGTTAGATATAATGTCCTAGGTATATAATTGCCCTAATTATGCTGATAAGATATAATATGCGTATAAACTTTTCCATTTTTATTTTTTGAGCGACCTTTTTAGGTCAGCGGGTGATTAACAGAAATTTTGCGCTCTATGTGAGCACTGGATACACAATAAGTATGCCATTTTATGCTTATTCGTGTTTAACAGTCCTCCATAGAGCGCTTCTTTTTTGCTCATTAATATGGTGGAAAGGTTTATAAAAATTTTTAGGAGGATGTTTATTATGATTATTACGGAGTTAAGAAAGGGACAGGGAAATAACCCTGAGAAATTAAAAGGTTTCACTAATGAGGAAATTGTTTTGTCTTGGATGACTGAACAGTTTATTGATCCTTACAATCCAGAGGAAGCGAATGCATTCGATGATTTTCATATTAAGGCTATGGATAATTTGGATGAACAAGAACAGTTAGAAATAGTAAGGCATATCTTTAATGATTGTCCTCAGTTACTGGTTACATCTAAACATAAAATCACCAAATATAAAGGTGAAGAGGTAAACTTTATTGGATATTCTACAAATTCCATCGTGCAATTAGCCCATGAGACTTCTATTCTTTCCTTACTGGAGGATGTGGGTCTCAAAGATAAGTACTTGCAAGAGGATGAAAAACATACGTACCTTGGTTGTGTCCTTACTTGGCTATTATCTTTTCAAGGTCATGGTTTATCAGATTTTGAATTGTGTAATGTCTTTGGAGGAAGTGGGTTCTTTAATCTAGATATGTTGAACTTAACTCAACACAACACTGAAAAAGTAACCCCAATCATGAGGATCGTTCATGAAAGGGATTATGATTCTTTGACATACTTGATTAGTGTAGTGAACAACTATAAGAGTGGTTTTGTAACAGTAGAGGAAGTTGAATCCTATTTGGGAATTCAACTTGCTACTGGAGCTTAATAAGAAAGTGAGAGAAACGAGTGGCCATGTATTACCGCTCGTTTCTCTGTTTATGGAGAAATATGCGATAATTAGAGGAGGATCTTATGATTAAAGAGAGAAACGGATTTACTAAAAGCGGATTTAGCAAGTCTTTTTCTTGTTGCGGGCATCACCACATTTGCAAAATGGGTAGATTAGATTGCATTTATAAGGAGAAGTAACCTGAGACAATGAATGGCTGTGCTGCTTATAAAAGGCATCGAAATTCGTCAGTACGCTTTAAATCCAGGGAGCCTGTAATGGAAAAAAGAACGATATCAGAGGACTACCCAAAACAACAATTGAGTTTGTTTTAAAGGGTATTTCAAACTTATCAAAAATTATTTATAAGAGAGGTGTTTTTATTAATGGAGGAAATTCAAAACTTAGCTCCTATAATTGGATTATGTATTATGTTAGCTTATTTAGTCTATATTTGGACTATAAGTTCAGGTCACACTTGGTATTATACACTTTATCGGTGGATACCTAGAATAACTAAGAAAAGCAAAGATACATTGTCTAAGGAGACAAAGAAGCGATATAGAGATAACAAGAGAAAATTTAGAAGGTCTCTTTATGCACTCTTCATCGTAATTTTAGGTATCGGTTATATGCTTTCTGTTTACACATTGGAGAATTGGCAAACACTTGTAACCTTAGCAATAGTGATTATCTTTGCGGATATATCAGTATTCAGTACTCCAGTCATACGGAAAGCAGGAAAGTTTGAATTTGAACAAGAACAAGAAATAAATGAATACGTCGAGGCTTATAAGAAAAATGAATTAGGATTATTAATGAAGGTCAATAAATGCACAGAGCAAATACAAAATGCAAAAGAAATATGTGGCCGAATAGACAATGATTTAAGTTACGAGAGGTCTTTAGAAGAATTTCTTCAAGTGTATTGTGATAAATTTAGGATTAATCCTTATGTATATAAAATTGATGCTAATGCGGATGACGAATATTTCCTAAATGCTTTGGGTGAGACTATTGATACAATTGCCCATCGCCATACAATCAACTTCTCAACAATGAGCGCTTCCTTTAATACTGAAGAAGACTTTAATGAATCAGCCGCTAAAGATAAAGTGTTTGAAATGCTGTTTGACGCAGAATTTATTGAGATTGAAAGACCAAATATAGAGAGGTTTATCATTATTCCAATTTATACAATGGACAAGACGTTGATAGTGGTCTTGCAAACCGATAAAGGAATAATTGACAACGTTGACGGTCCTCACATCACCAATTTAACTTACACTTTTGAAAATACAAAAGAGGCATAGGCGGAAAAGTGACAGGGAATATGATATACTAAATGTAGTACAACAATGTACTGAAGGAGGGTGTCTTTCATGCCATACTCAATCTCAAATGAAACTTATGAGCGTATGAAAGAAAAACAAAAGAATCGCAAACAGACAGGAAAAAGACCCGTCACGAAAGCTAATAAGCTTTATAACTCAAGAACTGAAAAACGTCTTCGTGACCTTGAAGAAAAAATCTTAGAACAAGTCTAATCATATTCCAAAACCCACAAAGGAACTCTTTGTGGGTTTTTTCATACTCCTATCACTTCTGCATACACTATGTTGAAAGAGGTGATCGTATGTCCAATAAAGAGCATAATACTCCTAGAAAATCATATCCGGTTCCCGTTAAAACCACTACGTTTCCCATCCATCCAAACGTTACAAAAAAGTACGATAAAGCTTTAGAGTTAATTAAAGAGATTGTTGAAAGCAAGAATAACAAATAAAAATTCCCGCGTTTTAACCCACATTCCAAGGTTTGATACCTACTAAAATGAGGGGATTTTGTTATGAATTAATACCCGAAATTTTTTCCATGTACATAATAAAAGAAAGTCGGTTATAATAGGAACAAACGTTCGTTAAAGGTGGTAAATGAAGTGGATTACAAAGGATATCCTCGAAATAATGTGCTTATGATTGATCATCGTTCATTCTACGCGTCCGTCGAAATGTCTTTAAGAGGATTGGACCCAGAAACAACATTGTTAGCTGTTGTAGGAGACCCAAGTCGAAGAGGTAGTGTGGTTTTAGCTGCCTCTCCAGCGTTAAAGAAAAAGCATGGTGTTAGTAATGTTAGCCGATATTTCGAGTTACCTAATGACCCTGATATTATTATTGCGCCAGCTCGGATGAAAACATATTTAGAAGTTTCTGTAGAGATAACTAAAACCTTTCATAAGTATGCTCCGAAAGAGGGGATACATTTATACTCAGTCGATGAATGTTGGATTACCCTACCCCCCAAGGGTATAAATACGCATGAGGTAGCAAAATCACTAAAGAATGATATTCGTGACCAATTTGGAATTGAATCCGTCGTGGGAATTGGGGACAATAAGTTTCTTGCTAAGGCTGTGATGGACATTCATGCTAAAAAGTCACCGGATGGGATTGCAGAATGTCGATACGAAGATGTTCAAGAAAAGCTTTGGCCTACAGAAATTTCAAAAGTATGGGGCATAGGTAGTAGAATGACACGAAATTTAAACAGGATGGGTATTGTGACACTCGGGCAGATTGCAAAATTCCCCTTAAAAAACCTTAAGAAGAACTTTGGAGTAATGGGGGAGCAGTTGTATTGGCACGCCTGGGGGATTGATTTAAGTCCTGTATATGGTGATTTTGTAAAGACAGACCAGAAATCTTATGGTCATGGTATCACGCTTATGAGGGATTACGATAAAGAAGATATTTACGCTTGTATTCTTGATTTATGCGAGGAAGCTTGTAGAAGGGCAAGGAGAGACGATAAGGAAGGAATGACCATTCACTTAGGTATCGGGTATTCCAGGGAAACAGGGGGAGGCTTTAGCCGCTCCATGAGTATAGATAGACCTACAAATATTACAATGGACGTTTATAAGACGTGTCTAATGCTTTTCCATCGTAATTATGATGGAATAAGTAAAATCAGAAGGGCCTATGTATCATTGACTAACTTGGATGCTGAAGGTGCTGTCCAATTAAATTTATTTGACGACAGACCAAAAAAGAAAGATGTAGGTGAGGTAATGGATCGGATCCGTAACAAATATGGAAGTACGGCCATATTAAGAGCAAGTAGTTATACGGATGGAGGAATTACCTTAGAAAGAAGCCATAAGGTTGGAGGACATAATGCATAGTCCATACACTAATAGTTCTTTCGCATATGTATTAATAAGGGGAAAGCTAGGTTTTACTCATATAAGCTGAAATGAAAGAGCAGCGGAGGGCTGTTCTTTTTTTTACATATTTATAGTTCTAAAGTGAAGACATACATCATATCTTAATATTTTGATGTTTTTCATATTGTTTTATTTGATTTCTTGTTTTCTTGTTTTCGGAGCTGTTAAAGCCTGGTATGGATAGGGGTTTAGTAATTAAATCGTACACATTCGGGTAATTACCGTACTGATTCGGGTGAACATCGTACAGATTCGGGGTACCACCGTACACATTCGGGTATCTCTTCGTACAGATTCGGGGTATCATCGTACACATTCGGGTAATCATCGTGCAGATTCGGGTATTGTCGTACACATTCGGGTTCACCGTACAGATTCGGGGTATCATCGTACACATTCGGGTACTATCGTACAGATTCGGGTTCGTCGTACACATTCGGGTTCACCGTACAGATTCGGGTATTGTCGTACACATTCGGGTGCTATCGTACAGATTCGGGTAATGATCAAGAGAGAGAATAAAAAATTATTAGAGGAATATTGCTTTAACGAAAGAAGAAACGTTTATTTCTACTTTCCTTTGCTCCTCGAATAGCTTTGTTCTCTTCCAAATCAAATAAGTTTTCTATTACTCTGTTGAATTCGTACAGATTCGGGTAGCGTATTAGTGATTTAGGTTCTTTTCGTACAGATTCGGGGGGATTTCCTTGGTCATTGAAAGATTATCCTATATAATTAATCGTACAATATCTAATTGGTGTACGATTAATAAGGTGGGTGTAAAAATGTCAAAGCATGATGCTGATATTATGAATAACACAGTCACAAAGTCTAACCAGCTGATCGAGGCAAATTATACGTCTCAACTATCAGAACGAGAGCAAAAAATCATCTTATACATAGTCAGTAAAGTTCAGAAAGACGATGAAGATTTCCAGACCTATACACTTTCAATTGGTCAGTTTACAAATATGATGGGTCTAAAGAGACCAAAATATGAGGAATTGAAGGAAATCACCAAGCGTTTGTTGAGTAAGGTGATTGAAATTAAGAGGGAGGGCGGAGTATTGCAGACTCAATGGCTTTCTACTGCAGAATATAATGAGTGGCAAGGGACTATTGATTTTACTTTCCACCCAAAAATGAAACCTTTCTTGTTGTACCTGAAAAAAGAATTCACTTCTTACAAACTCATAAATATCATGAGATTAAGCGGTAGATATTCGATCCGAATCTATGAACTTATGAAAAAGTGGGAGAGATTAAAAAAAACAGAGTTTTCTATTCAAGAACTAAGATTAATGTTAGGCATCCAAAATAAATATAATGATTACTCAAATTTTCGAAAAAGAGTGCTTGACCCTGCTAAGAAAGAATTAGATGAAAAGACTGACATTTCATTTGACTATGAACCATTAAGGAAAAACGGGCGTTCTACTTCCCATATCCGGTTCCATATTAAAAAGAATCAGAAAAACATTCCGGAGCTATTACCGGATGAATCACATGTAATTAATCGTTTGCGTGAAAACTCAATGATAAAGAGAGAAATAGTCAAAGAATCAACCATTCATGAGTGGATTACTTGGTCTAAAGAGTTATGGGGAGAAGAGTTTGAGCAATCTTTGTTCTCTTTGGTAAAGCATGTTGAATCTAAAAATAATATAAATAACCCGCCTGGGATGATCCATGTCTTACTAAGGGATATGAAGGAAGAAGCGGAAAGTGGGATGACTATTCCACCTATTACCCTTGATGAGTCTAATGAAGTGATACCTCAGTGGTTTGAACAAACGAAAGAAGAATCAAATGTTTTTGAAGAGCCAAGCAACACAACACAGGAGGATCTCCAAGAAAGAATTAATAGGCTGACAAGTAACAGATAAACTTTTTTTATACTTGAATCCTGGTTCTGTAATTATTTATTGGAGTCTCACCAACCTCTCTTTCCAGACATTTTTTATGCCTTTTATCCCTTGGACACATTCCTTATTTCCTAGGCTTAGTCCAAATGTTGAAACGGATAAGAGTGGAGGGAGGAATATCAATAGTTCCATGAATTTATATGCCAGGTAATGTGAGGAGGGTTTAATTGAAGAGAAACAACATTATTCAACCAGAAGACTTACGATGGATACATACGGATAAAGAAAAAGCAATAGCACTAGTGAAAAAATATGCTCCTAAGTACGATAGTAAGCAACACTGGGAAGCTTTGGGTAGTTCTTGTGGCATTTCTGCTACTAAAATGGTGGGCACGATTACTAATTCTTCTAAACACCTTAAAGGAGATTACCTATTACCTGACGAGATTCATTTAGAAAGATTGGTCGAATGGTTTTTGAGTCATAATGATTACGACTGTGACCAACCCACACTTACATATTACCTTGCACATTTTTTGAAGAGAGAAATTAATCAGTTTTATAGAGATGTGATTAGGGGAGCCGTCTCTTTCAGTAACTTTTCAGTGGATCCTACATTCAGGAGAAAATATAAACGCGATATAAATAAAAGGAATAAAATAATTCGTCAATGAAGACAGAATAAAGGAGGCAAACCTTTTGAAGGAGAAACATATTCAAATTGAGGGGTATGAAGGATTATATGAAATCACGAATTCCGGCAGGGTTTATTCAAACAGAAGTGGGAAATACTTGACCAGATGTAACGATGAATATGGATTCCACGTTGTAAAACTTACAAATAACAGTGGAGACAAGCACAACTACAAAGTGTTTGACCTATGGAAGAAGGCATTTCCATCTGAGCAGCCTATAGAATTCAAAGGTGCTCTAAATGTAAAGTATGGGAAGGGTTGCTCCATTTTGTAGTAGAGTAGAGTAATGTTATATTACTTGCACTTATAACTAGGGGGTAGAGGGATGTACGATAATTACAAGGGTGTAGAAATTAGAACCTGGACCCACGAATTTGATGGAAATGATGTATTAACAATCAAAGCTGATATTATGAATACAGACTATTCAACCAGTGATGCCCCTTTAAGTATAGGGGAGGTTGGGTTGTATATCTTCGATGAATTTTTAGAAGGTGGACTCTTTGATGCTGCTGATTCAGTATCTGGTGAGAGTGAGAGTTTAGTTAGTGAATTAATAGATAAAAAAGATGAAGATATTGAAGACTTCAGTAGGATTGGATTGATTCATCGTATATTCATAAAAGAAGAGTATAGAGATAAGGGAATTGGCACTCATGTTTTTAAAACTGTGCACCAATATTTGTCTCGTGTGATGGGAGCGGAGGTCATCACTTTAATTGCTTGTCCTATAGAAATGGATCATGGTAACAGTTTAGAAGTGGTCAATGATGAAGTGAAGAAAAAACGATTAACAAAGTGGTATAGAAGTTTTGGTTATCAGCAACTTGATGCTGAAGAAAATCATCTATACATAGATGCTCGACTGCTCAATCCTATTATCAAAGATTTTAACCATTAGTTTACTGGTTTTTTGCGGGATGGTTTTATAGTAAAAGAAATTTTTGAAATCGCCCATAATATCCATACTTTACTTAAACACGTTTCTGAAACGAAAAGAGGCGTTTTTTTTATTTAACCAGTAGGCATTTTTACATTCTAATCTGTAAAATTAAGGGGAATTGTAGAACTTATGGTAAAATTAAGGTGAATCATAGCATCAAAGGTTAATACATAATTGAAGAGATTGCGGAGCGGAGGTGCTAGTGTGGAAGTAAAAGTCGCTAATAAGATTGTTGATTTATCTAAAATGGATGACAAACAAAAACAATCTTTATTTAAAGAGTGGCACAAGAAAGACGGTTTAAGAACTAATGTGGAGTGTTTGTGTGATAAAACAAAGAACGTTCATCCAAGAATGTCAGTAAGAAAAATTAGAAATCACTACTATATTGCTAACTTACCAAGCAGTCACATAGAACATGAAACATATTGTTTTTATGACAAGAAATACCGAGAAGGAGTAAAGAAAAAAGGAATAACCATCAAAGACGACGGCTCTATTGAAGTGAGCAAATTAGATACATCCAAAAAACATACGAATTCTGGAATCGGAAAAAAGAACCCTATCAGTCGAAACCACTCTTACTACGAAGATGATCCTTTGTGTACATGTAGATTGAGCTCCTTATTTTTAACCATGCTCCAAAAATGCAACTGGCATCAATACAAACCACATGGACAAAGGAACCTTTCCAAGAGACTCTATAGAACGGGTCACGAAACGACTGTTCAAGGTGTCACGTTGAATTACAATAATCTGTTAGTAGCAAAAAGGAAAAAACAATTCGTTTCAGAACAACACTTTGTTGTCGGTTGGGGAAACATACACGATGAAGTCCTACCTAGTACCCTCGATTTTAAAATTAAAATACCTTTATATTCGGTAGAGGATTCTTGTGAGTTAATAACTTATATTGAAGTAGAAAGAAACGTTTATGAGGAAGCCAAAATTGTAGCTGAAAAGATCAGGAACAATGTAGCACAAGGTTTTTGGATAATATGGAGAGAACCGCATAAAACTCAAAGAGGAAAAAGAGTTATGGCAACTAGATACATATCCTTCATTCCAGCTGAACAAAAAACTAAGATTCCGGTTGAATCATTACACGAAAAAGATATGGTGGATTATCTTGTTGAAGAGGAAAGACACTTTAAGAAGCCTCTAATTGGGGATATTAAAGAGGAGCACGGAATCAAAATACGTCCAGATATTATCTTATATGATACTCCCAAGGTAACCATGGTAGAGGTGGCCGGTGTAAATACAGAGAAATATTTAAGTCATTTAAGTAAGAAAAAAGAGATTTATCTGCAAGAAAACTATTTATATTTAGAGTGGTTAGCAATGAACGGAGAACCGTTACCTCCACTTCCTTCAAAACAATAATGTGAAAACCCCCCGCTATTGTCAATATAGAGTGGGTTTTTATATGGGATTAAAACATCGAGAAAATAAAAAGGGATTCTATCAGAAAAATCATGGCCATCGGGTAATGATAATACTTCTTATTTCTGGAGTTATCTTATGGTTCGGAGGAAATTGTGAAACGCAACGATGATCCTAGAAAATTTATTTTCACAGAAATTGTTGTCCGTTTTCTATGTACTTTTCCAATTATGCTATGATTTAGCAGACGTAATACATTTATTTTGTAGGGGGATAACTATGAGTCCTAAAAGGATAAAAGAAATTTTAAACGAAATTCGGTATATTAATGATGAAAAAAGTAGAGGTGCGCCAACTTCTATGAGTGAACATGATGATTTAATAGAAACTGCAAATAACATCCTTACTCAAGAGGAGTTTGAAGAAATAATTACCAGCCTTAAAAATGATAATTTAGTAATAGAAAAAGAATCAGGAATTTTTTACACATTAGCAGGAGAAGAATTTTTAAAAACTGGCAAGCTTCCAAACTCTTATGTTAATAATAACTACGGTGTAGCAACCTACAACCAAGCTGATACAATTAACACCCGCGGAAGGGGGGACTAAAATAATGGCGAATTTCGTTAACAATAATCAAAATGCTACAAATATAACTTTCAATCAAGCTGATGTGATAAATATCAACACTTGGAATACCGATGTTAATGTGGAAATGATGGAAAAAGAACTTAATGATTTAACTGAAACATTCCCAACTCATTCAGATAGGATAGACATGCTCCGCGAAGTAATAGAGGAACTTAGAAACGAAAAAGGAAACGTGAAAGGAAAAACATTTGAGAAACTAGGAACAGCAGCTTCGCTATTGAGTGCGATACCTTTAATGCAATATGCCCCAGATGTAATTAAGTTTATCCATGATGTAGTACCTCCAGAAATTCTTGTTAATATTCAATTGTAGTTCACTTGATGATTGGAAAAACGCCACTAATACTCCAATTATGTGATTCAATAAATTAAGCCATAAATAATACGCGAGCAGATATAATACAAAAGGGGGAGGTCATTTGTTGATCTCTTCTTTTTAAATGTGGTTTTACAACTATTCACAAAATACAGATTTAGTGAATAGTTGTTTGTGGGAATGTATGTTTGGTATAATATAAGATTAGAAAGGAAAATTATAGATTTGGAGGATGAATGATGAACTGGGAAAATGTTTTTATAGGTATTGCGGTTATTGCGGTTATTGTCCTAATAATGTTTTTCATTTGGGCGGTTTGGTACCCAATTAAGAAGTTATTTTTAGAATACAACCCATATAATCTATTCGAGAAATTCGGGCTGCTATTGGGTATCGGTTTATTGTTGTTTAGTATGATAGCTGGTCTGTTTAGTATATGGGATGAGACATCAGATGGATTTAATAATCTCTTAACTATAGCCGGTTATTTATTCGCTGGCGCCGCAGTGGCTGCTAACTCCAATAAGAAACTGCTTCATATGATTTTATATATATCATCCTGTGTTGTTGTGGTTTCGTCTCCAGTTTATTTATATATGAACATTAATGGTGAAACTCTTCCTGTTATTGAAGATTATAACGGAGCGCTTGCATATGCTGTTTTGGGAATTATCATAACTAGTGAAATCATAAATAATCATTTTTCACGCAGATTCAAACATTGCTCTAACCATACTTGCTCTAGACCTAACCGTGAATGGAAATACTTAAATTTTTGCACGGGATGTGAACAAACATACTGCAAACACTGTATAGATACGCACTTGAAAGAATGTGAAAATTTCAATAAATAGGATTACAAGAAAATTATTATGTAAGCAACTATTCACTTAAATTTCATTTTGTGAACTGTTGTAATGAATTATATTTTAATGAAAGGCTGTGTTTCAAGATGGCTGCACATAAAACTGAACAAGAGAAATTATCTGAAACATTAGAAAAACTACGTCCTCTCTTCCCTTTTTACGTGAATGATTATATTGACGAAACATCTGTATCAACCGGTAGTAAAGTTGGCTATCTCCGTGATGTGCGCTTATTTTTTGAATGGTTAATGAGTGAAGGTTTGGCAACTTGTGAAACTATGAAAGACCTCCCCCTCTTTGCTTTAGAATCGCTGAAAGCTAGGGATATCAAGCGTTTTGAGTCTTATCTTGAGCATCGTTTGAAGCAAGAAAAGGCCACTAGATTGCGTAAATTATCGGCTTTGAAATCCCTGTTTAGGTACCTTTCTAAGACCTCCGATAATGATAATGGCGGAACCTACCTGGAACGTAATGTCATGGAAAAGGTTGAAATAAAAAAGGAGCGTTCTAACCCCTCTGCTCGCGCGGAAGTTTTAAAAGGTAAAATCCTTGTATCTAAGGAAGAAATGCTTGATTTTCTACAATTCGTAATGCATGAATACGAAGAAGATCCCAAGATTTCTTATCAACAAAGAGGTCATTTCAAGAAAAATAAAGAACGTGACATAGCTATAATAAGCTTAATGCTCGGTAGTGGTATGCGTGTCTCAGAGATAGTTAACCTTAAATTCACAAACATTACAATGAAACAAAAGTTGATCAACATGAAACGTAAAGGAGATACTACTAACTCCTTCTACTTTTCGTCCCAGGCATTAGCTGATTTAAATACTTACCTTGAAGTGCGCGGTAAAAAGTATAATGACCCTGATAACGAACTCGAATATGTATTTGTTACAGCTCCTAAGGGGCAACCTAAGCCTATTGATAAAAGAACCATACAAAAGATGATTAAGCGTTTTGCTAAAGCCTATACGAGAGATATGACAGCTCATAAACTACGTCACTCCTTCGCTACTTTCTTACTGGATGAAACGAATGATCTAGCACTCGTACAACAGCAATTAGGACACTCTGCTATAGAGACAACTCGATTATACACCCATGTGCTTGATGATAAACTTAGAGATGCGGTTGATAAACTTAGTGATTTTTAATTTCGTTCAAAGTAATAGATGAATAGAAACTTTCCTTACCCTCAATGTAAAAAACTGTATATAATAACAATAGAGTTTTTCAAAAATGGCTTCCCTATTTAATGAGTATTATTAAAGTTTATTAATCAAATAACATCATAAAGGAGATTGAGTAAATGGTCTGGCCATTTAGCTTTAAAAGATTTGCCTTCTACATAAGTTGCATCTCATTAGCAGCTGTTACTTTATGGATATATAGTAAGACAAATGAAATTGGGTTAAACAGTACCTTAATGATTGTAATACCTCTTCTTTGGTTGACTGGAGGCTACTTCTATATCTTTAAGGGTTTAGGTGTTGTATCCTACTTAGAACGTCATGAGGGGGCTATTTTACAGAAAGAACTGCGTGAACATCTTACCTCTTCACAAGATACATATGAGCAGTACTTTTCAGAACCTATCGAACAAGACAACGAATCCCCTGAATTTACAGAGGTTAAAGAACATAACGAAAAAATGGAAGAAGCAGTTGATACATGGTATAAAACCCCTAAATCTAGCAGAGACAATTATCAACGTTATCAAGAAATTAAACACAAACTTTCACGAACACAATTTTGGCTAACATGGTTGCTGTCAATATTAATGTTTTATACTACTTATGTTTTTCTATTGGAGAATCCAATTCAAGGTCTATTCTTGTATTTCGCTTTTCTCATATTTCTTGTAATTCCTGTTCTAATTTATCACTTGTACTTATTCAGAAAACAAGAGGTATACGCCAGCATAACGAGGCCAAAAGCTATTGATAAATTCATGAACACCATGCGCATAAAATAATACCACTTTAAATTACATATATTAGTGTAATATTCGGTATATATGTTATAATTAATTTAAATAAAAATTTTGGTGGTGGCCTTTATGAATACAGTTCTGCATCTAGCTGATGGAGCTTTACAATATTATCGAGGAAAACAAAATGGATTCTGGGGACTTATGGGAATAATTGCTGCGTTTATAATCGCGGTTAGTTGGGACCTTATTTATCCCATTCTTGATTTTATAGGTATTGTTTCTATATATAATCGATTGGGGTTAATTGAAGAAGGAGCACCTAGCTTAACTTTTCTTAAAGTGTTTATTGGAACATTTATAGGAACAATCTTACTTACTATCATTGGTGGGGTACTGATATTTTCATTTTTAATGCTTGCTTCTATTTCACAAACTAAAGCAGCAAAATATACACTATTACCCTTACTTATCATAGTATTTTCACCTGTTCTTCTAATTGCATTAGTATTCTTAACCATAAACTCTTATTGGAAAGCAAGTAAGCAATCCCCCCTTACTCCCGAACAAAAGGAAAGAGCTCAATTAGAATACAAGAACAAAGAATTAGCAATACTTATGTATGAGGGGTGCGAAGAAGGATTTACAAATGAGATCAGCCAAGAAGAAGCTAAAAGAAGACTTCATCGTCTCCCTACTCCTGGTGATACTAATTTTTTAATAGGAGTAAGGAATGAAAAAGACTTTCACATGATTCTTCCACGTCCTTTAGATGTCCTGATATTATGTTATTATGACAAGGTATATGCGGAAAGAATAAATTTACAAAAATACGATTCAAAAGTACATATGAAGAAAAGCAGTGTTCCAGTAACTAGAGAAACAAATTCGCTTATTCATAATTTTGAACGTAAAGAATGGCATTCCGAGCGACTTTCTGTTACAAATGACACATATAACTTAAGTGAGTTCCATACGATCATCGATTGCAAAAACATCAAAGATTTACCTTTCATTTTCGAAAGTTACGGACGTAGACCATCTTATAGAGAGTATGTAGATTTGGTTCAAAGACATTATTTTGAAGTAAAAGAAAAATTCATCAATCAGCTTTCTCAGCAAAGTACTCAAAAAGAGTTTGATGAAACAGTAAATCAATTAAAGAAATATGATGTTCCTAATGAGGATATAGTAAAATACATGAGAGAAGAACATGAGCAGGCTGAATCTTATTGAGGATGATTGATTGAATGAGAGACAAACAGACGATTAGGAAAGAAATATTATCCGAAATCAAGAGACATAAGAATGAAGTTACTACAGTAAGGCATTGGAATGAATATGCAGAACTCCATGATTTGCCCAAATCAGTTACAATTGTTTATTATTTTGGAAGCTGGAACGATTTTAAAAAAGCATTAGGGGTTAAGGGCATAAAAAACGTACGTTATAACAAGGAAACTCTTTTAGAGATAGCGCAAGCCCATTCAGATAAATTCACGAGTAAAAGAGAATGGGATGAATATGCTCGTCACAAAGGACTCCCTACCTCACCAACCTATATAAGCTTTTTTAAAAAGTGGAACGAAATTAAAGAATATTTACACATAGAAAAAACTACTACCACCAAAAAAGGGTATTCAAAGGATGATATTGTTACAATATTAAAGCAACACGGAAAGAACTTAATTAACAGGCAACAATGGGATCTATACGCTAAAGAAAAGAATTTACCCACTTACAAAACCCTTAGAAAGCATTTGGGATGGAACGAAATACGGAGGCATGCAGGATTGCCTGAAAGATTTAAATACAACAAAGAAACTTTGCTAAACCATGCATCATGTCACTACAAAACATTTACTTCAAGTACCATGAAAGAATGGGATGAATACGCTAAATCAAATAATTTACCGTCCAGTGGGGCTTATTATAGAGCTTTCGGTACTTGGAAAAAAGCAAAAGTAGAATGCATAAAACAAAAAAACGAAACCCCCGAAGTTTAATTAGACTAAGGGGGTTTTTCTCATTTTAGTGAACCTTCAATATTTTTAATTATTTCCAAGGGTGACGTTTCGATAACATATACAGACCCACTATCGGGATGGTGAGTTGATGAATAAGACGAAAATGATAGTGGAATCTCCGCTCTCTTCCCATCTTTATACCATAGGGTTATCGAATACTCATCCGATGAAACTCTTAAAGGTGCTTTTCCTTTTTTAATTGAAATATCTTTTAAATTCCCTTTTCTACTAATTTTATTAATGAGATCTAAAGCAACTTTATCTTTATCGGGATTACTCTTAGCAAATAGAGCGTTGGAAATAACTTCTGTTTTAAAAGACTGAATAAATATATCTGTGTTCTCCATCATAATGGACCCAAAGAAAAATTTTATCGTTCCGTCTCTATCTTGATATTTTTCCATTGGTCCAAAACCCTCAGAATTATGTTCATGACCTTCTTCATCTGAACTTACACTATTGAGGTTTTTTTCTAAAGCTTCTAGACTTTCTATATCCTTCTCTAGGTCACCGCTGCTCTTCTCTAAATCTAATTTCTCTCCTGTGGAGTTGGTATTCCAAATAATAAAGGAAACGCCTGCTATAACTATACACAGAAATATTACGATGAAAGACCTAAACATACATAATGCTCCGTTCCTTATATTGAGTAGGATGTATAAGAGCAATTAGTATGCTCTTATACAAGTTAAAAGTTAATGTATTTAGCAGGGTCTACACTGAATGATCTGGCACCATTGTAACTTCCCCCTACATGAATCTCGAAATGAAGGTGTTGGGCAGTACTACTACCTGTAGACCCCATGAAGCCTAAAAACTCTCCTTGGCTAACGGTTTGTCCAACCCTAACGTTTCTACCTCTCATATGCCCATAAACTGTTTGTACATATTGCCCGTTTATTGAGTGATCAATCATCACATGGTGTCCTAATGCACCATTATACTTAGATCTTGCAACCACACCATCTGCTGAAGCTACAATAGGAACCTTTCCGACTGCAGCTAAATCAATCCCCGAATGTAATCTCATTTCGTGATGAATAGGATGAAAACGCATTCCATAAGAGGATGAAACACTAGCTTGGGTAGGTCTCATTAAATTCTCCCCATAAGCTGGAACTCCATCTGCAGGTTTATATACTGCTGCATCCTTGAATTTTTGAGCATTGTTCATTACTTTCTCTACATACCAATCTGCCCTATTGTAATTAAAAATTGCTTTCCTCTTATCCTTGCTGTAACCACTCTTGGAAAGATAGTTGGCAGCGGTATGAATTGCATCTGCTACATCCCAAGGATCAGCTTTTCCATCTCCATTCGCATCCACACCGTACCCGCCCCCACCTTTGATGACGCTTAAGTTGGTTATGTCGAGAGAGGCTGGTACAGAACCACCACCTATATCATATTTCCATCCGGCCCAACTTGCAGGAAGGAATTGAACATGCCCAATTGCCCCAACACTAGATACCATCGTCGGGTGGGTACTAAATCCCGTCTCTACAAAGTGTAATGAAGCTAGAACAAACCAGTCCACTCCGTATTCTTTCTCTGCACTTAAGTAATGTTCCATGTATTCAGCAGGGATGTTGGAACCAGGGATAATGACTCCATTAAACCCTGGAAAGCTCCCTCCTCCGAAACCTGCGTTACCTTCAAGCCAACTAATATAATTCATTTCCCCGCCAGCAATTAAGAAATTTTCTTGAATTAGACGCTTATCATTTAATCCTAAATCATGCGAGTTAAGAATTTGGTCAAAAGTAAAGTAATCTGATGTGGTATTTTCAGTGGACCGAAACTTTTGTTTTCTTATCCTTGTTTTAGTTTTTACTGCACCATCTTTACGTGTTACCTTCGTTTCTTCTTTAACTTCCCAGCTCGTCTTATATGATTCATAATCAAATTGCGTTTGACCACTCCAAAAGTCAACAAGAGTTAGCTTTTGCACGAAATTGTTTTGCTTTTCTATATCTGTCCACTCTTCACAATCATTTTCTATACATTCTTGTGTTTGACTCTCTGTGTATTCATTGAACTTTTCATAAGTGAAAGTAGGAGCTAAGTCTTCGGCCATCGTTTTTACTACTTCTTTTCGGTCCTCTCCCTTCATAACATCTAGCATAATAACAGCTGATATAAGTTCTACAGGAACCTTATAGGGAACTTCGGTAGGGTTAGACATGTCTACGCTAGATTCGGACTGTTCAACGATATATTCATGCAACTCTTTATCTTTACCTTCTAATCCCTCCCCTGAGCTGAACCAGAAAGACGAAACCAAGGAAATGATTATGACTAGTACTATTATCCCTAACATAATGAGGAAGAATGGTAATCCAATATAACCTACAATAGCTACTAATGCTTTAACAAAAAGAAGACCTACCTTCATAGCTGCTTTAGCTGCTAGTTTAGCACCTTTTTTTCCTAATTTTTTAAGAAGCTTTTTTCCCATTTTCCCAGCTTTTTGTTTAGCCTTATGTTCAACTACTTTTCTAACTTCTGACTTATTTTCACGATCAGATTGGTGAGGGTCTCGCATGGCCATTTAGCGAGCCCCCCCTATACTTTGGTGACGTACTTTATCAAAATCTTTTCTTCTTTGAAGACGCTTATTTTCACTTGAAGGAATTAAATCATCAGGACTTAAAGAACTTGTGTAATCTTGATCTTCCTTTCCGTTTTGATCAATTACTTCGTCATTAACTATTCTTTTGTTTCGAACATTGTACTTTACGGTTTTTTCTTCTCCGGTTTGTAGCCGTGCATCTCCTTTCCCATAAGGTGAGACTCGATAATCTTGACCAGTGTTCATGTCTTCTGCAACCATATAGCTTCTCTCTTTAGAAACGACCATCCGAATATTCCTGGTTTGACGTTGAACATCATCAGAAGTGAATTGTCCTGCGTCAACATCTTGATTCATAGACTGGATATCTTTAGGTTCTTGATGATTAACAGTCTTGGTGCTGACTAATCTAGAAGGATTCACGTTAATAGAACGGTTAGTTTGTAGTTTACCTCCACCACTGTCTAGTTTATAAGGTGTGGATTGTTGTACCAGGGAACCATCTTCTATGTTCAAATCTTGATAAACTGTTTCTCCTTTTCTAAGGGAGCTATCACCAGAACCGTATCTAGAAACAATTTGTTGTTGTCCTGTTTTGTCTTTAACTTGAATATAAGATTGATCCCCCGTTGTAACCATTCTGAGTGCACCGGGAGCTATTTTTTTATTTCCATAACCATCATCAACTTGTTGGGCCATATGACCAATATCAGATACTTCTTGGGTTTGTTGATTAACAGCTTTATTATATGGATTGTACTTATTTGCGTATTTTCCTGCTTTTTGATAGCCACCAGGCCCCGCAATAACACCTGCAGTATAAGAAACTGCATTGGTGAAACCTTGTTGCTTACTCTTGAGAGTTTCTGCATCTTGAGGAGTGTTCCAGGCTACTTTCATATTTTCTTTAGCCTCAGAAATGCCGTTAACCAATGGTGCAGTCATAATCTCTGTACTTGAATTAGAGGTAGGTGCTGATTTGTTTGCATTGGAAAATCCACTTCCAAACCCTATCATACCAGCCTTCGTAACTTTTCCTAGTTTGGAATCTGACATCATTTTTCCAAATGTTGAAGTACCTACACTGGTGGCAATACCTGCAGCTATGCCACCAGTGGCAATTCCCGCTACGCCACCTGTCGCAATACTAGCTGGACCACCAGTAATGCTCGTTACGCCACCAGTAATGCCCGCTACACCAGCTGAAATTCCCCTCATTTTTGTATTTGGTTTAAACCTACTAATGCTTTGATCTAACCCTATTTGTTGGGGCATGTTTTGACTGTAATTTTTCAAATGCCCTGCATGGACACTTGCTTCTTTAGCAGACCATTGTTGTTCGACTTGCTCCATAGATAAATCAGAGTTGTTGCTCTTATCTTGAATAAATTGTTGTTTATCTTCCGCAGTTTTTACATTTGCGATTTGAGATGCGAGATATCCAGTATTTACATCCTTCCGATTGTAAAGTTGCCCGGTTTTCACACCGTTACTGGTATTCTTAGCCTGTTGTAGATATTTCCTAGGTCCGTTACTTTGAGAGTCAAAATCCAATTCAATATCTTGTTTCGCATTTTCAGTGCCGTTTTTATGGTTAAACGCATATTCTTTCTTTTCAGTATTAAGTAGGTTTGAGGAAAGTTGATCAGAAAAATCTCCCGTTGAGATATTACTATTCTTTAAATCGTTTGAACCACTTAATGATTGAGCAGCTGATGTCGAAGCGGTCATGAACTCTTTTCTCTTACTGTTTAATGCACTGCTCCACTCTAGCTCAATATCTTCATTTGACGCTTCTGGATTATTTGACTTGAAATTTTTAAAGAATTTCTGTTTGTTATCACCAGCCCAATTTTCTGTTAAATGATTTGCAGAAGTGTTAGCTAAATCTGAAGCATTTTGAGAAGAATCCCTTTCACTATCTTTTTCAATCACACCTCTTAGATTCTCTTTACGATTCGGGTTTTTCTTTTCATATTGGTTTTCCAACTCTTGAGTAGACAGGGAAGATTGTTGTTTCATGTGATTATCCACATAAGAACTCTTATCAAGATCATAAGCTTCTGAAGCAAGGTCTTTAGAGAAATCCTCTTTGCTTATAAAAGCATGGTTTGGAGAGAGCCCTTTTGCGTGTTTTTGGGCAATTCCATTTGTTACACCAGCGTATTGATCCCTCTTCTTATCAACAGTTTCTTTCCATTCTCTACCTCGTTTTTGACCTCGTTCCAATATTTCTCCTTCTGTCATATCAGAAGTTAATGGATTATTTTTCTCAAAGTCTTCATAGAATTGATCCTTGTTTTCATTCGCCCACTCGTTAGTTAAGCTGTTCGTATTGGCATCTGCTAAACTTTGAGCATTTGCGTATTTCCCATCATTCTTTCTGACTGCACCAACTGTTTTCTTAGCTTTTTGAATATTTGTTGCGCGAACTTTATCCACTTCTTCATCCCACATACCATCAATAGCTGAATCATGTGCATCTGGGAACCTTTCTTTCATATCTTTTCTAAATTGATCTTTATTGTCACTAGCCCATTTCGAAGTTTCATTATCAGCTAGTTCACTAGCAACTTGAGAATCGGCTATATCTTCTGCATTTTTTACGTTATTAAATTTATTTTTACCTTCTTTGATACCTTCTTTAACTTTACCACCGGCCAAGCCGAGGGCTGACGCTCCAGCTCCACCCACTCGACCAGCAACACCGCCTATCGCACCACCAGCAACGAATCCTGCTGTTGAACCCATAATACTCCCAGCTGGACCTAATGGTGATCCTGCGACCGAACCCATCATTCCAAAAGCTGCTTTACCAGCTTTAGACGTAATCTCTCCCGGTTTAAGCATTTTTTCAGCTTTTGTAGTACTCCCGGTATCTGTTCCTGAGTTGGCTGCGGAAGTTACCTTCTTACCGTCTTCGTCATTCTCTATGGACTCATTACCACTCTTTCTATCTTTAACTCCGTTATAAGCACCTTTCAATGCTCCTGTGACGGACTTATCTCCTGTTGCCCCTTTCACACTGCCATAGATTCCAGCCAAGGCTGACATACCCATCATAGAACCAGCTTTAGATAAGTTATTTTGCATCCCTCCACCAAGACCGAATAGAGAACGGAGGGCTTCTGAAGTTGGGATGAATATTACATAAATAATTAAAGCTTCTATGCCACCTTTAGATAAACTAATTAAAGCGGTTGCCCAATAAAGAAAAGCATGAATACTTTGAACGAATACAGTTCCTACAAACTCTTTAAACCATCCCGCAGTAATAGCTTTGGTTTGTGGAATAAGGTATAGAGCGATCATTAATGGACCAAGAATCATAAACAATAGCAAAGTCAGCTTTCGCATAAGATAGTAAAAGTTAGCCCATACAGTTAACCCTATAAGGGTTAAACCTATTAATAACTCCCCTAATAAGTCATCACCTTCCATGGATATCTCTTCTTTAAGTTCTATTAGCTCTCCTGATTCAAGCGATGCTGAAAATACATTAACTATTGAGTAATTGACACCGAAAATTAATGTATATATTGTGCTAAGGTTAAAAAATACTATAGCCACAATAGCTAAATCCTTTAAAAATTCATAGACATATGTCCTATTAGACGGATTTATTGCAGATGAACTAATTTTTATTCCTGCAATGGTTATACCTATCAAGATTGCAGTTACTGCTAAAATGACAGTGATGTTCATTCCTGGTTGATAAATTTTCTCTAGTTCATCAAGTGTAAATATGCCATATGCTAATTCTTCATCGCTGTCCTCTCCAAAAATTAATGTTTTAAACAACTTTAAATCTTGGAAAGGTTTTACTAGCCAGGTGTACAGTGTGGCAATTAATCCACCTACTATTTTTACAATTTGATCACCGATGAATCCCATGTTGACCCACCTTTACATGTTCTGCCTTTTACGTTGTAGCATTTTTTCTAATACAGCTTTATTACTTTCAATAAATGTGAGCTCATCTTCACTAGGATTCGTTTTTAACCAGACGGAGCTTTTACCTGTTCTTAATATCCCTTCTCCCTTTTCCGGATTTCCGAATAAGATGTCAATTTCGCCATCACTGAGGTCAAAGTTTTCTTTTACTTTCTTCAAATCTATTTTGTTCTGTTGCATGAACAGAATGGTAAATGTAGAAGAAAGAATACCGCGGGCTTTCGTATTTTCAAGAATTCTGGCGAAGTCTTGTGTAGCCCAACATAAACCACAGTTTCTCTTCCTAGCCCTCCGAGCTACTTTTTCGAAGAAGGAAACCGTTTGGTCATTATCAATGAACTGCCAGAGTTCGTCGCAATAAATGTACTTCTCTTTTGTTGCGTTATCACTGTTTTTCGCGAAATATTCCCATAAGTAATTTAGTATTACATGGTAAGCAATCGGTCTTAAGAAACCTTCTTCCATCTGACTAATATTAAAGTTTACTAGTCTTGAAGAGTTAAGAGATTGAGTGACTCCCTTCCCTAAATAAGTCTGGCCATCAAATATTGGCTTGCTTCCGTTTTTAAGGAATGGGCGGATAGCTGCAATCAGACGTTCAGCATTTAGTTCTTCTATAAAATTTTCAATTAAGTATTCATAGATATCACTTATGGTAGGTTCCGGTTTTCTAACTTGTGATTGTATCAATTGACCATCTACTTCCTGCACTTTATCTTCATACAAGGAAGAAGGATGGGAATTGAATTTCAACCTTTCTTCAAAAACATATTTTATGGCAGACTCTAGATAGTTCCTTTCATGAACATCCAATCCACCTTCTTCACTATTCTTTCCTCTTACAATAATGTCGAAGAAGCTAAGAATTTCATTTTGCTTTTCACGCAATGGAACAAACCGGATATACTTTTTTCCGTTTTTTTCGATGATTTCCTTTTCATCATCGTCTTCTAACCATTCCAACTCCTCAACGTCGTCCGAATCGATTTCTACGTCCGTTGCACTAATAGCACAAGGGTTAATACAAATTTTCTCTTCTTCACTGATGTTAAGGTTGATTCCTCCGAGTCTTTTTGTGAGGGATACCATTTCTCCTTCAGGATCTATAACAGTAGACCATACATTAGCTCCACTTGTTTCACGCGCAATCTTTAATTTCATGGCAAGACTTTTACCTGAACCAGGAATACCGGTGATCCCTAAGTTGTAGTTTTGGGGGCGATATTCTTCACTACCAAAACTATTAATAAATTCAAGTTGGCCGGTGATTTTATTAATACCTAGAGGAACTCCACCCGTGTACCTTCCACTCCCTGAGATGAATGGTGTGAAAGTGGACAATGCCCTCCTGTCAATGTTCCGTAGTGAATCTTCTAATTCATTATTACCAATGGGAATCGAGCTTCTTAGTCCTTTTTTGACTCTGCTCCACGCAGGAGCTATCTTGAAAAAGTTACCGGATAGCTCGTCCTCAACCATTTCACTATACGCGTCTAATTCTTTTTCACTTTGACCAAAAAGCATCCCCATTGTAGATATAGAGTACGTATCATTTTCAGAGAACTGTATTTCGTCCATGAGTTGTTCCGTATCAAATATCTTAGTTTTAATGTCATTGATTTGATCAATATTTCCTCTTTTATTCTGGAAAGCTAAATTGGATTGAAGCATGGTGAGCTGTCTTTGGAGGGACCGGATTGCATCGGATTTACTCACTTTATTCACATCTACCACTACATCCGCTTCTCCACTGGAAGTAATAGAGTAAAGCCAATTAGTTTGCATCTTCCTCGGATAACCATCTCTCGGAATATAAAAGGGACGAAAGTATGTTTTCGTACCTAGCGATTGCTTCATTACACCGAAGTCTTCTGAATTTATTGTTAGACCATCCGGTGAGATAATGTCCCACAAAGTTGGTTGGGTTTCAATTTGAGTTGCGGCTTCCTCTTCATGCTGCTTCTTTTTCTTTTTCGAAATTTTAGCTTGCTTCTTCGGCTTTTCTTGGTTGTTCATGATTTTCTTGAGCAATTTCATCATCTACCCCCTCCTTCACGAGTTCGATTCGAGCATTATCTTGTTCTGCGGTGACATAAAGAGCCAACATTTCTTTAACCCCGAAATCTTGATAACGATTTTTCACAGCTTTTCTGCGGTTGAATGTGTGATATAAAACTTCACCGATTCCTTCATTAGTTAAAAGTTCAACATCCATGTTCGCTTTTCTAAGCTGACTCTTAGCCGTATTGAAACGTCTATATAATTCAGCAAAAGCTTTTTCAACGATTTTTTGTTCTAATTCTTCCCTATCCTCAGCTGTAATGTCATTGGAGTTAACCGTATGAGTAAACAACAAATACCTCTTCGTCTCATACCTCGGTGTAATAGTTTGCCATTTCACAAGATCCTCTACTAAAGAACGTCCATACTGAATTGCATTATCATGTAAGTTATCAGCATCCATCATGCTTTCTCTCATTTGTTGAATCGGCACAGATAAATCCACGTAACGGTTTTGCAGATAGAATTGCACATTGTAGTTTAATTGAGCTAACCACCGTTCGAACGAAACGTCTATGGCTTCCTGCTCCTCTTGGGACAACAGGAAGTAGTTAACTGGATTAACCTCTGCATACAAAACAAATTTGTTGTTATGGTATCTAAGCATGTGGTTATCAATCTCTTTCACATCTGAAAGAAAGTCTCTAAATAGGTTTGGTTCTTCATCTAATTCAACCTCATGCTTTTTAGGTTTATTTTTCTTTTTCGATTTATGATCATGTGATGATGTAACACCATTTCCTTTCCAAGGAAGTATGGGCTTTTTCTCCATCTTCCTAGCGAAAATATAAATGGCTAGTCCGAATATAATCATGAATAATATTTCCACTTAAATCCTCCTCTCTCTGAAAAGGTTCTAACTGGAACCTTTTCGCCATACACCAATTTGATTTTTATATCCTAACTTGATAAGCAAGTATTGATCGAAATTTAGATTATATTTATGTTTCCTAAGAAAGCCGAACACCCCAACAATTGCTACTACAGGTAAAGCAGCAAAGATACACAACAGTGCTCCTATGTAGAAGGTAGGACCTAACCCATAAACAACTGGTGTATAGGAATATATCAGTAATCCTCCAACAATGAGATAAATAAGTTGCCGTTTGGATAGGATGCCAAGTATTGTCTTCTGTTCACTAGACATATCAATAGGAACGGTTACTTTTCGTGTCATAAAATCCCCCTTATGCGGTAAAGATATACCCCTCTAAACGATTAGAGGGGTTTTATTAGATATTTATTAAGTATTAGCCACCAAAACCGCTAATCCAACCGGCTATATCATAGGCTTTCATAATTACCCAACCACCAACAAAAGCCATTCCTAGACCAATGAATCCAGCAGTACGACCTTGTGGGTTGCCTCCTTGTGCGGAAGCTAGCTTAATTCCTGCAAAAATCAAGCAAGCTAATATCCAGAATCCCCCTAAGGCCATTACGAAGTAAACAAGTTTGTCTAGATCATCATAGATTCCACTATTTTCAATGCTTCCATCAGGTGTAATTCCGGCTTTCTCCCATGCAGCATCTACATAGTCTGGTCCAATAAGAATAAAGCTGAATGCGAAAATGGCGGTTAGTGTTAAAAGAATAACTGCACTTTTCTTTGTACTCTTCATCATTTCACCTCCTTTGGGAGAAACAAAAAAATCCCCCGAAAAAACCATGAACAAGTGACTTCAAAAAAGAAGTTAACTCTTCATGATTTTTTCGGGGGATTCCCGTTGAACGAATATGTAATTTAAATCTATGTATATAATATTGGATTTTCTGTAAGAATGCAACTCTCTATTTCTTTGGGTATGAACAAAACAACAAAGCTACCTTCCTATATTACTAGAAGATAGCTTTGTTCCTTTTAAATACTCTCTATGAGAAATATTTGTTATTCAGATATTCTTCCTCAAGCAAGTCCATGACAAGCCACACTTCAGTTTCTCCATCTTTTTCGCCTGCCATACAGATATGATGATATCCATCATCCTCATACCACATATCGAACTGTTCCGCTTCTTTATTTTCTCCTTCTGCGATCATCATATGACCTATGATTTGCCCATCAGACTCTGGCAACCAATCAATCGAATGGACTGTTACTTCGTAGCCTGGTGACATTAATATGTTTATCGGTTCTTGGTTCATTTTACGTTCTCTCCCTTTGTATAAAGATTAGTTATCATTACGAAAATTCAATTAAAATAACCTCTTAAATTGCGGTAATTTGCGACTCAATAGCAGATCGTCGATTCCTTTTGAATGTTCCGAATTCCACACGACCATGTTCACATGATATTTTTCCTCTTTAAGTTTTTTAATGCACTGCATTAAAATCGCTTTTACATATATGTTGTCTACTGCATCCATATCAAAGCAAAGGTTGATCTCTTCAACCCCCATTTCTTTAAGGATTGGTAGTACCATTTGCCATGAGTTGACGCCAGGTAATGCGATAAAGGTATCGCCGTAGGCTGCCAATTGGTCTTTACTCATTAGCATTGATACTAAATCGCTGGATATGTCTGCTTTCAATGCTCCTTCTGTTAGCCAGACCTTTTTAGATGTAAGAGGCTCACCTGTTTTTAACCGAGTCATTCGGTGGGTAGGCGTTGTAACATGAATGGGAGCGGGGTCACCAGAACTTGCACCTTTGTTTTTCTTTGCAGAACTCAACCAGTAATAACGGTTTCCTTTTTTTAATGTAACCCATCCTAAAATGCTATCTGATGTATCTTGAATGGATGATTCCGGACTATATACGGTTACTGTTTCCCCAACGTCCAATCTTTGTTCAAATAATATTTCTCCTTCGTAAAGGAACTGCACTAAATTTGGTTGTTCCTTTACAACGGCTCTTAATCCTTGTTTTCTCTCCTGTACTTTCACATCGTTAGGCGGTTGATCCAAACGATATTGAAATCCTATGATTTCCTTTCGAAGGTTACGGTAAGGGATTAATATACCCTTCATACCACTAATGGACCAATACTTTCCATACTTTCCTTCCGCTTCAAAGAAACCAGGGATGCCTTTAAACTCGTCTCTGCCTAAAGATTGTTGCAGAAGCTTTACGGCTTCCCAAGGCTTATCAGGGAAAGATTGATAATCTCTAACCCTTATTTGTTCATCAGATAATTGACGCTTTTTACTAGTCAGGTGAACATAATGCTCTTCATCTAATTTCAAAAGCTCTAGAAGAGATTGATAGACTTCATTCAACGTATATTCATCTAGTTTCTTTTCTCCGGATATGGAAGCGGCTTGGCTTGGGTCAATCTTTCTTCGCTTTTTTTCCCCTTTTAAGAAATGGAGATAAGATGGAAGACTTGAATTTTTACTAAAAGGCCGATCACTTACCTCTCTTATACAAGCCACCACATCACCTTCTTGATTTTGCATACATCCACCAGACTTATTACAAATAGGACAAGCTATTCGGTAAAACTCGAACCACCCTGGTATTTTAGTACCTCTCATGTCTTTACTCATAATAAACATCCTCTCCCTTTTACCAATCAACCAATACAATCAAAAAAGCGATTACGGTCTGTTGGTGGCATGACTGTAACTACTAGAAACTGGCTTTGTCCTTCTTCAGATAGAACCACTACGATAGGGTTGTGGCTAGAATCTTTACCTTCGACTACGTAAGAAAAGACATTTTGACCAATTGTATGGTTGTATCCATATTGAACTTCACATAGCCGACCTTTCATAATGCAGGAAACAATATCCCCCTTAGTGTAACCTCTCACCCGCAAACGTTCTTTTGTGTGAGAACCGATTCGGATGTACCCCTTTTCACTCATTAATACCTTTTTAATTTCATTCAGTTTCTTCCCATTCACTTTCCTCACCTCCGTTTTTGAACATAAAAAGGCGGTCCCTAAGACGATAGAAAAGCACACGTATTGTGTCATCTATCAGTCTCAGAGACCGCCTAAAGTTTAATGATTAGCCCGCTAACCTTGAATCAAGGTTGCAAATTAAGATAAAGCAAAAGTCTAATTGCTTAAACTATAAACGATTTTAAACGCATAATCAAGAAACTATAGACGAGACTTAATTCTTTTCAATAGGTGAAAAAGTGGATTTGAGGGAACTGCTTCTTGATACTGTTCTCCTAAGACCGTCTGGGCAATTTCATGAAAATGTGGTTCAAGTATATTTGATGCGTCTTTATAAAAGATTAAAGGCTTCTTCTGGTAATAATTTTTGTATACCGGTTCGGTTAAATCAGGAATTTTGGCCAGGATAGGAAATCCAATTTCTTCGGCTATTTGATCCGATTTAACAAAAGGAAAATCTCTAAAGAATAGTAGCTTCACCTTAATATTTTGTTGTTTGGCTATTTCCTGAATGTATTGCTTCCAAGCAGTCATTTGTTGATAAGAACCATCCAAGACTACCCATAATTCATCTGCAATGGATAGAGTATCTAATGTATAGCTTTCCATTTCACCAGCTGGTAAATCAATAAGCGAAAGATCAAAACCATCTCCAATTCGGATATACTCGTCTATCTCCGATACGCTCCAATTCAATTCCCAATCGCCATCATCTAAAGGGAGCCATGTCACTCCTTGATAATTCCAAATCAAGCTTTCAACTTTTGAATTTTTGTTTCGAATATAACGGATAAATGAAACCCAATTCTCCGGCATATCCTCATACCTCTTCAACATGGTTTTAAAAAATTCATTAGGCCGCAGCCCTTCAATTACATTCGTATCCACCTTCGCTTTTTCTAAGAAGATAGCAAAGTTAAAGATAAACGTAGATACTCCCATTCGACTAGCATAAGGGGACCAAACGGCAATTTTTTGACCACGCTTAGACCTTTTATTAAGTATCCCCTTTCGTAATTCTCGACTTTCTTCCGCGGACAACACTTTCTCTTCATGGTGAATACCTGGCGAAACATTATCTTTCACTATTTCCTCATGTTTAGAAGCTTCTTTTTTACTGTCAGGAAGTGGTTCTTCCTTTGTAGGTTCATCCCTCACAACATGGCTATTTTCCGTCTTTTCTTCAGTAGTTGATGTGTCTTTATTAGATGGACCATTTTCAGTTGTTTCTGGAGAAGGCGTTTGGGTGTTTGATGGAACACTAGGATTACTCTTAGGGGGACCGGACGATTCGATTTTATTGTTGTTTTGTTCTTTTTTGTTCTCCTTTTCCGCTTCCATACTTTTAGGTTTAAGTACTTCCTTCTCTTCTTTATGGAAAGTCCTATTTTCATCACCGTTGGAGGTGTTTTGAACAATCGCCTTCTTGCTATTTTCCTTATCTTTTGTTTTTTGTTCACCCTGCTTCTTGGGCTCAGCTTTTGCTTCTTCCGGTTCAGTCTTTCTATCTTTTTCTTGAATAGAGCTGACTTTATTTGAAGCTGGTCGGTTGATTTTCAGTGCAAGCTTTCCTAGTCGAACATAATTGCGTAATTTCATATTAGATGGAAACCAGCTTATTTTTTCTTCACCTTCTGCTAAATGTGTGGTTCTCCCCTCCTGAACGCACCATATCTCCCCTTTTATTTCTCCTGCATTCAATTCAGTCACTCTATCTATAAGACCCTGATTGGATAAAATAAATTTGTCGAAGGGCTGCTTTATGTATTCTTCAAATTTGGTTTCACTTATATGAAGGATATTTGCCTGGGGATTATACTTTTTTAAATCATCTATGAGGAGTTGAAGAAACTCATTATCTGAAATTAATAAATATATCGTTTTCATCAATCTCCCGCTCCTGTCTCAAGTAGCTATTTATGCGGTCTTTTAGTTGGTTGGTGAAAGGAAATTTGTAATTTTCCACTTGTCCTATATAACTAGAAGACACTCCTAAATCCATAGCAAATTGATACTGACTCTTCCCAAGTCTCTTTCTTAGGATTATCAATCTTTCATGGTCATCTTCGATTCTTTCGATATCATCAAATTCTTCAATCATGACAGATCCTATCCTCCTATCAACAAATAATCACATCTAAATAAAAAAAACGAAAACCGCCACCATAAACCCTTTGGAACAAAGGGTTTTATGGAAGCGGTCTTCGCTTTAAGTTTGGTATTGGATTAGGTTTGGTAGTTCTGAAACATTATAACACACTCTATTCATTAGAGAAATGCTCTTTTATTTCAAGAAATTCTATTTGTAGATTAATGGATGTTCGTATATACTAAAAGCGTATCATTTTATTTAAGTTTTTTTGCAACCCTTTTAGGGTTAGCGGGTTTTAATAGACATAATGGAGCCTTTGAGGTTCATGTATATTTGTAGACGCCATAGTTGTGTCTTCAATACATGAGACTTCAAAGGCTTTTTTGTGTTCAAAAACTTTGATGGAAGGATACAAAATAAATTTCAGGAGGATGTTTATATGGGTGAAGAAAAGAAAGTGTTGAATGTTGATGAGATTATGGAAAAGTTAGCAGAGCCATTTGCAGTGGAAGACATTGAGTGGCGAATGAATCGGACTTATAAAAAAGATGCCAATACTTATGGTGGATGGGTTGTTGCTTATGTTTCCAGTCGAGCAATCATGAATCGATTAGATAATGTGCTTGGTATTGATGGCTGGGAAGATGAATATAAGCCTATTCATAATGGATTCAGTTGTGGTATTCGTGTATGGTTCTCAGAAACTAAATCTCGTATCAAATGGGATGCAGCGGATCCAACGAAGTACGAAGCTACTAAAGGTGGATTCAGTAGTGCATTGAAAAGAGCAGCTGTTAAATGGGGCGTTGGAAGATATCTGTATGAAATCCCGGAACAACATGTTGATATTTACAAAGACCGAAACAAAGGATTTCATTATCACAAAGAAAAAGAGAGTGGATTTGTTGGATATTGGAATAATCCTAAGTTGCCTGAGAAATATCAAGCTAAAAGTTTCACAAAGCAACCTATGTTAAATCCTAATTTGAATGGATCCTATGGGAATCAGCAAGACAATTCGATTAATAATCAATCAAATGGAGATAACTCTGATAGGAATGGAATCCTAAACTGGATTGAGGAAGCAGAAGAAATGATTGGTATTCAAGGTAATGAAAACTTTATTACCCGCATATTTAGTCGTGCCAATCCACAAAGAACTCCGGTTCTTCAGCGTTCGGATATTATTTCGGATGCTACTATTAAGGAACTGAAAGAATATGTGAGTGCATTAAAGCCAGTGAAAGATGTTCAAAAAATTGCTTCTGCTTACGATTGTACAAGGAAAGAAATTATAGAATTTGCTCAGATTGTTAAGTCAGAAATGACAGTTAATGGATTGCCAAGTCTGTTCTTCAATTTAAGCAAAGACGATGTATCTGAAATACAAAACATTGCTAAGCAACACGCTCAAAACAAGCATAACCAAACAGCTTAGCAAGAGCGTCAAAGCACAAAGTAGAGCCTTATCCGGCCTCTCTTTGTGCTTTTTTATTTTAAAAATCATTAGATATCCAGGAGGAATATAATTATGAAATTTAATATTACACAAAGTGCATTCGTAGAGGGATTAATGAAAGTGAATAAGGTGATTTCATCTCGTTCGTCGCTTCCTATTTTGCAGGGGGTTTACGTAAAAGCTACAGAAGATGAGATAGTGTTGACCGGTTCTGATGCAAATGAAACCATCATCCATTCTATCCCTGTCACAGGTGAAGATGTAGTGGTGGAAGAAACAGGAGACACGGTATTCCCTAAGCAAGTAATTGATATCGTCAAGAAGTCTCGAAAGCATCTGTCTATTGATTTGGACGGAACGGTCACCAAAATAAAATCAGGTAAGAGTGAGATTGAACTTAACTGTTTAGACCCCGAGGAGTACCCTTCTTTTGTCAAAGTGGATGAAAAGGAACCAGACCTGGTATTAGATGCAGCGCAGTTTAAAACGCTGGTATCGAAAACTTCATTTGCAGCGGCGAAAACAGATGTACGTCCCGTACTTCAAGGCGTTTATTATAACGTTACGGAAGATTGTATGAACTTGACTTGCACTGATAGCCACCGTCTTGCTGTGGTTAAGCAGAAGGTTGAGTCTAAACAAGCAATACAAATGATCATTCCTGCCTCCTCATTAGATAATGCTCTAAAAATCTTTGGCATGAATGGTGAAATAGAGATATTTTCGCATTCGGACAATGCTCTTGTCTTAAAAGATGGTCCGACGTTATACCAAACTCGACTTCTTGATGGTAATTATCCAGAGACTAGCCGATTGATTCCAGATTCATTTACATCTGTTATGAAAATCAATCGGAAAGAGTTTCTCGAAGGACTAGAGCTGATCAAGGAAGTCGCGAATAGTAATACATCAAATGAAAATGGCGTAGCTAAAATCCATGTGAATGGGGTTGCTTCGCTTTCGAGTACAAAAGCTGAAACTGGAAAAGGAAAGATAGATATTCCTTATGACTCCTTAGAAGGAGAACAAGAGGCTTTTACCATCTCTTTTTCAGTAAAATATGCTATCGACTCTTTGAAGGCTTTAGATTGCGAAACTGTAGATTTCAGTTTTGTAGCAGATATGAGGCCCTTCTTACTGAAACCATCTGACATGACAGATATGGAAGAATGCCAATTGATTCTTCCTGTTCGAACAGTCTGATTATGGAGGGGAATTTTCCCCTCTTTATGGTTCTTCAAGAATGAACAGAAAAGAGGTCGTAATGATGAGAGTGGATTTCAATGAAATCTTAGAAGGTCTTCGAGAATTTGATTATGTAGAGGACCATTCTAAAAGAGGTAAAATTATAGAGTTTCTTTTGTCATTCGGTAAACCGAGTCCTGAATTTTTAGATTCTATTGATATGCAGTCTATTGAAGATGTTTTCGATCAAATGATGGACTGGCCTATTGATAGTGATGAGTCTGGTGAGATTCTTTATCTGGACCCGACGAATGATTTTGATAAGTACCTGAAGCAAGACAATACCTTTTATAACTTAGTCTATTCTAAAGGTACTTATGAAGCGGATGACGAGGATGTATTTATCTAAACAGAGGTTTTATAGGAGGATTAACACATATGAGAAGTATGCCTGAGTTTGAGCATCAATCTTGGTTAAATGCTATTCAAGGATTAAAAATACACAAGCTCTTTAGACAAGTTGGCGTAAATGTCACAGGGGATATTTATATCCCGGTGGATGCGATTCATAATATGTCTGACCTTGTGATTGATGGATTTTCTAAGACCTATTCTCGAGGAGAGTTATGGTCATGTTTTGAAGAAGATAAAACAATTAAGGAAAAGAAGCTTGCCATAGATGAAGCGTTTATCGAACAAACGAGTGAAACGTTTGAGTATTTCTTTGTGATTGAAGATGAACGCTTTAATATCAATGGGATAGAAAGCGAAATACCTTTAAAGACTTCCTTTGATGATTCTGTTTTCGAGGGAGGAATAATCGTTCCATTACAATTCCTTGGTTATTCTAATCCTGGTATTGCTATTGGTCATGATTTCTTCTTAGGATCTGCAGAAGTTGTAGAAGAGGTATTCCAATTAGAAAGTCTAATTAAGCAGCTTCATTCCTTTCCGGAGAGTAAGGTGAAGAGCTCATGAAAGTAACTTTCACATTAGATAGCGAAAAACTTCATTCGACTTCCGATGCTATACAAGTCGAACAAGAAATTGAAGGAAAGAAAGTTTATCGTTCTCTTTCTTATGGTGCAATGACAGAGATATTCAATAAATCATTAGTTAATGATGAAGAATGGGGCCCAATCCTCCCACCAAATGCAATTCAATATAGTGTCAGATCAAATGGATACAGCATTATCTTGGAAGTTCCAAAAACAAGGCAAACCATTATATTTAATGGTCTTACTCTTGAAGTAGGTTTTCCGAGATTGCTTTTTAAATTTGATTTATCCATTCATAATTCAAATAAAAATTATGAAGTGGAACTAAGTAAAATTGTTGCCTTGAAGAGTAAAGGGAGATTGTCAAAAGAAACAAAGCTATATCATTTCCCCTATTCTCACGTTATGAATGGGAATGTCTGTATGGGAAGTATGAATTTGCCTGCTATTAAGAGTATTAATCAACTGGAGCACTTTCCTTCTTATTTTTTCCAAAGCACTTTTACAATGGACTACGGTTCGAAAGTGGTGTCTGGAACGAGTGTTTCTTCATTATTTACAGAAGTGTTTAATGAGAAAGACTTTGATGATAAGGAGTTAATGCCCTTATATCATACGTACGGAGAGTTTTTTCACATAAATTAATTGAGATTTTACTAAACAAATTATTGGAGGAATTTATTATGACTGACGTTAAACAAACAGATATTTTTTCTACATTCGGACTTCACGATGAGGTAGCGGAGGAAAGACAACGGGAGGAAGAAGAGCGTAAAAGAAAAATCGAAGAGGCGAAAAAGAATGCTCCCCAAAACCCACTTGCTGATAAAACTGAAAAACCAAGCAAGAAAGAGGAGTTTGAGCTTAATTTAGAAAGCTTTATCTTCCACCTTGGCCAGCAAATTTCTATTCTTGAGTATTTCACTGAGGAAGAAATTGAGAATGGTGTTAGGAAGAATAAAAAAGGCGAAGAAGTTTTTGTTAAGATCGATGGAGAAGAAGTTAGAAAACGCTTGGAGAAAGATTATCCGAATTTGGTTAAATCTCACACTCAAGTAGTATTTTTAGCTAAGAAGAATATGCTCATGTGTATTCAAATATCTAAAAAGAAAGGTTGTAGTGAAGGAGCCTCCTCTTCGGAGGGCTCCTTTTCTCCTGTTAAAATCCCTTCTTGGATACTTAATGATTTCATTTTCCAGGCTAAGAAGATATATCAAACCCATCAATCAGAGTTGCATGCGGATATTTATCTAAATACAGACACAAAGGAATTTATTTTGGACTTCCCCTCTCAATGGATATCTTCAGTAAATTGTGAAGTGACTGAAACAGCTGAAGAACAAGCTTTAAAACTTATTGAGTGGTCAAGTGACTCACTATCTCCTATTATGAAAGTCATGGAGATTCACTCGCACCATCAGATGCTTGCGATTCCAAGTAAACAGGATGATGAAAGTGAAAGGTTATCAAATGTTCTTTATGCTATCGTTGGCGAAATAGACCAACTATTCCCTTCGATCATCGTTAGAGTGTTTAATGAAACTACACAGAGCCATTTAATGATTAACCCTAGTAAAGTGTTCGAATCTCCGTTAAGCGCATCTAGCAACCCCTATTCGCTTGATTTAGAGGTAATGAATAAGGGGGGAGTTAAATGCTAGACATTCTAGAATTGTTCAACGAAGAATTTAGTACATTAAAGAAGCGGCTAGTTCCGGTGATTGTACAGGTAGGAGTGGGGGGGACTGGGAGTAACTTGTCTCAACAAGTAGCTCAGATGCTCCGTAACTACCCTAATGCTAGTCATTATGTACTCTCTGACCCTGATCAAGTAGAGGAAAAGAACTTGAACAATCAGCTTTTTACAAAAAGTAATATAAATAAGCCTAAAGCTGAAGTTTTAGCAAAGCGTTATTCAAGTGCATATCAAATACCCGTTTACTCTTATACAGAGTCTTATATTGAATCTGCAAATGAAGTAACTAAGTTATTCAATACAGGGGATTTTAGCAATATTACCTATGACGAGGTTATATTGCCTATCCTCATAGGTTGTGTAGATAATCATTTTACCAGACAAATTATGCACGAGTTTTATAAGGCTAATGGAACGATTATATATATAGACAGTGGAAATGAAACTGCTCTCGTTCCAGAGGACTTCCCTACTCGAAAGATGAAGGATTGGACGGAAAATGAAAAAGAAAATTACCACAGCAGCGGCTGGACCGGACAAGTGGTGTGTGGGATGAAAATACGCGGGAAACAATACCTTGAACCTGTAGCAGAGGTTTATCCCGACATTTTAGAAGAAAAGGATTCGATAGCACCTTCTACATTGTCGTGTGAGGAATTATCTTCTTCTGACCCACAAAGGTTACTTACAAATAGAATGGCCTCCATGGCTATGTCCTCGTTCCTGTCTGAAATCATTGAGTCAGGAACAATAAGTAAAAGGCACACAGTTTTCCATGCCAGCAAAGGTTTTATGCAGAGTGAATTAATACATTAAAAAAGACTTCCGAAGCGGATATTATATCCACTTTGGAAGTCTTTTTTTAGATAATGGAAGGTTCCATATTAGAGTGACTAATTAGATCCACAGAAGGAAGATGAATTGTTATACCTACTTCCTTTTGAAGCTGCTTATAAACAATTGAGTTTGTGTTATTCTCCACTACAACTATGCAATCTTTCCTCTTCCTCTTTAAAATCCTTAATAGTTCTAGTGCTTGAAGATTGGAAGCATACCCCCAAAGTTCAACCGTATCATCCACCACAAAGTTATCCTGGATGAAATTCGTATAAGAGACTGCATTAATTATATTTTTCCTTTTAATGTCTTTTCTTAAAAGTAATAAAGTTAATGTTTGCAAATCTTCTTCATTTAAACTATTCACAACTACCAGGGCATTATTATGTTTGTTAAACGAGTGAGTAAGCTCTTCCAACAAGTAAATCCTCCCCTTTCCCCTTACTCCTGAACTAAAATATAGAAGTCCTCGACGACTGCAAAATTAACCATTATTTGAGACCTTCCAATACCTCGGTAAGTCATTAGCTTTGCAAGGATTATTCGCAGCAATTCTTCCCTTTCAAAAGAGAAGATGTTTTTACTTAGGTATATATTTAAGTGATACTGCTTGTATCCATCTACTTCAACCATATAAACAGATACATCACCAGCACGGTCGTCCTCCTTGTTGAGAGCTGACCAATAGTGTAACGTCCAGGTCTCAATACCCTGGCTGTAAACGACGGAAGTCGAATATATCTGAGGGTTGAGAAAGTTAATATCAGTTAAAGGGCCTAAGAACCCTCTCTCGCTTATCCCACTGACCATTCTTTCCTTGCTATCCTTTTCATCCATTATAGCTTGTGTAGCACCTAGACAGACGATTTCAAAGGATATTTGTCTTAATAGCTCACGAACGTTTTCATATCGTGTGATTAACCATTTAACCAAATCATTCAATGATTCAGTGTAGATGGCTTCTATTTGTCCATTTTGATTCAATCCATTCATCAACATTGCTGCATCTTCTGTGATATAACCTTTAGGTTGTGCGTAAAATTCATCTTTCAATGCAGTAGGATCAAGGTATAAAAATTCCCTAACTATGTAATACCCATTAAAGAATTGGCTTTTAACACTCGTGAAAAACAACTCTTGAAATTTATTTTTGTCGTCATTATTAATGATGTTCTCGACTTTGTTGTAGTAATATTGTTCCATAATAGCGAATTGTTTATTGAAATCATCATTATTTTGAAAATGAGATTGTAGCTTTTGCTCCGTGTATTTGAATAACTCTTTGTACTCTAAGTTTTTTTCTGTCAATTCAATCACCTGTTTCTAAAGTATTTTGATCTTTATAAGGAGGGGACGGACTATCATCCTGCAATTTCCAGACATTATCTTCTTTAATAATCGTGGTTATATAATAATACTCGGAATTTTCCCCATTAATTTTGCGGTAAAAATACCCTTCTTTTTCCGAACGATTATATGTGATGGTTGTTAAATCATAGCTCTCGGGAGCCACATTACTTGTGTAAGCATCTTGTAAGGTCCTAAGTACTTCAATCGCGTTCTTTTTTTCTTCTAATAACGATTTTTGACTATAATGTTCTCCTGTGTGTGCCTTAAGAAAATCTGCATATTCTTTTGGAGTTATACTTCCATCTTCAAACTCATACATAACTTTTCCAACACGTTTAGCAAACTCCTGGGGATCCTCATATGAGTTTAGTTCTTCATTTACTTCGGTATCCATAGTCGCTAACTCATCTAAATCATTATCTTTAATGACTTCATCCATAGGTCTTTTCATTTCTTCATAAATCTTATCCCGCTCTTTTTGTAGCTCTTCTTCATCCATTTCTTGCTCAATCTCTTCTGAATCAGGTGTCAATGTTTTCTTACTTTCTTCTACAAATTTATCGTTGGAACACCCGACTAAAGTAAGAAAAGCAAAAATGCCCAGCAATTCCTTCTTAATCAATTTGTTCACACCCTTTTGAAGAAATAATTTGAACCAGCTTACTTTTTTCATTATTGGTCAAAAAGCACGCTATTTCAGTACAATCATAGGTGTTTTCTTTTCGTAAAGCGGTTAAAAATAGATTTGTAACTTCTGGAATCTTTATCTTGTTACTTCCACTAGGAACAACATTAATTTTAAGCTTTTTCTCTATACAGTAGGCAAGCGTATTAAGATACTCTTCCTGAATGTTCGTTGAAATACTTACCCCTTCAATTTGTCTGTTTCCAAAAAGAGAGATATAGACCATTATTGCTTTACGAGTCAGATGTTTTGAATTAACACCTTGAGTAAACACTTTGATACTACCTTTGTACCAACCTTCTACTAGATCCGTGAGCTCACCATTCAAATGTATGACAAATTGATTTTTCCTTGGTTGAACTGTTACATGGTTTTTAAGATTATTAGATTGAAGATAATTCAATAAGTAAAAAGATTTTTCTTTTGCAAATGGTACTTGGATTGATGTGATAGCTCCCCCCATTGCTAAAGGAGGTTCACCTTCCCCCATTAAAGAGGCAACTATCAGGTTAATTAACGATTTTTGTTCATCAAAGTTCTTCACATTGATATCCCTCCATACAAAAAACCCAAATAGGCACAGTCGTATCACGACCATGCTATTTGGGTTTATTCCCTGCGTTTTCAATTCAATTATTATCTATTCTACACCTAGTTTCTCGTCTAATTCAAGCTGTTCTTTTCCTTTGTGATGACGAAATTGACTATTTTTAATTAATTGAGCTGCACTAACTACCTCTATACCTAGTTCAGCAGCTATTTGTTCTACGACCATTCTTTTTTCTGTATAAAGATAAAAAGCGTAAGCGTGTCTAATGTCATTAGGAGTGATCTTGACAGGAAAATTGTAGTCCTGTGATATAACACTAAAGTGCATGTGAAGAGACATATATTCAATAGGTACAAGGGATTCATCATGCTTTTTAGTAGTAAATATATAGTCAGAACCATTGAACTGGGATTCAAAAAAGTAGGATAAGAAGATTTCTGCTTCATCATTATAAAGAATTAAGTTTCTCTTTGGATAAAGAATTTCGACAGAGTTGCCGTGATCAATTACATTACCTTTTTTAATTTGAAATTCTGCACTACGTAAACCGTACGTGGATAAGATGAAAATTGATTTTCTTAAGGTTGTGTAATTGTGGTTGTTTATAACTTTGGGCAGAGTATCTTTAAGAAGATCATAAGTTAATGAATTCCCTTTATTCTCTTCTTCTAGGAATCTATCAATTTTCATTGCTGGATCAACAGGTACTTTTTCTATTCTCCATAAGTAATCAAAGAATCCTTTTAATATCGTTAAGTGTTTGTTGACCGTTTTTATTGAATTCCCTTCTTTCACTTTAGAATTAAGGAAATTTTTAATGTCAGCCGGAGATATTTGATATGGCTCTTTCTGTTTTTCATAAAAATTATCTATAAAGGAAAAGAACAAATGAATGGTTTTTAGATATCCTGCAATTGTGTTTTGACTTTTGTTTTTATCTTCTAGATATTTTGAATACTGAAATGGCATACATTCCCCCCCCCTTTATCTTGACACCTTTATTAAATGAATAGACAACTATTACAAACAAGAATCTATTATAGAAACGGCTGTTACTGTCATGTAGCATGTTTTATAAGATTTAAACTTAAAAAAACAGATGTATATTTTTTTAATCTCAACAAAACTTAATGTTTTTTATTTCCAGAAAATCATTAGTTCGTTGTTCCCTACTATACCACTTAACTAATCAAATTATCCTCAAAGTAAACATATAATAATATGTTTTTTTATGAATAAATAAATGGTTTTCCACACTACTAACGTATTCCACAATATTCACTTATAAATATATGTTTTTTTACGATTTTGAGTAAATGAAAGAAAAAACGAATCATTTCTTTTAAAAAGATGAGTATAAGGAATTGTTCTTGCTCTAACTACTCCTTATGGTTGAAAGGTGGGCTTTGTATTCATCAATCATGAAATCTTCCATTTGGAACTTGTAAGGAAGATCAGGCTTCACAGTTACTGTATTTAAAGAGCGTACTTGTTGGATCATCTTGTCACATAACGTTTTATAATCTATGGCTCCTGTGTTCCATTCCTTTATTGCTGATTTTTCTACTAATTCATACTCTGCTGGAGACACGTTCTGACGAATGGCCAGATGACGTAATACTTCGATTCCTTTCAGTTCATTTAACTGTGGGGAGAAGGAAGATTCATAATCTTTTTCAGTGTATGCAGTTTTCCCAAAATGATTTTGAAGCGTTGGTTTAGCTAGTTGAACCATTCTTCTAAATACACGCAACGAAAAGTAACTAACTTTTGAAACAAATTCGTAGCGTCTCCTCTCTCGTTCATGAGGTTGTTTATAACCGAATAAGACATAGTCTAATATCCCTTCTTCACGGGCAATTCTTATATAGTCAATCACTGTATTATGACGGACAGCATCTATTGTGAATTCTTGAATATTAGGTGGGAATTTCCCTTTGTAATTCACGTATTCCTTAATGGCTAATATTGCGTGTTTAATAGCCTTTTTTGACCGGTCCTTTAATATATAAAGAAGATCCCGGAATAATGAGCCATTGTATAATGAAACTAATTCACCTATTCTTTCATTATTTAATAGATTTGCAATATATTTAGCTTCTCTTTGGTATGTCTCTTTAGGTGCTAAAGGAAACCGATACGTTTCTCCTTTCTTCACTGCTCGATGGAAGTAAGGGTTTAACTGTAGATTTGCTTTGTAGAAACTTCTCCCTCTTTTTGTAATAGGTGGATGACCAGGTACATGATGAAGTAATGTCTGACCATTCGGACCTTTCCAACTGAGTAATTCTATGATTATGTTTTTCACATCTGAATTTTGTTGCTTATGTAATAGCTGTTTAAGAGCAGAAGTAATAATGTCATCTTTTTTATTTGGTGTTTTATCATTTGGGTCCAGAACACGAGTAAACATAAACTTCTTCTTGTTTCCCTGTTGCCACGCTAATGCAAGGTATAATTTCATGTGTGAAACACTCAGCTGATCAGTGAAGAAATGGCTGAACACGAAATGAGGTAGCATGATATACCTTCCTACCTTCCCACTTTCATCATCCACAAAATGATTAAGACGGATAGTATAACGTTTTGTATACTTATCTTTTTTGACTAAGATAAGTTCATTAAGTTCAAATTTCTTTAATGTGTTTTTAAATTCTTGATAAGTTACGGGGTTTTGGTATAGCTTCTCCATTCTCTCAGAATAAAGATTGTGAGGATTTGTTTCCCTTATCTCCCCTACTGTATTGCAGGAGATGTTGAGGATAATGGCTGTCATAATATCTGCCATTGTTATATGGTGTAGTTTTCTGGTTCTAACGGAGCCATCATTAACAATCGGGTAAGTGATTCCTTCCTCGTACCTTTTTTCAATATTAAACAATTGTTTTAAGAAGTCTGCAGACATAGCAATAGGACTATTTGTAATGAAGTTGTCTTTTTGAGGAGCGAATACCTTATTCATGGGTTTTTGTCCTTTCTATTTAAGGTTATTTTAGGGTAGGTATTTACCTTAAAAAAAAGAACAAAACCAAAAGATAAATCAATAAGTCTTCTAAGTTATCAAATAAAAATGACTAGGGCTTTTGGTTAGACGATCCGTCCAACTTACCTGGCCCTAGTCACACAGTTTTTCATTTGAAGACAGAATAAATGTTTGAAAATAGAGCTTCAAACGTTGAATTCAAAGATGTACAATGATATTATTATAGAAGGTAATTGATTTTAAGCGATTGTTGCAGCAATCGCAAGTATCATTGTTTTGTGTGTTGGGCTTGGTTGTTCTTCGGATCAATCAAGTTCTTTTTTTATGTAAATTTAGTTGATTATCTATTTTTGAGCATAAAAAATACAGAAGATTCGTGTAAAGATGTACACGTATCCCGCAATTTGCTCGTCTTATTCTAAATAATATCATAACCATTCTATGATGTGAATAAGGTACTAACAGTTTTAGCTATTACTTCCAGTAGTCAGGCCGCATATTTCTTGCGCCACGGAACCCCCTATGCTAAACTATAAATACAAATTAAATAGAAATAACAAGTCGCAGAAGAAAGCGATTTGTTCGTCTGCAGAACCTCACCTTTGGTGGGGATTTTTGCATTTTATAAACAAAAAAGCCCTCTCCTCTCTACTCAGGGATAGGGCTTTCCTTCGTATTTTCAGTTATTTTATAGTCCAAGCAATTGGTAACCAGCTGCTAAAGTTGTGATTACAATCGCAGAAGCTACTACTACATTATCGGTTAACTTTCTGGTTTTGTCTTTAAATAGTGCTAACATTTAAATCACCTCATATTTTAGTTATTCAATCATAGCACATTATTTTGAATATTCAAAATAATTCAATCTGTATGAGTGTTTAGTAGTTTCAATACATCATTTCTTTTAATGTCCTCTTTATGTTCAATAAGATGATTAAGATAGCTTTTATTTTCTTCTACTTTTGTTTGTTTCTTCTCTATTTCTTCTTTTAAACGCTCTCTTTTCTCTATTTTCTTATTTAGTTCTGACTTTAACTGATCGACTTCTTCAAAATTCTGCTCATTTCTTTCTTCCTCTGCTGTTGATATAGCGTCATTTAAGACACTTTCTACGTCCATTTCCTCTTCATTAGAACCACCAGTGAATAAGCTCAACCAGGAACGTTTTTTCACCTTTTGTTGAGTAGCTTTCATTGTTTGATCTAGAACACGATAGTAACGGCGTTCCATTGCTTCTCTTTGATATTTAGATTGAAGGTTTTCAATTTTATTTTCAAGGTTACTTATTTCACGTTCATTATCTGAGTAATCGAGGCGTGTACTAGTTAAAGAATTATTTGCATCTTGAACTTTTCCTGTTAGCTTTTGAATAATTAAATGCTTTCTTAACTCTTCAATCTCTTTTATTAAGGTTGCTTGATTTTGTCCATCATTCTTTGCTAGATGATTGTCTACGTTGACAGGATTAAAGTTAGTTGTAGACGTTAGGTTTTTCACACCAACAAAATGGGCTAAATCTGCAGTTTTTTTGTTAGCTTTCTCTACTAATAAGAGAATCATATGAAGCTTAAAGATACTTTTATAATCTAAACGGTAATACTTTCCGGAACGTGCGGGACCTATATAATGGAAAAGTTCGTTTCTGAAATAATTTCTAAGAGTTCCGTCATTTCTACCTATAAATTCAGCTGCTTCTGTTGTGCTGTATGTAGTATCTGGGTGCATTTTTAGTATGTTTTCCGTATATAGTTCACTTTCCAACTCCGCTAATTCGATCTCTTTCCTCAATGGGTCTTTTATGAATTCATCTTCTAGCAATTCTTTCATATCTAATTTTTCCATTTTTACACTCCCTCCATTGTAGATTTCTACAATATATTTTCATATTACCTGTGAAAGAGTGATAATTCAAGATTTTTGAGAGCGCTACATGCTCATAAACGTATCGCAACGTAAGTTTTCGATGAATGAAGTGTATCGCAACGCAAGCGTTTCGTCTAGATGGAATAGATTCAAACCGAATCAAATGCATTCAAACGGATTCCTATTCGAGTGAATTTAAATGAATTAATTGCGTTACGGGTCGTCCATGATTCCATAACGCACTGATATTGGAAAGTTTTGTTGGAAAATAGCACTTGAATTTAGTGTATCGCAACTTCACTCTCATTATTTGATTGCACGTTACGTAGCGTTAGGGTTGCGTTATGATTTCAAGTCGATAGCGGTCACTAAATAGCGTTTTGTGCCAGGTCTTTAATCGAGAACGATACGTATCGCTTAAAATTACAATTTGATACGTATAAGCGATCCGTAACGCTCCAGTTACGTTATGTACACTTGTCGATAGCGGTAATTTTATAGCTAATTGAAGCTTTATGCGCCATTGAGCGATCCATATCGCAAGAATTATGAGTGGTATCAAGAAATTATATTTAATTCGTGATAGAGTAACCGCGCGAATAGTATTGAATCGAAAATGAGATAGTTTTTGAAATGATGAAAGAATAGCAAGTTCACTCGAGTATGTTTGAATTTCACATAGAACGATTGCGTTATCGTTCGTCCACGGTGCTGTAGCGCACTGGTATTTTAAAGTTTTGTCATTTTAAACCACATCTATGGACTAATGTCTGCTGCCTTTTGAATATCTAATGAAGGGTGGTTGAACCGAAATTGTGATAGTTAAGCAGTGCTTCCTTATATTGAAGTGCATTATGAAGAGATCAAACGCATTCAAACCAGTTCAAGTTTATATATGCTTAGAGTAGCGGTTGCGTTATTGGTCGTCTATGGAACCGTATCGCACTGATGTTAAGCATTCTAACTGAAAAGACGTTAGATACTAGCAATATCATTTATATGCATAATATATATATATTCTACATTAGAAATGAACATATACAACATATGCCTTATATTGAATATGATATAAAGTCATGCTATAATAGTTTTTAAGTTTGGTAGAGGAGGAATTATTTATGAAACAGAAAGATTACGATATTAAAGTAGTAGAAGATATGGGGAACTCTGAGCAAGTATTGAGATTATCCATCGGTGATTACAAAGAAGAAATTAAACAACCTAATGTTTTCTCAGAGGAGTTTGACTTTGACACAGTGGGAGATAAGCCAGATACCCAACTAATTGAAAATTTGATGGATGATTTATTTGTTTTTATAAACTCAAGTGCGATAAGACTTGCTGGGAACTATTACATAGGAAGAGCAGCGCTTGAACATAGTGGTGAAGTAGTATCGAACATGCGCGCTGGAAAGGATCTTAAATCTGAGTCTGATATTCCAGTGGTTAACACACTAGGTGTCCTAGCTGGGAAAGCCGTACAACGAGCTTTCAAAGAGGATAATGAGATTCCTGATTCAATAAACCTTACTGTAGATTTCATAACTGCTTTGCCTGTGACGGAATATAAGAGAGACGGTGCGAAAGAAAAACTTCAAGAAAAATTCATGAATGGAGTCCATGAGGTCGTTGTCTATGTAGGGAAGAAAAAAGTTAAAGTAGAGATTGGTTTTGAGTTTGTTTTTGTAAGTCCAGAAGGAACAGCAGCTGTATTTTCGATCGTGGATAAGAAAAATAAAGAAAGAACGAAAAAGTTGCTAAGTGAATTTGTTAAAGAGTACGAGGGTATGACTGAAGACAAGGCCCTTGAAGAGCTTGAAAATGGACGCATTCTACATGTTGATATTGGTGAGGGTACAACTGAACTTCCTATTACTCAAAAATACAATTTTGACGATAAAAAAGCAGATGGTATTAACATTGGAATTGCAGTTGCTATCAATAAAGCGTTAACTAGATTTCGAGAAGAACAGGGTTTTCCAACTCTTTCTCGTCAGAAATATAGTGAATATCTAAAATATCCAAAGCAATACCCTGAGTTTCACAGTGTAGCGATGAACTACATTCGCCAGACTGTAAAAGGTCCATATAGACAAGTTTTAGATGCAATAAAAGACCAGCTAGATAGTGTTTACAATGAAGTGGATATTGTAATGGTCTATGGTGGTGGTTCGATATTGATGAAAGAGATTATGTATGATGCATTAAAAGAAGAGTTGGCGGGCCGTAGAATGGGGAAAATTAAAGTATTATGGGTTCCGACTGAACTTGCTACGACTATGAATGCTGATGGTTTGGAGAGACTCTTCTATAACAATTTCTATAATAAGATTAAAAGTGCAAAATTAGAGAGTGCTAAGAAGTAATTTGATTAATATAGGGAAGGGCTTCCCTCCCTCCTTATTTCAAGTAGGTGGTGAAAATATTGAGCCGAAAGAGGCAGACTAAAGAAAAAAAAGCAGGAGATATTCACCCGTTTTATTTAAATGATAATAATGTAGTTAATGAGTTTATAAACAAACAGACTAATGCAAATGAAGGGCTTCGGGTAGCTATTGAACTTTTTGTAAGTCAATTTGGTAATATAGACGTTTCTAAGTTCGTGCCGAATCGTAGAGATCCAGAGACATTGGAAAACATTTTGCCGATATTAGAAATGGCTAGCAAAATAGAAGGTAATACCCCTTCTAGTGCCGGAGTTTATATTGAGCGAAATAAAGATGCTGGCGAAACTGAAAGCGCTCCTTCACAATCCTCTATCAATGATGAACCGCCCGATAATAAAAACGACGGAAAAGATATGGACAATGAAGTTAATCAACGGGATAATGTGAATTTTGTTGCTAGTAATAATAAAAACGAAGGGCGAAACCAGGAGAATCTTTTGAAAGATGAAGATAAAACAGAAAGTAAAAATAGCCATTCAGATTTAAGAAAAGATAGCGAGAGTATAAATGTGGATGAACACAAGGTTCCTCAAAGAGAAAATGAGAGAAAAGAAAAAGATGGAAACGACTTAAATCATGAAGAAGAATCACCTGCAGATAATGATGATATGCCTTCATGGATGACAGAATAGAAGAACTAGGGAGTTACCCCCTTCAAAAAAGTCGATGCATTATGCATCGACTTTTTTATGTGAATTTTTCTTTAAATTCAAAGAAACCCACAGATTCTATATTTAAAATTTTGTCTTCATTCTCCAATATTTTCAGTTTTATTGATTGCTCCAAATCTTCTCTTTCTTTAGGTTTAGTTTGGTTGAGTGCTTTTTTTATTCTGGGTTCTAGTTGTTCTATATAATCTAATATTTCATTTGCATTTGAATCATCCATAACGATACCCCCTACGTTTAAAAGTGAGAAAAAATTACATTATTACACAAAAAATGACTTTTTTACCAAAAATGTTTATTTATCCTAATTTATATCTCTTTAGAAAGTGAGGAGGGATTTTATGAGAGTATCTGTTTATACATCTCAATCATGTGGGTTTTGTAAAAGAATTAAAGACTGGTATTTGTCCCAGGGTATACATTTCGTTGAAAAAGACGTTCAAAAAAACCCTTTGTACAAAGATGAACTATTAGAACTTGGGGTGAAAGGAATACCGTTTTCACTAATCGAGTCATCAGAAAAAACTGTAGAGGTACTTGGGTTTAACAAAAAAGAGCTAGAAGATCTCTTTTTGAAATAACTTTCATTAATAAAGGTTGGGTGCTTATGAGTGGATACGAAAATCAAATAGATACGTTGACAAGACGCTATACAGAGCTAAGAAAAGAACTTAACAGATTTACCTGTAAATTGGATCATGTGGACGAACAAGATATAGAACTTTATCAAGATGTCTGTATGTTGTTCGCAACACAACTTAATCGCTTAAGAAAAGAATGCAATGCCTCCTACTCAATTGATGTTTGTCAAGAAAACTTAGATAAATAACCAGCTGATTTCGATACAACCATACTAATTCAAATCAAAATATTAGATAACGGGAACGTGTGTTCTATTATATCGAGTTGACTCCCATATTTTCAATATTTTCTTTTAACAATGACATATTTCATTGGAGGGAACTATATGAAGCATAAATCGGATTTGATTGAAAAATTTATGAGTGATAACCCGAATTTTGTAAAGCAACCCATCGTTAAAAGCTTCTTAGCACAAGAGGATAACTTTTCTTTACTAGAATCTCATCTAAGAGGAAATGAAAGTTCATCCAATCTTCTAGATGAGAAGTTCAAGTTGCATTTTTACAGAGCAAAAATCGTAAATTATTTATCTAACTTGATTTATTACTTTTCGATAGATTACGACAAAAGGGTCAATGTGTACGGAGAAAGGTTCCCTTTGGTGTTAAATAAAACTCCAAACGACGATGAGGGGAATAATGGAGACAATTCCTTAATCGATATGGTTAATGTAGATCATGTCGATTTTGACTCTTCATTTGAGCATAGTTTAGAGGGTTCTGTAACAGATAAACGTTTATATAAAGCTATAAAGAAGCTTCCAAAGAACCAGAAAAAAGTATTATCGTTACATTTTCTTAAAGGTTTAAGCAATAAGGAAATTGCAAGAGTTTTAGACGAGAGTGAACAGAACGTTTCTAACGTCAAGCGTAGAGCCTTCAAAAAGCTACGTGTGCAAATATCAAGTTAAAGTGTTTAATTTTATACACTTGTTGCTCTTTAGTTAATGTAGTAAGATTATTTGCTTATTTTAAGCTTAGGGTAGTATAGCCAAGTGGTAAGGCCAGGGTCTGCAAAACCCTTACCCCCGGTTCAAATCCGGGTACTACCTCTTCAAGAACTTAAATCTAGAAAGGAGGTAGTTCTTGTTGACTCCAGATAATTGGTTAGATTTAATTAGTAATCTTGGTTTCCCAGTGGTAGTGACTTTCTATTTGCTTTTCAGGTTAGAAAAAAGCTTCCAGAAACTAGAAGAAAGCGTGGATGAATTACTCAATAAACACAGTAAGTGTTTAGAAGCCAGATATCTCGATAACTGAGTGTAGAACTAACATTGTTCTACCTTTTTTTCTGAAACTGATTTATTCAGTCTGATTTTAATACCAGAACAATCAAAAGGGATGTGTAATAGTGAGGAAATCCGTTAAAATTTTTCCTATAAATGATATAGGGGATGATAGGTCAAAGGAAAAGATACCAGAGAATATACTTGAGATAAGAGCTTTTAGGAAATGGGAAGATGGATTATCAGGGAAAGAGGTTGTAATAGCAGTAATAGATACCGGTTGTCACACTAACCATCCTGATTTAAAGGGAAGAATTATTGGGGGATACAATTTTAGTGATGAAGGTAAAAGTGATAATTATGAGGATTTAAACGGCCATGGAACTCATACCGCTGGTATAATTGCGAGTTCTGATAACAATACGGGCATTAAAGGGATAGCTCCTCATTCGAGTATCTTAGTTCTTAAAACTTTGGATAAGAAAGGTACAGGAACGGTTAAGAGTTTAATCAAAGCAGTTAATTACGCGGTTAATTGGAGAGGTCCGAATGATGAAAAAGTAAAAGTTATATCCATGTCTTTAGGAATAGAGGAAGATTATCCAGAGCTTCATCTAGCTATTAAAAATGCTATTGGAAAAAATATCTCAGTCGTAGCATCCTCAGGGAATTACGGAGATGGGAACTTTATTACAAATGAATACACTTACCCTAGCTATTATAATGAAGTAATCAGTGTAGGTGCCATTACTAATGACGATAAGATATCTTCATTTTCAAACACAAATAGTGATATCCTACTATATGCGCCAGGAAGTAATATATACTCTACTTACTTAGAGGGAAGATATAGAAGATTAACCGGTACTTCTATGGCATCACCTCATGTTGTGGGAGTCATAGCATTGTTATTAGAGGAAGAAGAGTTATCAGTTGCGGGTATAAGAAAAAAACTACTTCAAAACACACAAACTATAAGTGATGGTGATATCATTTACCCTGTGCTATACCTACAATAACAACCATCCTGTTTAATTTCCAAAAAAATTTATTTTCAAGACTTTCAAGTTAATAGCTAGATATAATATAGAGTATCATTTAGTGGATGCTAGGAATAATTCAAAAGATCTTTCATTTGTGACCCCCTCGTATGGACTTCATTGTTCACATACGGGGGTTTTCTTTCTTTGAAACATAGGTTATTTACCTTTATAATCGGTGAACTTTGTGAGTGAGGAACTAAACATGTAACACACGTTTAGGTTACAAATATCGAACAGTTATGGCCATAGAAAATAATTTAAATGATTTTGTTTATTTTCATCTCAATAATCCTCTTTACTTAATAACCATATAAAAATGGTAAACCTTACGAAGGGAGGTATTAAGATGAATGCATTAAGTGCGATTAATTCAATTCCTAAAAAGCATTTTATGGTTGTCGGGATGTTAGTGATGCTTTTCTCTGGAGCTTCAGCATTTGCCGCAACAGATGAGGTGCATCTTGGAAAATACGATGAGGCGGTGTACGGTACCGGGGCAGCTATTAATGAATCACTTCTCGTTATGGATGCTGATAACTACGGTGGGTCGGTTGCTCAATCAGAATCTTTCACTGCAAAAGCTAGAAAGTATAATGTTGGCATTAAACCCACAGTAGCATCTTACGGGGTAGCAGAGAATGATAGCATTTACAAATATGTAAGTGTTGATCCAGGAGTATACCAAGCAGCAGCTGTGAAAAATTCTAATTACCCTTTCCCTAACTATGCAGAAGGCAAGGTTGAAATATTCTAAGGATATTAATTTAAAAAGTAGTACCTAGAAGTTTTCTTTTAGGTACTACTATTTTATAGGAGGAAAACAATGACAAAGTTCTTATATTGGGCAGATTTTTTCGATACTATTTTTAGAAAAAATAAATTGTTTTGGGTGGTTCAAATATTAAGCTTTCTATTTATCAGTATATTCTTTTGTCAGTACATATTCTTTGAGGGTGATTATTCACCTCCAAATGCACTTGAATTATCTAGTCCTATTGTCCAAATAGGTATACTAGCTTATCTAATTATTGGTTCAAATCTTTTAGAAAATAACAGTTTGAAAGGTGTAAAAAGCATTTACAGTTCTCTTCATGTACAATTAGACAGCTTAATTGGGTCGATAGGATTCATAGTAATATCCTCCGGATTTACAATTGCGTTTTATTATTCTTACTATTCCATTCTTTTGATCAGCTCGGGCACAAATATTGGGTCTTTTTTTATTGATTCTTTGCTTTATTTAATTCTATATTGGTGGGTTCCCTTCCTAACAAGTGGGTTACTTGGCTTAAGTATTTCACTATGGATAAAAAACCACTTTAAATACGTCATTATGATATTAGTTTGGCTTCTCGTAGGACCTTTAAACGACTTATACCTTAAAGACAGATTATCACTGCTATTTTCATGGGGAGAAAAAGAGCCGACAATCCCCTATCATTACCTTTATGGTTTTGCTATTGAAGATGCAGCTGTACTAGAAAAATTCACATGGATTATGACAATCTTACTGATACTCATTCTGTCATATTTTACTAAGATTAAAAAAATCAAAATCTACAAATCTATAGCACTTGCTCTTTGTTTCTCGGTATTGATCGGGTTATCTTTCAATCAAATCCATCAATATAATACGTTATTAGTTGGAAAGGGAGAACAATCTATACAGAGTGAAATTGATAAATATCAAGTCTACCCAAACTCTAAAGATAACTCAGATCCGGAATATGAAATTACAGAGTATGATATTGATCTGGCCCTCGATAATAACCTTAGTGCTAATGTATTTCTTAATATAGAAAACATCTCTGAAAATACAATTTCTAGATTAAAGTTTTCTTTATATAGTGGATTTCATATTAGATATGTAAAAGATAACGGAAACAAAATTGATTACTCTAGGAAATACGATCAGGTAAAAATACAATTAGCTATGCCTCTAGAAAGAGGTGAATCAAGAACTATAGAGGTTTCCTATTCAGGAGATTCCTCCCCAATATATTTTGCAAATGAGCAAGCAGCATATCTTCCATCAAATTTCCCATGGATACCTAAGGAAGTTATTGCCCCTGCTATAACAGTATTTGAAAATTCCATTCACAGAAACAATTTGAACTCATTCAACGAAGTAAAATATGAGTTGGAATTCCAAGGAGAAAAAGAAGTATATACAAATATAAATAAAATAGGAGAGGATATTTGGTCAGGTGTGTCTACAGGAGGCCTATCTGTAATTATGGGCAGGTTAGATGAAACAGATTATGAAGGTAAAAAAATCATTTATCCTGATATCTGGAACGTTTCCACTGTATCTTTGGATAGATATTTTGAGAGGTTCGAAAATAATCTAGCGAAGATCAATGAACTTTTTGAAGGTGTAGACACAACCATACCAAACACAATCTTTTTACTTCCTAATACTTTTGTAAATGATTTCTATTTCGAAGAGGATTATTGGTTGTCGAAAGACCATTTCATTTTAGGTATACAGCGTGTTTTTTCTATAGATGAACATATTCTAGATCGTAAATCTGCTTTAATAATGAACAGCCTGGTACCAGCATCGACATGGAAAAACTCTATAAATCCTACTGATTTGGACTTCGTCTTTCTATTCAATGCCATTGTGTCTAATTATTTATCTGATGGAAATGAAAAAGTACCAAAGAAATACCTGAGTTTTGTAGAAATGAAGATAAATAAACAAGATAAACAAGTGCAAGTCAATGTATTGACTCGCGTTATAGAACTTATGGAAATACTAAGTGAAGAAAAAAAGAAGGAGTTTTTAAATGACTGGTATCAACTCCTTATTAAAAAGCATAGTTTTGGGGAGCTTAGCTCATTAATTGTTGAGTACAGGGAGGAGAGAAATTGATGGAAATCGTAGATATTGAAAAAAAAGTAGGAAAGAAAAGTATATTGAAGAATGTAAGTTGTGAGTTTAAAGGAGTTTATGGTTTGTTAGGTCCTAATGGTGCTGGAAAAACGACTCTAATGAAGATTCTAGCATCGGTTAATTCAAATTATAATGGACATGTAAAAAAAAATGGAATAAAAAATGTTGGTTATCTTCCTCAAGATTTCTTTCCCTACAAAAACCTTTCTATAGAGAAGATACTAAACCATCTAGGGACTTTAAAAGGACTAAATAAGGAAACGATCAACAATGAAATAGACGCAGTTCTAAAAGAACTGAACTTATTAAAATATAAGCAGTATAAGGTAAAAGAGCTATCTGGAGGAATGGTTAGAAGATTGGGAATAGCTCAGGCTATCTTAGGGAGACCTGAGTTACTAATCATTGATGAACCATTTAATGGGTTAGATTTAGAAGAAAAAATCAGACTTAAATTTTTACTAAAAAAAATATCATTGGATGAAAATAGAGTAACAATTATTACATCTCATTTAGTTGATGAAATGGAGGAGATTTGTACTAACATAGGTCTATTATTTAGCGGAGAAATGGTTAAGAGTGATGGTGTGAATGAATTATTAAGTGACCTCGAGAATAAAATATGGGAGCTAGAATGTGATAAAGGTAACTGTTTCGATGTAAATCGAGGCTTGATTTTATCGGAAACTTTTGTGTCGGCTAACAGGAAAAAATTGAGGATATATTCTGATGAAAATGTTTCTGGTGGGAAAGTCATGTCTCCTACACTAAAAGATATCTACCTATACTACAATCAAAAGGCGAACAACAATGATTATACACAATAGGATGCATTATGAACTAAAAACCAAGGATTTGCTTGTAATATATGGTTTCTTATTTGGAGCTTCGTTAGTATTTAAGGAATTATTTGCTTTGGACCTAGATAAGCTTAAATTATTCAATCAAGGGTTTGTTTCTTCGTTTTTCGGATTATGGGTTGTGTTTCTTTACAAGGAATTCTATAACGATAACTATAAAGAATTACTTTACTCCTACCCTCTTAAAACTCTTGATCTAGGAGTTAAGAAGGTTGTTGCATTAGTACTTGTGTCCTGGGTATTATTGTTTCCACTTACCTTGTTTGACGATAATATATACAATTCAGTCTTGTTGTATTTTCCTCAGTCATTCTTTCTTATAGGTTTGGGCTTTTTATGTATTTCCGTAATTAAAAATTTCGAGGTTTCGCTAACCTTATTGTTGCTGTATATCTCTACTGAATTCTTTACAAAAGGAAAGTTTATTAATTGGGTCCATATATTCGTTTTTGAAGATAATCTCTATAATCAGACTCAGTACTTGTTAGATAAAGGAGTAAACACGCTCGGTTTTTCACTTTTATTGATTTACGTTGCCCACATATTTTTAATTGTAGACAGAAAAAAATAATCTTTTAGCTAATTTTGTTTAATATATTCCTTTTAAACCTCTTTATATAGTAAAGGAGGAGATAAGATGAATGTTGAGATAAGTAATTTACACTTATTGCAAGGAGAAGAAGAACAAAATAACAAGAAGGAGATTGTTAAGTCTGATGGCTTTATGTCTCTGGCCTCATTGGTGGATACTGAAGAATTAACTAACCTTTATCACGTTGGAGGGTTTAGTCTCGATCTGAAACAAGAGGATAGGCCGCAAGTTTCGGTAGTTAGCAATGAATTTGCTACACCTAATAATAAGGTGAGGTTTTTCTTTACAAAATCTATGAAGGACGCTGAAGTAAAAAACACTGCCACAGCACTAATCGTAAAAAATATCGATGGGGTTGAAGTTCTAGAAACTCACCAGAAAGTAAACGATAAAAAAACTAAGTTGCTCTCGATTTTAACATTAACAAAAGCTATTCGGGAGAAATTCAATAATGGCATTGAAGCATCAAAGCTAAGATTTGATGCTCTGAAAAACAATACCAATGAAGTGTCTACACAAGCTTTATGGGATGGCTGTATGCCAGGTGGTTACTTCTGGTGCGGTGGAGGATGCGGTTATCAAACTGGTAGCTCTGCAATTAAAAACAAAATTGATGGTTGCTGCTTAAATCATGATTATTGTTACGCAAATCATAGTACAGCACGTTGCTTGAACTGTGATGAGGACCTGCATGCCTGTGTGACCAACCCAATTAACAGAGCAGATGACCCAACAACTGCAGATTATATTGCTACCTACTTCGAATGGCATTGTTCAAGTCTTTAATCGCTTTTTAAATGATATGAAGAGTAAAATGAATTAAATTAATAGATTCTCCTCCTATAAAGTGGAGGAGAATCTATTTAAAGAAGAGTAAATTCAAAATAATTAGTTTTAACTCTAAAATAATGTATCCCTTTATTAGTAACATTGAATAGACCTCCCTTTAAGCTAAAACTTATAGGAGGTTATTTTTTCGTATATAGAAAATCAAATGTGAAGTGTTCTCAAGAAGACTATCTCCGTAGAGGTATTTAACAAGTAAAAAGAGCTACGGGAAAGCTGATTCCGTCGCTCTTTTTTACTGGGCTGAATGCAAATTAGGATTTTGGATTTTTGTTCTGCCAAGTCTGACTACATCTAATGTGAAACTTAAATAATTTAAAAATGTGATACATATATACTAAATTGTGGTTTTTTTGGAAAATAAATGTTTTGATGGTATAATGAGCACGAAATAATGAATGGTGAAATATTGGAGGGGTTTTATGCCGAAGTCGGTACCAGGAAAATTATCGTTATTAGTTTTAGTAGTATTTTTAATTCAAATAGTTTCTTTCACAGTCGCGCTCTCTACTAATTTCTTAGGAGCTATGCTTCAATTTATTACTTTTACCCCTTTCACAGCCTCTTTTGGTTTAATCATCGGGATAATTAGCTTTAAGAAAGAAACTTCTAATAAAATAGTTCCTATAGTTACAATTACTATCAGTGCTATATTTATATTAATTATGCTTATATTTCTATTTGGTTTTTCATTTGGTGGATAGATTTTCTTTGATTGAAGAACCATTCGTGAGATAAAGTATATGATGATGTCCCAGAAATCACATAATCAGATTTCTGGGACATTTTTGTTTTGCAGTTAAATAGAAAGCTGTTAAACATTCATAACATCATTCTAAGTCTAGAATTTAAAAGGTCACACAAATGAACTCTTTCCTTTATTATTCTATCTTATGGATATGACATATATATTTGGTGGAGCTATATTGCAATTTAGCGCGATCGAATGTAATACTGTCTATTTCAATACTATCTAGTTGTCTTTTCACTCACACCGCTACATATCGTTATTTTTCGGAAGTGATTATGCTGCGTTCATTAACTTTACAAATCGTTACTATACTGGAGAATCTGCTTCATATTGCGCAATATATATACATATAATATACATATAATATATATATATTATATGTATTTCTTGTGTTTTTCTTTTAGAAAATAAATGAATTATAGCGCGTTCAAATGTGTTTAAACAGGTTGCTTAGGGATATAACTGTTATTCTCCCTTTTAACTTAAAGCGATACCTAATGTTCACCGATCCATAGCGCTACGAAACGGTAGCGTTAATCTGATTGGTTAGATAGTTGCCTATAGTAGGACGTTCCAATTGATGTTTCTATTATCCTTTAAAAAACAGGAAATATTAGCTTGATTTAACCTTTTTAGACGGAAGGGGTATTCTATACATATACCTTTCCGTCTAAGGGGTTCCGCGGGACTAACACTTCCATTTGCTGATTTGAAAGTTACTTATAAGCTTTTTAAAGCCCTACAACCCCCTGTAACAGGACCTTTTAAATACCCTAATTTTCACCCTAAAATTATCCAACTATTGCAGTTCTATTTTGAACTAATATTATTGCTTAGTCACTAGTGAATTATTTCAAATGTCGTGGTATAATTCTGTCACATTACAATTAAATCTTATTCACGGGATGACCCCGCAAATAAATGGAGCATATTAACTCCGTTTATTTGCGGGGTTTTTTTATTAAGGAGGAACAAATGAAGGATAAAACGTTTTTTGTTAAAACTGGCATTAATGGAAGAGGAGTAGGTTTTAGTCATCATGAGATGGAGCTGCTCAAAGTTTTAGCTAATCAAAAATTACTTACAGGAGATTTAATGAGAAGGTATTATGAAACAGCAGTTCCTATTTCAAAGGATGGTATGAGGAAAAGGTTAGCTAAATGGGAATCTAAAAAGATAATTAATCTCCATGATATGACTGAAGGGAAAAACTATCGTTTTGGCAACCCTTATAAGAGGGTTACTATAGCAAATCGAGGCCTTAACTTTCTAAGAGAACATGGATATTTGGATGATGATGAATATGAAGATGCGGAAACATCTCTCATAAACATCGACTTTCAAGACCATTATTTTTGCACTCAAAACCTCGCAATCGAACTTATGGTAAGGCTGAAAAATAGAGGAGTAGACTTCGAGTCCATTAATCCTATAAAAGAATTTGGTAAGAACCGCATTAATGAAAAGATAGAACTTATTCCAGATTGGTTACTTAAGTCGAAAGACAAGAACTTCTATATTGAAACTGATACTGCAACTGAAACTCAATCAATAATAAAAAGTAAGGTAGAACGTTATATAAAAGTAGCTGAACTAGAACCAGAGTGTACTCATATTGTGTTTTTTAGTGTCATTGATGACAGTGCCGACACATTACACATCTATTCTGAACATAGAGAAAAAAGAGTGGCTAACATAAAACAAACTCTTTTAAATATGCCTGGGATCCATATGAAAAACTTACATGTAATCGTTACTCAACAATCAAGGTCGTATGATGTGGCTGAAAGGTCGCTGATTTCTCCATTACCCTTAACAAATGATTTCAGACAATATGAAATGCAAGTAGCAATCCTTGCTCTTGAACAAAATGAATCTTTTAATTATGAGATTAAGGAGCTTGAAATGGATGATTTTGTTTTTAAGGGACTGGAAGAAGAGTTTTATCCTGATGGAATATTTGAGATTGCTAACATTGCCGGTACCAAAAGGGACAATGTAGCTTTCGTTCATATGAATGAGGCATCAGCAAATAGTATGGATAGACTGAATATTCTTTCCAAGTGTGTAAGGGATAGCCGCTTCACTAAGAGGGTTGATAGAATCATAGCCTTCTATAGTGGTTCAGAAGAACTTAAAAGGGATGTTTTTGGTTGTGTTTTTGATAATGTACTCATTAGCTCACAACAAGATTGGGCTGAAGAAGGTAGAGGAGGAAGAGAACCTTCATTTTACAAAACTAAAAGTAATTACAGATTAGAGGTGACAAGTTTTGGAGAATGATGATAAAGAGTTTGTAGAAGAAAGAACCAACTTGCAACTCTTTTTAGAAAAAACCTATCACAAGATACCAGTTATCTTAACTGTTCTCTTGTTAGCTATTTCTTTTTTCTTATCTATACGTAGTGCAACTAATTACACATTATTGATGGTAGGACAGTTTCTAGAAAGCATTCCGGTTATTAAAATATTCGGAAGTCCGTTAAAACCCAGCCTACTTGGTTTAGTTATTATTACAGTCGTGTCAATAAGTACCTGGTTAATTTCTACAAAGGTAAAGTGGTTGCACCCTATAACATATAGAGTAATCATTTTCTTTCATATGTTCCTGGGGATTTCCTTTTATTACACATGGTTTCTGACCGCTCCTGTCTATAATCACATTGTTCCCTACTTTGGTGAGAGAGTAGAAGAAGTTGAGGTTGCTAATGTATGGCATGAAATATTAATTGGCAACCCGGGGAATTTAATGATCTTATTTGTCTTTGTCCCTACGATCGTTATAGCTCTATTTATGATTTGGTTGGGAAGTCAATATGCTCAACATAATATTGAGATTAAAGACGTTTTTCGAGAATTTGAGTATAAAAATCGGTTATTACAACGGTTTTATAAAATAGAAGATGAAGAGAAATTACCTGATGTGGATCTTGGCCCTGATTCAGAGACTAAGGAATTAATCACTCAACCTGGTAAAGATCGAACACTCAATAATGTCATCATCGGTTCCATTGGAACAGGTAAAACTGCTGCTCTCGTTCTTCCTATACTTAACCAGGATTTACACTGGATGACGCGTTTCATTAATGATTATTCGAGAGTAAGTAGGGATGATAATTTTGAGTCAGAAGAAGTAAGGGGGAGATATTTGAATGGTATATCTGTTATTGAGCCTTCCAACGACCTATGTCAAAAAACATACAAATTAGTACAAGCTCATAAAATTCCCGAAGAATCGGTTTTCTACATTGACCCGACTAATCCAAGCACTCCTAATATTAATCCCATGCAAGGCCCTGTAGATCAAGTTGCTGAAGCTTTTGCTATGGTCATTGAGGGATTAGCAGAAGGGGATGGAGGAAACTATTTCTTCCAACAATCGGAAAGGAACCATTTAAAACATTATGTGTATTTACTAAAGCTTCATCAACCAGACCAAGAAGTAACATTTGATATGTTGCTTGATATGTATAACAATCCTCAGTTAGTCAGACGAATGCACGTTCAGTTAAAAGAAACATTTCCAGATTCTATAGATGATATAGAAGACCGAGACGAAAGAAACCACTGGAAGATTGTTCAACAGGTGGACGAATGGTTTGAGATGAACCTTGTTCCTAAGAAAGAGAGAAATGGAACCCCGGAAAAGATTGTTGAAGGAGAATATCGCGGAGATACCGCTTACTATGATGCGAAGTCTGAGTTTGTTCAAGGACTCCGAAACATATTAAATGATATTGGTGCAAACAAACTAATACGACGCGTATTGTTCGGTAAGTCTAAGTTCGATTTTGACCGTCACCTTTCCTTAGGAGGCGTATTATTGGTTAACACGGCGAAGGGGGAACTCGGAAACCTTGCTAATGTTCTAGGTAAGTTAATCCTCTTAAGTTTGCAAAATGCTGTGTTCCGACGAGAACCAAACGTATCAAGCTTTCACCATATACTTGTCGATGAATTTCCTGATTATATTTATCGGCCCTTTAAGGAATTTCCTGCACAATCACGTAAATATAAGACTATTGTTACAGTGGTAGCTCAAACGGTTTCTCAATTAGCTGATAAATACGGGGAAACTTACATGCACACTTTGTTAGGTACGTTAAGGCATAAAATGGTTTACGGTGATATTCCGGACTATGATGCTCAATTATTCTCAGCAATATTTGGAGAAATGGAAAGGTTTGAAGAACAACAGAGTGAGCAGAACGTATCTCCATTACAAGAATCGCCGGTTACACGTTCTGGGAGCTCTTACACTAAAACGAAAGAAGCTATTCTTTCACCGAGTGATATTATCTTCCAGAAACAGTTCCAAGCAGCAGTTAAGATTGTACAGAATAATAGACCAATCCCAGTTAGACAAATTGATGCCAACTTTGTACCTCGTGATGAATTTACAGAAGCGGTTATAACTGTAGATGGTGAGAGTGGATCCTACTGGTTAGAAGACCGTTATTCTACAACCCAAGAAGATTCAAGGGTGATAGACATTACCGCTGAAGAGTTTATGGAAGAGACAGGGGAAGAAGGAGAAGATATAGCGCTGCGTGTCGCAGAAGCTGAAAATATGGATGAGAAGAGTATTGATTTAGAACCCCATTCTGACTTACCTCCAGGAAAAGTTGTATATAATTCTTCTCAAAGTAGGTTAAGGAGCAGCCACATGAGTCATAATGAGAATGTGCTCGAAAACCGCAATGTAGAAAGATATGGATATCCTGCTGTAAGAAGAAAAGAAAATCTGAACGAAGCGGATGATAAACAAGTCTTTGCTCCAGAATATTTAGATGGTTCGAATGATACTTCCTCTATAGAAATAAAGAGTGAAGAAATGGACACTACTGAAGAAGATAAAGATCCAAGTGTGGAAGATCTACAAGGTCAAAGAGAAGATGAATCCACCGCTTCCGCTTCCAGGGATGAAATAACCAGTGTAGATAATGCCTTAATAGATGAGGACCCTTTGAACGATATATTTGGAGCGGGAGGATCTTTTCCACCACAAGAAGTCGAACAGAGTGAGTTGTCCGTTAAGGAAGAGCAATTAGTAAATGAAATTGAATGCATGGTTAAAGAAACGGATGCCGAAGATGAAAGTGGGAGTGAACAAGAGGAATATACAAACTCTCAGCCTATGAATCAAAATGATTTAAACAGCTTATTAAAAGACTTCGAGGAAGAGAAATAGAAACTAATTTGCGCTTTTTGGAAATCTATTGTACTATTTTAGGTAATATCGAAGTGAGCAAAATGTATTAATACAATAGAATTATAGATAGTGGGACACCCCAAAAGTTTGAAATAGTGTATTTGCGCTATTTTTGATTTCGGGGTGTCTTTTTTTGTTTACTTCTATTAAAAATCTAGGAGGTTTATAATGTCCGAACTATTAAAACAGTCATGGAATAATGAAGAAGAGTTATCAGCGCTTGCTAAAATGCAACGAAATCGTGAAGTGGTGGAAGGAGTCGTTCGTTCCGTAGGGGTAAAGAAAATGCCGGTGGAAACCAATGGACGTATGGAGACAGCTGAGGTAGAAGTGGCTATTTTCTTATTGCCAGGTGGAGTGAAAGCATATTGTCCTGCGAACGAATTTTCTGACCACCAATATAGCTCCTTAATTGGTTTTGTTGGTACGATTCAAGAATTTATCATTGATCGTATTGATTTGGAACAAAAAGTAGCAATAGTAAGTGTTCGTCAGGCAGATGAAATGAAAAAAGATTTGTTTTGGGAAGAGCTTGATTATCTCGAAAAAAATGAAGCTTTTGACTCGAAGGTTTATGAGGGAGTTATATCTGGATTCAATCCTGAGAAAGAGAACATCTTCGTTCGTGTGAATGGTACAGATTGCTTCATGACAAGATATGATTGGGATTACGGACGCATTCGTGATTTGGCTTCTCAGGTAGAAAGAGGTACGAAGATACAAGTTAAGGTTCAACGGGTGGACAGAGAGAGAAACATGATTCATGTAAGCAGAAAAGCGACTTTCGAAGACCCATTTGACAAGCTTGAAGAGTTAAGGGATGAAGGGGCAGTTGCTGGAAAGGTTACAGAAGTACATCCTATTCATGGTATCTTTATCAAACTGGATATTGGGCTTGAAGTTAAGGGCATGAAGCCAAGAGACAAGGAAGAACCAGATGTAGGGGATATTGTTTCATGTAAAGTAAGAACCATCGACAAAGCTAAGCGTCACTGTAAAGTGGTCATCATTGGTTATCCTCGTGGGAAGAAGAAACTAAAAAATATAGGATCTTTCCTCTTTGAATAATGGCTAATGATACTTTGCAAAGCCAGGAGTTAGACCTTGGCCTTTATACCTCTAAGCGCGGGGAAGTGCCTTTTTGGGACCATCCTCACGCAAAGGGGTGCAAGTTCTTGCCGAAAAATTACAGACCACATGTGACCATAGAATCTGTTCTGTCTCTTTACATGAAAAGGAAGATAGACGATACAGACCTTATCCTTCTAAAAGTATTAGGTGATGCGGTATGCTGCAACGAAGACCAACTTCGCCGCTACCTATCTTCAAAGATTTCTCGTTCCTCCGTATCTAAGCGTTTAGACAAGTTTAGGCGTTATGGTTTAGTTGAGCGTTGGAAAGTACGCATTAAATCAGAGGACGAAGATGAAGCAAGAAAACCTCCTGCTCCATTTGTTTTGGGTATAGCAGGATACAAACTTTTGAAACACTATTATAATGATGAATTCTTTATGGACCCTAACAGATGGGATCACCTAGGAATCAGTGCCGTGCAAAGGTATGTCGCCATGAATGAGATTAGATGCCGTTTAATAGAAGCGAAGGCGGCTAAAGCATGGAAGTGGAACCCTAGTTTGACCTTCTACAAGAACATTCGAAATCCAATGGGAGCTGCAGAAATACGAACACCGAGGGGTAACATTAACTTTATTATGGAACGTCTGCAAATGAGTCAGGATTTTGTAGGGTTCATGAAAAGCAAACTTCACCAGTGGACCAAGGTATTTGAAAAACAACAAAACCTTTTGTTGGATGATATGCATGAACTTTTACCGACGGTCATCATATCCGCTTCTACATTATCTATGGGAGAAACGTTACATACCAATGTGATGTTGGATACCTTTCCCTTTAACGTGTGGGTAACTGTAGAAGAGGATATGGAATCGGATGGATTAGAAAATTCATTCTATCGTCCTGAAGGCAAAGAATTAAAACGAATTAAGTTGGATTTTCTTAGCGGTTCCTCGTAAGGAGTGATAAATATGAGTCAAACAATAATGGAACAACCAAACCCTACTCACACAATAGATGCATTGCTAGAACATGACTTTTATACACTGCAACACTCCTTGCGAGTAGCTGAATTACTCTACAATTTTGGATGTTATTTAGGATTTCGAAGAGAACATCTAAAGGAACTATATTACTTAGGTATTGAACATGACCTCGGAAAGCTTGATGTGCCTAAGAAAACTTTGAACAAAAAAGGAAAATTAACTTCTGATGAACTAGGCCCCATACTTGAACATCCTATAAAAGGGTATCAGATGGTGAAAAAAAAGGACTTGTATCCTCCTAACTTGCTAGAGGGGATCTTATATCACCATGAAAACCTCGATGGTTCAGGATATCCCTATGGCCTAAAGGCGAATAAGATTCCGTTATATGCTAGGATCTTGAGGATTGTAGATAGTTACGATGCCATGACTACAAATCGAAGCTATTCTAAAGCCCTTACTATAGATAAGTCACTAACGGAACTCCAAGTGTTCGGTGGTTCCTATTACGATGAAGAGCTAGTTAAAAAGTTTGTGAGTATGGTAGGAAGTTTACCTAAAAACAAATCTAAAATTAACTAATCACATATGGGAAAATACTCCATACTTTTATTGACTCTACCAAACATAAGTGCTACTATTATTTTTATAAACATCCTTTCTGAAAGTTTTTATAAACCTCAGAAATGGATTCTTTCTGAAGAAAGAATTCCCAGTCATTCTCACCCGGATGGCTGGGCTCCCAATTTCATACATTAACGGGAAGACCCGAAAAGATCATGAATGCGACATTTCTGTCTGCAATCATCATGGTTTTTTCGGGTCTTTTTTTATGTGAAAAACTTTTCTACGCGGAGTGAGCATATGAAAAAAGTCCTTCTGGCTATAGGTAATACAGAATTCAGTAAGATATTAAAAAACCATATTGATAGACATTCGAACTCATTTCTTCTATGTGATCAAGAAGTGATGCATCACCGGTATTTAGAAGAAATGATTGAAGTCAACGAACCGAACATTATCATAGTCCATGATTATTATTTGCCGACTGATGTGAATACGACCGAGGAGAGAGAATACGAGTGGTTAAACTTCGCTCTAGAACTAAGAAAGAAATATGAGGACACCATTCGATTGGTCTTTCTATGTGAGAGGGATAAACGAGATCCATTCCTGCACAACCTTATCAGTAACAATGTTTTGGACATTATTAATGATAACTCCATAGATATTGAAGGTCTTATTGAACAACTAAAAGACATTCCCAGATTTTCGAGAGTCTCTAAGTTTGTACATAATTCAAAACAAGCTTTATATGAGGATATATCGGAAACGGTTGAAGCGGAAGAAGTAGAGGACACTAGTTCTACACCTGTGCCAACGCAAAAAGAGGAACAAAGAAAGGAAAGTACACATAAGAAAAGAGACCGTCCTGTTGTTCAAAAGGTAGTAGAAAAAAAGGTTGTTAATAAACAGGTGGTTAAAAGGGATGTTTCAATTAATCTCCAGCAACAAGTCAATAAAGTTGTCGGAGTCCCTGTTGAAAAGAAAATTGTTCTGATAGGTAGTCCATTTAAGCGAAGCGGCTGCACATTTATTTCACACCTTTTAGCGAGAGAGTTGGCAAAAATGAATGTGAGTTCCACTTATATTGAAAGCCCGTATGAGGCTCCATATACATACGATCGATTCTTTGGACATGAGTTTACTAAGAATTACAAAAGCAAATTTTATCAATACATCAAGACACTCGACATAGGAGAAGAGTTAGATTTTGACTGGACGCATGATGACATTCAGATGGTAGCTCTTAACCCAACGGATGAGCCGACATATAGTAAAGATTCTTTACCGTTTGAAGTCTTCATGAAGGTTTTAATGTCTACATCTTCTACTGTAACCATCGTTGATGTAGGAAACCAATGGGAGAATGAAGTGTTTCAAGATATATACGATATTGCTTCTAACGTGTATATCGTCATGGAACCGGACATTAGCAACATTCAAATGCTTCAAGACCCAAACAGCTCTTTCCAGACATTTTGCAACAAGATTATGAAGGACAAGAAAACAAAGGTAATCGGAAATCGCTTTGAAGAAGGTTTGATGAAAAATGACCTAATCAATGAAGTGTTTGTGAATAAGCTACTCACATATTTAGAAGTGTTTCCATCCAAGGAAGTTTTTGATTGTCAGATGGATGGAGGTTTCCTTAACGATCATCCGAAGTATCAAGAAGGGATACACCGTTCCCTTAAGCCAATATTAAATGAGCTGCTTCCCCAAGAGTTTATAAAGAAGTTATCCAAGCAAAAAGGATTACTTAGAGGGATATTCAATAAGTCCATCACAATATCTAAAGATTAAACAGGAGGGTAACCATGAAACCACGTACGAAGATAATTTTAGGGATTTTCACCTCGTTATTATTACTTGCTTTAATACCGACTTACGATATCTTTCTGAAAGACAAGATTGACAGTACAGCGGTAGTAGTAGTGAAAGCAGATACAGAAATTAAAACAAATCAAACGATTGAACCCGAAATGCTCAGTATTGAAAGAAGAAGAAAACAAGATTTAGTAGATGACGTTGTATTAGCAGATGAAATCAATGATATCACTGGCAAGGAAGCTGCTGAATTATTAGTAAGCAATTCAATGGTTTCTAAGAAGATGATTGATTATGAACAAATGCTACCTAATCCGGATGAAAAAGAAGCTATACGTCCCATCGTAAGCGACATGATATACGCTAAACCAGGAAGTTTGCGTCGTAAAGATAATATCGACATTTATACAATTAGTGGGGATGTAACAGATAAAAGAATGGCGGAAACCAGCGAAGATACAGAGGATAATGAAGTATCGAGTGAAGATGTGAAGAAAGCTGAGAAAGAAGCCTTGAAAACTCCACTCCTCACCAATGTTCGTGTTGTTTATGTGAAAGACTCGGCAAACAATGAAGTTACTGGAGAAGACGGCAAAGTAGTTGCAAAAGGAGAACGATTGAATGCAACGGGTAATATTTCCGACTTAGAAGTGATTTTAAATGAAGAGGATTTCAATAAATTGATGAAAGCAGTTATTGAAGATAACCAAAAGCTCTATATCACTTATAACTAACAAGGAGGAAACTTAAATGAACATCGGTGTCATTAGTAAAAACAGTCAGTATAAAGAGCTTCTAGAAAAGAATGAGCTTGTAGAACTTGCTCCTTTACGTTCAGAACTAAAACAAGAGTACAACTTCAGTATCGACATAGATGCACTTCTTATAGATGGAGAGACGTTTTCTTATGAGCAACTTGCTTCCGTTCGCAATGTGTTTCCAGAAATCCCCGTGTTTTATAAAATTTCAGGAATGAAAACGCATGAATCTATTCGAACGGTCCAAAGGTTATGTGCAGCTCACTTAATAAAACCAATTACCGAAGGATTAACTTACGAACAATGTACAAATCAGATTTTACAGTTCATGGCCAAAGAAAAAGGATTGGAAAGTAACAAGGTCGTAACGTTTTTTGGTACACATAGCGGTGCTGGTGTTAGTACCACTGTTTTAAATATAGCGGAAGCAGTCTCCCAAAAAGCACAAGAGAAAGTACTGGTGCTAAGTTTAAATGCTTGGGACCCTTCCGACTACTTTCTAAATTACAAAGGGAAATATCTCAATGACTTAAAAGTTGATTTAAAGAACAAGAACCTCACTTCTTCGAACCTTAGAGAGGCACTGTTCCAACATCATAACTTTTATCACCTTGCAGGGAATAGAGATATTAAACTTCAACGATACTTCACTAATGAAGAAATTGAACATTTGATTGAAGTGGCCAAGGAATCCTTCGACTTAATCCTTATAGATGGAGGCACTCACTTTGATACTGCGTTAGCTACTCAAGCATATGTCTCGAGTAACCTTAGATTTATTGTTACGAACCAAGAAGATAAGGGTTATCGAGGTTATTTTCCACACGTTTTCCAACAACTAATTGAACCGTCAGGTGGAAAAAAATCAGATTTTATGCTTATCATTAACCGCTTTCAACCAAGCATGTCTTTGATAAATGAAAAAGATCTTGAAGAAGAGCTTGAAATTGACCGGTTAGCCACAATTCCAGATATGGATGTTTTAGGAGCTGTTTCAATTCGTCAAAAGAAACTACTTTATACGACCTCAGAACGAATGTACACCAAAGAAATAGATACAATCGCCAACGTAATATTCTCTGAAGCTAACCTAACACTAGCTCCTAATCTTGAACAAACCAACGAGAAAAAAGGTGTATTAAGAGGGATATTCCGTAAGAAGAAGGAGGTTGAGAAGACATGGTAAGAACTTTTGACAAAATATTTCCTAAAGAAGCAGAAGGCATCGATATGAGGGTAACAGAAGATGCCCAGCCTTATGATCCGTCCAAGTGGTTAACAAAACAGATTGAGAAGAAAGGATTGGACTCAAATACAGTCACCACCTTTCAAAGGAAAAAATCATTTAATGCCATTTGTGAACTTGTAAGGAAACACCTTGATACATCTAATGAATCAGGAATCCAATCGGAAGAGCAAAAAAGGAAAGATGCGGAGAGGTTGGAACTTCAACATAAAGCAGTTATTGGTGACCAGGCAGCTATGAATTATTTCGTAGCACAGATTAATGAAGTGTTACGAAAAATTAATGTCACCTCCGGGGATTTTCCTGGATTTTATGATTCTCTAGGGGAAGCCATATTCCACGAAGTATGGGGGGTAAGCGTTCTTCATAAGTGGGAGATTTATCCTCAATCAGAAGCAGCTGTTATCCGTGGAAGAGAGCTATGGATTGATATTGACGGGGATTTTGTAAAGCAGGAGGAAGAATTCGGAGACGATGATGTTGTACAGAGAGTTAAGAGAACTTTTACTTTACGGACTAAAGATGCAGTCATTAACGAGCAGAGTCCAGAGCTTGAAATAGAAAGAGAAGATGGTAGTCGTATAACAATGATTCAACAACCAAGATCCCGCCAGGACTACATAATGTTTCGCCGCTTCATTGTAAAAGATATAAGTCTCGTTGAACAATCACGAAAGAAGACAATCAAAGAAGAAGATGTACCCCTTTTCCGAGCATTATCAAGAACGATGCCAAATACCATATTCGCGGGAAGGGTCCGGTCAGCTAAATCGACCTTTATGAAATCCATGCTTAGAGAACGCGATTCTTCCTATGTCATTGCTGGGATAGAAAAACACTTTGAGTTGGGATTAACTTCTCAGCTGCCTGATCGTTTATGTTTTGAAGTACAGGCGAAAGAAGGAGACTTACATGAAGCTATGCCGCGGCTATTAAGGATGGAACACGACTTTATTGTTGTGGGTGAGATTCGCTCTTTAGAAACGGAAGGCTATATGCAAGCATGTGAACGTGGTGAACGTGGCGCTTATGCTACATATCACCTTACAAAGGTGGACCATGTAGTCAAACAGATCACCAGACACGTTTTGGATGAGTTTTCTAACCGTAATTTTGAAAACGAATTGGAGCGTGTGGCTAGGAATTTAGATGTTGTTGTCACAATGGGGACAGACCGCGACAGAAGAACAAAACGTGTGCTAGGTGTCACAGAAGTGATTTGGGATGAAGAAAAGAAAGAGGCTCGTACTGTGGACTTAGTAAGATACAGCGAAATTACAAGGGAATATTACTATTCATCTAACATTTCTAAAGACTTGTTGTACTTGATGGCTCAAGAAAACCTCGAAGAAGCTAAGATATTAATTCAGTTGCTTAAGAAAAGAGAGAAGGAATCTCCTATGAGTGACCTTGATCGTATCAAGGATACGCTCTTGGACGATTTACTAGGAGGTGAATCCGTTGTTTGATTTAAAACTTGATCTTTTCTTCCATTGGTTTTGGGGTGATGGGATATTTTATCTTCTATATATTACCCTTACTCTTACCATCATTAGCACATTAAACGTACTTATGGCAGCTCCTATGAAAGAACGTTATGGCCAATGGCAACATATGTATCGCCTTCGAAAAATTAGGGTGAACGCTGCAAAAGAAAAAGAAACATATGCTAATCCCTTATTAAATCATTTGTTCCTACTTAACAAAGCAGTAAGAAAAGGTGAGGGCGATGTATTGTCATTCTTGATCATAACAGGCTTACTATTCGTTGCTACTTTTTCTTTTACCATCTATCAATTTACCGATTTCGTTTTATCTTTAGTGATATCAATTCTAGCTAGCTTGGTTCCATACCTCTTCCTTGTTATGAGGCTCCAGAAGTTAAGGCATTTAATGGAGGAGGATTTTCTGAATATTGTTCAAAGCTTAACTCATAATTACAATGCGAACCAATACGACATGTACTACTCCCTTGTAGCAACTCAAAAAAATATTCGAGATAAAAAACTAAGGTCAGTAATGCTGAATCTCATTTCGGATTTACATGCAGCTAAAAATGAGGAAGAGCTACGCAGGGCTATAGATGTATTTATATACACAGCTGGAACAAGTTGGGCGAAAAGATTAGGAAACATCATTATAAAGTCTTACTTAAATAATGAAAATGTTTTGCAAACTTTACTAAAACTCACAAGACAAATCGAAAAGACTGAGGAGATGTTAGAGCAAGAAAAGTCCCATACTGCTGATGTGGTCCTTACTGGCTATTCAACAGTACCAATATTTATTGCATCGCTTATTTTGGGATATTACATGAGTGGCGCACAAGATTGGGTGAGTTTACAGTTTCACAATCAATGGAGTTTATTGTTTTTTACTTTGAGTTTAATAGGAGTTGTGTTTTCTGTAATCACTGCTGTATTGATTAAGCGTCCTAAAAACGATTTATAAGGAGGGAAGGTATGGATGAAGTCTTAGTCTTTAAAATTCTTCCGTATTTCTCATACGGGTTGTTCATCATCCTTGCTTTATCTTCTGGGGTACTCATCTATTCTGGTCTTTCAAGCAGAACGGAGAGACTTCAAACTCGATTAAGAATAAGGCAATCTGTGAAAGAAAACAATGAAAAATTGTCACTGATGGCTGAGAAATCTAAAGCTGAAGGATGGCTGAAAGAAGCCGAATATCCCTTTAAAGTGAACGCCTTTAAATACAATATCTTTTTATATGGGTTAATCCTGGTTCTAATCTTTAACTATATAGTGGTACCTATTGCCATTGGTGAAACCATTAGTCCTTGGACTTACATTATTCTTTTAACGCTTTACGTATTTTTACTACCGAATAATCCATATTCAATATTCGTGTATATAGTTAAAAGAGTTATTGATTATCGCGTGTCTAAAAAGAATGCCGAAGTTTTTATGCTTTATGATCTCCTTATTAATGAGCTTGAAATGATGACCACAACACGGATCAACTCTTATAACCTTCTACGAGGGATGAAACCTTATTTTGAAGTGATTAGTGGATCATTTACTAAGCTTTTAACCACTTGGAGTAGTGATGAAGGGCCGGAAAAAGCATTGGATAAATTCGCCATAGATATAGGAACAAAAGAAGCGGAATCACTAGCTAATGTTATCAAGACACTAGATGATGTGGAACGTCACACCGCCATTGAATCATTAAAGGGGATGAATGATATGTTCGTCCAGTCTCAAATTGAAAATTACAGAAGAAGACGTAAAGTTACGACGGACCTTGCCTCGCTACCAATTCAGGCCACTCATAGGATTATCATCTTGAATATAATTATTGTTATCGTCGTTATGGTCAGCGTTCTCATGGATGCCAATAGTTCCATGTAATTATATTCAAACTTTTATAAAGGAGGTGGTTTATTGAATACGACCATAAGTACATTCATGAAGATTGCTTTGGTTGCGATTACCATTTCTTCACTTGTATTTGGAGTTTTGCTAAACAAGGTTAACGAAACGAACACAGATGTACACACCTATATTGAAAGTCATTAAGTCTGGGGGGAACTCATGAGGAGCACGCTAACCCAATTCATGAGTATTGCTGCAACTGTAATTATACTTTTCACAATAGTTATAAGTGTTTCTTATGCGGCTTTGGTTGATAAAGACCAAGAACATAGAGACCATTTAAAAAGTGAATATAACTTACAAATAAAGTAGAGGTGAAAAATAAGCAATGAATACGACCTTAAGTACATTTATGAAGATTGCATTGACGGTCATAACGATTGGTGCTCTTCTCTTCGGTACTGCTTACACCTTAATTGAAAATGAATCCGGAGATTATGGAGATATAATGGATAGTCACCGCTCCGATTCCTTATAAAATTACTTATTCTGTTTATTTTTAGGGACAACCCTATAATAATAAAAAAATATCTGGAGGTTTTTTAATATGAACACAACTTTAAGCACTTTTTTCAAAATCGGAATTACAGCACTTACTATCGGGATTTTATTGTTTGGGACCGCTTATTCTATGACTGACAGTGAAGCAGAAAGTTATGAAGGTAATACGACTAGCGTAAAGGACCAACTGCCAACACCTTAAGTTTTAACTACATTTAAGAGGGGGGACTCCCCCCCCTCTTAAAATTATGGAGGGGAGATACAGATGGCTCTTACATTGGCTAAATGGATGAATTTAATCATAGCAGTAAATATCATGTTCGCTCCAATTCTTGCTTATGTCGATAGCAAGCATAGAGCAGCTGTAGAAGTTGTGCTTCAGGAAGCTTCTAAGCAAGCATCTATAGAGGGGAGATATTCGGATGCACTTATCAGCGATATGAAGAAACAACTAGTTGATAACTATAACTTCGATGAATCTAAGTTGAACATAACAGCTACACAAACTCTAACAACTCGAGGTAATTACATAAGTGCAAGTATTGAAGCTCCTCGTGGCATTATCTTTGTTTTTAATATTTTCAACCAGGGCGCTAGAACCTTTGAAAAAGACACAAGGGTAATGAGTGAATATTAGTATTTTTTCTGAGGTGAAAGTATGTCTGAAGTAATTAAAATAATGGTACTAATTGTGCTTTTCTCAGGTTTAACAACGCTGCAATACAATATGGATGCTGATGAAACTACGACACGCCAGTTAAAAAACTCTCTAGAGCTAGCTGTTCATGATGCTGCGCTTGCTCTTGATGAGTCACAATTATCAAATGGAGAAATTGTGTTTGATCAAGATCAGGCTATAGAACAATTTAAAAGTAGCTTGGAAAATAACTTGCAACTGCAATCAGGTGAAGGATACCTGTACACTCCTACAGAGAATTCTTTTTATAAGCATGATTTCTACCTGGAACATCTTGAGTTTCTAGACGATAGTAATTCTACGTTTCCATTAGTTTATGAAAATAGCGATTATGATATCTTAGACAAAATTAATGGTCCAAGTATCGTTGCAGTAGTTTCTACAACCTCTCCTCGATATTTTGCTGGTAATGGAATAACCGCTAGAAAAGCTGTTGTTTATGAATACACTCAATAACCGCATTAGCTTTAAACCTTCCATGTTTCCCTAAAAAATGGTGAAAAGTAAATAAGTTAGTGATATACTAATCTTGAATTAACTTTCTATTATTTTTTTGCAACCTTTTTGGTTAGCGGGACTATTAAACATTAGCGTTCTTTGGAACATGGATTTTAAGATACAGCATGTATCTTTTAGTCTGTTTTCTAAAGGGCGCTTTTTTATTGTCCGAAATAAGAATAGTGGAAAATAAAATAATTAGGAGGAATTTGATGAAAAAACTTTTGGGCGTATTCGTGGTAATTACAAGCTTATTAGTATTATCCAGTACAGTGAGTGCAGAAGAAGCATTCAAAGACATTAACGGGCATTGGGCAGAAGAAGAAATCTTACAGATGGCCAATGAAGGAATTGTTAAAGGGGTGCCTGGAGGAAACTTTGAACCCAATCAAGAGATATCAAGAGCAGAGTTCATTGCAATACTGACACGAGTCTTTGATTTTGAGGAATCTAAAAGTGATTTTTCAGATGTAAACGAAGGTGATTGGTTTTATAAATCCGTAAGTAAAGGATTTAATGAAGGAATAGTTAGTGGTTTTCCTAATGGAACATTTGGACCTAAACAGAATGTTACTAGACAGGACATAGCGGTTTTTATAGACCGAGCAATTAAAAAGAACGGTGATTTTAGTAAACTTGCTAAGTTAGAATTCAACGACGAGAATGATATTTTTCATTATGCGAAAGATAGCATCCGTACAATGGTTGCTTATAATCTAATGCAAGGTAAAGGTAACAATAAGGTTGCGCCATTAGATAATGCTAACCGAGCTGAATCAACGGTAATGATTTATAGAATGAAAGAACTATTAAGTAGAGAAAGCAATCCAGAGCCTTCTGAACCAGAAGAGCCAAGTGATCCAGAACCGAGTGACCCAGAGCCTTCTGAACCAGAAGAGCCAAGTGATCCAGAACCGAGTGACCCGGAGCCTTCTGAACCAGAAGAGCCAAGTGATCCAGAACCGAGTGACCCGGAGCCTTCCGAACCAGAAGAACCAAGTGATAAGCATTATACTGAAATGACTTTAGAAGAATTAAAAGAAGTCTATGGTCCATATACACTTGTAGAAAGAATTGATGGATATGCTCCAGGTGTTGGAATAACTACTAGAGACTTAATGGACCGTTATTACGATAAGTTAAATAATCCTGTTTATGATGTACCAGATCCGGAGACTTATATGAAAGAAAAAGAGAAATCTCTTCAATCTTTAAATGGTCATTACTCCACATGGTATCCAAAGTATGAAGTCATTAGCTATAATGGAATGCCATTTGTAGAATCACCTCTTTATGACGGGGACTACATTTTGCCATTTAAGTCCAATCAAGCAGACCGTTTATCTATACTTCCAAGAAGTCCTGCAAAAGGTGAAATATTAATTGATTTGCACACATATAGCGAAGGATTTGCAATATATCAACATGATAATGTAGGTGTGGGGTATTTAGGTGAGACCATGTATCAAAAGAATGGAGTATGGATGGTAGATAGTCATAGCTTATTTAATAGATTCGGAGATGTATCTACTGGTGCAGAATCACAAACTATTGAGTATAAAAATAGAACTGTAGAAGTTACCAATGGAAAAACCTTAATAAAAGTAAATGGTTCACAGAAAAACTTGCAAACTTCAGTAGAAAAGAAAAATGATACTTTGTTCGTTCCGCTTAGGGAAGTGGCCAATGAATTAGGTTTATATACAAGAGAATATAAACTAGAGTTGGGTAGGTTAGAGGTAGCCACATATGAATTGAAAGCTGATTTTGTAAGAAATTAAAAAATAAAGAAAAGGAGTTAATTCTCCTTTTCTTATATAGTTGTTTGCGAAGTGAATTCGAACAACTATATAAGAAATTAATTCTTTCTTAAATAAACGCTAAGGGGGACATATGAAAAAGATATTCTTTAGTTTAACGGTAATTCTAGTTGTCTCCATATCATTTCCCGGAAATAAGGCAAATGCTTCTATTCCAGTAAACTCTAATGGGATGTATTTAGAAGATGTTTATTGGGTTGAAGATTTTTATCCACACCATCTTTATTATGACGCAAATATACCTTTTCATTTAAATTCTAAATATGGCAAGTACCTAGGTAAGATGTTATCTGTACAAGATACGGAAACACATCTATATGGAAGAACATTTGCACATAGTTCGACTTATTACCGCTGGGGGAAAGCTATGGGTGGGAACCCTTCTTATGTAAGAGACTATGTAAGAGAGTCAAAACTTGAGAGAGAATCTGATGGGAGGGTTTTTACTAGGGCTCATTCCAGACAACTTGCAGAATCTTCAGGAGCAGAATTAGAAGTATTATTTCGTAGTGCCGGCTCTACTGGAGTCGACCGTATTGTTGTAAAACCTACCCCTTATCCTACAGGAGATCTTAATGGCCCTTCGGTAGTTAATTTAAATGAAGATTTTACGGTTTCATTTGATGCTAGAGAGTATTATCCCTACAGTGGAAACCGTATTAAGTGGGAACTATGGTTCGATGACCGTTTCCGAGTTGATAGCGGGACCTCTTATACTAGTAGAATAACTAGTAAAAAAATACCCTTATCATTAAATGGCCATGGTCATAGAAAAATGGAATTACGCATTTCTGATAAAGTTGAAAGAGAAACATCAATTACAAAAAACATTTATGTAAACCGCCCTCCTGAAGCTGATTTTAATGCGAGTCCTAACCCTACAAACACAAAGAAATCTGTTTCATTTTCAAATAGGTCAAGCGATCCTGATGGAGACCGTTTGTCTTATAAATATGATTATAGAAAAAAAGGGAATAGTTCTTGGCAGCGCTTCAGTACAGCAACAAACCCTTCGCAGCGTTTTAGGAGTCTAGGAACCTATGAAGTTAGACTAACCGCAACCGATACTTACGGTGCATCAGATACTGAAATAAAAGAAATTGATGTAGAAAATCAGCCTCCTAATGCTAACTTTACCATGAGCCCGAACCCTACGGATAGGAATACAACAGTTGATTTTAATGATTATTCAAGTGATCCGGAAAACGATAGCTTAACTTACCAGTATCATTATAGGAAAAAGGGTGCTTTAAGCTGGAGGAGCCTAAGCACACGTGCAGAACCCAGCCACAGATTTACTAGCTTAGGAACCTATGAAGTCAGATTGAGAGTTACAGATATTCATGGTGACTATGACACTAAGACAAAGGAAATAGATGTAGAAAACATAAGCCCTGAAGTTAAAGTTAATTATAACCCTTCTCCTGTGTATGAGGGCGATGATGTAGATATATGCATTACCCCTACTGACGAGGATAAAGACCGTCTGAAAATCACTCTATATATACAAAAAAAGGGAGGATCTACACAGAAAGTTCTTGAAGTGTCTAACCTTGATTCGGGCACTGAAAAATGTCATACAGTGGAAGACATAGAAGACGGCGAGTATGAAACCACTACTACAGTTACTGACGGCAATGATTCAAAAACTGTAACTTTAACATTTACAGCAAAGGAATTGTCCATCACTGGTCATGTAAACCATACAGACAAATGGGAAGAAAAGCATATGGTGCTTGGTAACCCGTTAGACCATTTCTATTCTGGAGAAAGGTTCTTATTACTAGCTGATTTGATTGATTATCCCGTAGATTACCTAAATGTATTCTTCGAAGGATATCAATTGAATAGCAACCTATATACAGAAACGGTACCGTTAAGTGCAGATTCTCCTGTCTCCTGGGTTGGCGACTTATACAATTCTGAATTCCAAGATGGCAATACCAAACTTAGAGGTGGGGTAATTACTTTTGATTTCGAAGTTAAATATCAAAATGGAACAATAAAAAGAGATACTGTTAATGTTGAAATAATTGGTGATGTATACGATGTATTTCAAATAAAGCAGAAATATTAAAAAGAAAAAGCCGCTAAATTCACTGGCTTTTTCTTTTTTGTTATATATGTTAAATTACCCTACAAATGAAATATTTGTAAGAGGAAGGGATGCCCACATGGAAAAAATCAATTGTTTCAAAATAGGTGAGCAGTTGTTTAGAGGAGTGAAAAATTTCTCTCACAGGAATGATCATACCATTATTATTGAACCTTCCTCTTATCCCACAAGAAGCTTTATTGAAAACATTTCAAAGTTTAATAGGTTTGAAGAGGTGAAAGTTCATATTGAGGGAAATGAGGAATGGAGGACTCTAAGTGGACCGTTCCATTTTGAGGAGTATCTGGGTCTTTTGATTTTTAAAAAAGTAATTTGAACTCTTCAAACTTATCGGATGTAATTATTATCCATCACACTTATAAACTGTAGAAATAAATGAGTGACCATTGTAATATCATGATATGACTAAACAATCAAATGTTAAAATATTATTTGGTGCAAACGTTAAATATCATCGAAATCGTCTAAAAATATCTCAAGAAATACTAGCAGAGAAAACCAACTTACATAGGAATTATATAGGTGAAGTTGAAAGAGGACTTAGAAACCTCTCCTTAGAGAATATATATAAAATTTCTAAGGCTTTAGGGGTAAAAATGTCCGATTTGTTAGATTTCGAATAAAACCTGGCGGGGAACAGATAAAGGACCAAGAGCAGCTTCTTGTTTAACTTTAAAAAGTTAGATAATATGAAGCTTGTTTGTGTAGCGCCTGATTTAGAATCATTTTTTGATAAATTTATTTTGACTTTAGAATTCTACAATGTTCGCAAGATTTTTATATTAGAATTAAATTATCAAAACGAGTCTGAAATTAGGTTAAATTATTCACGGATGTGGGTAATTAAAGACAGTGGGGTGTTTTTTAATGTTAAACAGAGAGACTACATTAGAGCAATTTAATGATTTGAGCAAAGAGAACTTATCGATTAACAACTACTTTTTGAAAAAAGCTTATTTTATTGTGGATGAAGAATCTTATATTGAGTTAGTATCTGTATCCAAAGAATACCTTGAGTATTTAGGGGATGAAAAGATTACTCAATTTGAAGTTCTGGCTTCAGAAACAAGAGAAGTAAGCTTATCTTCAGCTACAAGAGATTTTCACAAAAAATTACTTAAACACGAAAACATCAATTTGGTTTATAAGTTAAACGAAGATCAGGCTGAAAAACTAGTTGAACAATACCAAGAACAACTACACGAAATCACAGAAGAATCCATGGCTACACTAAATTAATTGTGATTGTGAGGGCAATTTGCTATAATTTCATCATAGTATCTTACAATTGATTTTTATGGCAATCTTTTAAGATTAGCGGGTAAATAAAAAGACATTCAAAGTGCCTTTGGGCATGTTTTAAGACTTACACGTAACGTGTGCGTCAATTAGAACATGCTCAAAGGCATTTTTTTGTGCTTTGAGAGGGGAGGATTCTTTTTTTCAGTAAGTTAATGGAAGAGGAATAAAACAATCGGAAGGGTGTTTATGAAATGAATTTGTTTTGCATGATGAGCATTAATACAATGTTCGTTACGGGTGGCGTGAGAAAAAATTATGACAGGGGGTTTTTGCATGTTCAAAGTAACTTGCTTTTCCTCTGTTAGTCCAGAAGATCTATGGGAAAGATTAAAAGGTTTGCGATTTAGTTATACCACAGAAGGTTTTGTATGGCAGCAAGAACAAAGCGTGTTCAAAATAGTCCCGTTTAAGAATCCACCTAGAGGAGATGCCTATGGATATCGCGTCTACTTCAAGGGGCCTCAAGGGAGCATTCATGGCCCAATTTACTTGTTTGATATGGCTCTTGGGTGGAGTGATATAAAAATTAAAGGGATAGAGTACTTCATCTATGATTCGAAAATGAATCATCAAAGCTGGCTAGAACTTCTTTTGGAAACTCGTAAATTTAAAACAATCAATGCTAAAGGTATCTTTAGTAAAGGAAGGGTAGGCATTATCCCTGTTGATGATGGTGTTAATCTTCAAATTCGACCTATCAAGGGGAAGAATCTTAAATTAATTGATTGTTTGCATGAACTTGAAAGAGTAAGAGATGAAGTGAAACCGCAGAAATACGATTTGTTCTCTTTTTCAGAGGAGGAAGCAATATGAGTTTCGACTTCTTCACTAAGAATAGCGTATATACTGTCGAGGACACTTGTGTGTACAAAAATGGAGAACTACTAGCACAAGGGAAAGTAAACCCTTTACAAGTGCTCTTAGGGCTTCCTGGTGCCATTTCGGTTTATGATCCATATTCGGGGTCATCAAATAATATTTGGACCGGGGAAATTCGTTCCATTCTTCCTCAGAATGAACGAATAAATAAATTATCTTTACCTACTAGAAATCGTTATGTAGTAAGGGTAAGAGTGGATTGTAGGAACAGGGAATTTGTCGTTAATGCTATTGATGAATCACATAGTGTTAAGCATTTAAAAAGTTTTTTTAAACATATGGAACTAATATCTGTACACCAAGTTAATTCTAGCTATGTTCCTGCCACAAAGGAGGAATCTGTATGTTGTTAGATAAGAAAGCTAGTCAAATTTATCGTAAGCTCCAATGTGCAAAAGATGAATATGAGAGGTTTATGATTATCGACCAATTAAATCCAGACTTAGCAAAGAGAACATTCATACGATACGTGATGAATGAGAATAACGCGAACAAGAACAAACAATAACTAAATATCCCCTTCCTAGTAGAGAGTAATCTATTTAATTGCTCCCCTTACTAGGCGGGGAGCATATTTAGGGGGAAATACAAATGAAAAAGAATGCTGCGAAAATTATGGAGGAGTTAATGGAGTCAGGTTTATATCCAGAAAAGAGCAATATGGAGAATAAAGAGGATCTCATTAAGAAAGGAATCCATAAACAATTAAAGAATTCAGAAGAGAAAAGACATGAATTTGGTTCGCAAGGTATCGTAGCGAAGTTTGTTCCAAAGAAAATCACGGATGTTGATTATCAAGGATTAAAGGAATACCTTTACGACATAGGACTCCTTATTCCTTTGATGAAGATTGACGACCGCTTATTGAAGAAAGACCTTTTCAATAAAGAGATTTTTAATGAATTTAAAACGGGAGAGGATTTCTATGTGCGCCCAAACTTTAATAAGTTAGGGAAAGAGCTTAACAAACCTTCCCTCTTCGACGTAAGTAAGTGGGAACTTGAAGAAATGATTGATGAATTTCGAAGGGCTTCCACAAAAACGAAAGAAATAAAAGAGACTTATAAAAATCACATGATGATGATGGCTAAGTGTCCTGTATTAGAAAAGGATAATAAAATCAAACACAAGTATGGTTCGGTTTCTAGAATTTCTTCCGGCTGTACTTATGATCTTGAAGGCATACATGATGAGATAGGTGCAGAATTGCTCATTAAATACGGGAAAGTGAACACCAATAAATTACAGGAGTTCATTTACAAAGGTACATTATCTCAAAAAGATGTTGACCAGTTTAGGACAATCGTAGATGTGCGATTAGACTTTATGGTGATGAGTTTAGATACAGAAAGAAGAATGATTGAACAATACCAGAGAGAAAGGACCAAAGCTTCTCAAGCTAGATTAAGAGCATAGCTAACTGAAATACGTGCTTTACCTTGTCGGTAGCAAAATTAAGTGGTATGATTTAACTGTTAAGATTACTTTTTACTTTTTTTGCAACCTTTTTAGGTTAGCGGGTGTATTATTAAACGCAGCGTCCTTTGGGATGATTCTATAAACACTTATGTGTTTATGAGTCTTTCTGAAGGGCGCTTTTTTGCGTTTGATATAAATTATTCTTCAGAAAGGGTGGATGTTTTATGGCTATGACAATAGCTGAATTTTTCGGTATCGAAGATCGGGTGGAAGATTGTAGAAAAGAAGTACAGGCAAAAGAGGTGGCGCTAGAACGGTCCCCTTACAAAGCGGAGATTATAAGAAAAGATGGAGAACGTCGTATTTATCCTTGCCGTTCTTCTCAAAAGAAAGTTGCTATTAAAGAAATCTTGCTCTTCGTTAAATCTATCGAAGAAGCTACTGGAGAAAAAGTTGCTTGGCGTTTCAAAGGAGAAAAGGTATTTCATTTTAGTCAACAGACTTTTAATGAAGTAAGCTCAAAAACGTCAATAAAAGGAAAAATGAAAAAATTTTTAAACGCATTCTTTGATTTAGAAGATTAATCATTAGGGGGAATTACAAATGTTGAACAGAGTAGTATTAGCAGGAAGACTTACGAAAGATCCAGAATTACGATACACACCAAATGGGGTTGCGGTCGCTAATTTCACTATTGCAGTGAATCGACCATTCTCAAATAACGATGGAGACCGGGATGCGGATTTCATCAACTGTGTCGTATGGAGAAGAGCTGCTGAAAACTTGGCCAACTTTATGAGTAAAGGAAGTCTTGTTGGTGTAGATGGACGATTGCAAACACGTAGCTTTGATAATCAAGAAGGTAAACGCGTTTTTGTAACAGAAGTTGTCGCTGACAGCGTTCAATTCTTAGAGTCTAAAGGGAGTTCACAAAGTAACAGCGGGAATAACACTAACCGTTCTGGAAGTAATAATGACTTTGGACGAAATAATAACCAAAGAGGTCAAAACCCTATTTCAGACCATGGCGATCCAATCGATATTTCCGATGACGATTTGCCATTCTGACCATCGACCACTGTGTAAAGGGATTATATAGGGAAAAATAGATGTTTATTCATCAGTTTTAGAGAGTCGTAACTTCGACTCTCTTTTTTTATTCCATTAGGGGAGGTTATGACCAATGAAATATAACATGGTCATTATAGAAAACAAAACAGAAGAGGAAACGTGGAAGTCAGAACCATTTAGCTAAAGGGTGGCTTTCCGAGTGAAAAGTGGTGCGGAAATAAATTTGAATCATAAAGAGTATCGCGTTGAGCTAATAGAAGCTTAATTGCGGATAGAAGTACCAATTAAAATTTGAGAGGTGTTTATAATGACAAATGAAGAAAAAATCATCGCATTAAAATCATTGAACAAGGGTGAAAAGGTTACGCTTAAAGACGGGCGTGTAGTGAGTTTCGAAAGAATGAAACGAACAAAATGGCTGGGTCGTATAGACCGCACATTATACGATATCCCTGTTCAGATGTTTGCCAATGTAGGCGAAACGTTATCTGATGAAGCGTTATTGGAGAATGCGAAGAAGAAGCAAGATATACAGAGTGAATTCTACGAGAAAAAACGGAAGCTTAAGACCTTGAACCCAGGAGATCGAATAAAGCTCACAAATGGTGACGTTATTGAATTTTGTAAGGTGAACAGGAAAAAGTTTGTTGGAATCGAAGCGGATGGAGGAATGTTTAACTATCCAATCGCTCTTTTCAACCGATTAGTTGAAACAAAGCCGTTAAATCCGAGAGACGAAAAAATAAAAGGACTCGCAAAGAAGTACAGAGGTCGAACTATTCAAACAGGATGGGGACCTTCTGATATTGGTGCTATAACCGATGATCATAAATGTGTACTTTTGTACGAGTTTGGAAAAGAAGAATATGCATTATCTCTTGAGAATTTCTTGGAAGAGATGCATAACAATGATTTAGGCAAAGAGATTTAACATTAAATATATACAAGGGAAAAAGACCATTCATTTGGTCTTTTTCTTATTTGATTTATAGGAGGAATTAAAATGAGTCATATAGGTAACAAATTACGCTCGGGGTTCTTTGCAACTCCTGAGAGACAGGGCGAATATATAGCGCAATTATTAGATGTTAAGGGAGATGGTACTTTTCTAGATCCAACTTGTGGGGAAGGAGAAGTACTTTCACAAATTGCAAGGAAGCATCAAACGGAGGATTTAACTATCCGTACTAATGGTGTAGAACTAGATAAGGCCAGAGCTGCAATAGCAAAAGATAATCTTGATTATTGTGTTAATGCTCCAATTGAAAGCATGGTAATTTCAAACAAATCTGCATCTCTTCTTTATTTGAACCCTCCCTATGATTACACCATGAAGGGTATGGATGATGAATATGCAGAGAGAAAAGAGTGGGCAGAGCTCTCACGTAACAGCCGCTACCTTAAAGAAAATGGATTGATGATTTACATCATTCCTAGTTACAGGTTTGCGGATGAAAAGATCGCCAGATACCTAGCCACACATTTTTATAATATTGGTGTGCTTCGTTTTTCTGATGAGGATTATGAAGGGTTTAAGCAATGCATCTTCATTGCTAATAAAAAATCAGGAAAGCGGAAGGAATTCAACCGGAAACTATATGATTTCCTTTTGCAAATGAATGATGAAGAGTTTATCAAACAAAATGTTACACCTATCAACTTAATGATTGGGCGTATGTCTTGGAAGGTTCCTCAAGGAACTACTCAATTAGAACCTTTCTACACTAAATTGGAGAACAAAAATAACTTTTACGATGGGATTGTTAATTCTAAAGGATTCGCCGCTTTTAAGGAGCGTTCGAAACCCAAGCGATTAGAAATTGGAGGAAATCCTTGCTTACCTATCAACCAAGGGCAGATGGCGATTCTTTTAGCTAGCGGAGCGGTTAACGGAGCCATTGGAGAAGGTGACCACTATCATTTAGTACAAGGGTTAGAATTAGTCACAAAAGTACGAGAGGAAGAACAAAACGAACATGAGAATGGAGGGAAGACCACCATTTCAAAGGTTCGAACTCAAAGAGATGTATCCGTAAAAATTATCACCCCTTCCGGTTTAGTGAGGAAGTTAGTCTAATTATGAATATACATCAGCGACAACAAAGTTGGAAAAACAAACGAAACGGGGCGATAGTATGACGGAAAGAACGAATACGGACAAGCTACGCATGATAGTAGAATACAACGAACAGGAATTGCACGAGCACGGGGAGTTATCGGACTTGGTTACTTTCGAATCGAATATCCAAGAGATTTCCAATCCGTTCCTCAGCGAGTGTCTACGGTTCAGTGTTAACCCATTCGAATACTACGGGGAAGACTTAATGGAAGCCTTTATTGAACGAGCAGCACATAAAGGGTTTCTATAATATGTTGACGAGTATTCTCCAAAAGGTTCGAACTCAAAGAGATGTATCCGTAAAAATTATCTCTCCCTCCGGTTTAGTGGGGAAGTTAGTCTAATTATGAACATACATCAGCGATAACAAAGTTGGGTACTGACAAATAAAGTCGGAAACTCAGTTGGTTTATCAAAATCAGACATTATGAGAGAAGAAAGGGACACAAAATTTTTGTGTCCTTTTTCTTTTAATCAAAGAAAGGGAGTAATAAATGATGGAAAAACAAATTGATATGTTCACCAATAAGTTCAATGGAGTCAAGGATATTCGCACGAAAGGACAAGAAAGTAATCTTGTGGCTTTTGATGTGGGTGAAAAAATAGAAGGATCACGTAAAGAAGAAGCAGCGTTGAGACAACAATTCGAAGAGAACATGAGTATTTCTAATCTCCAATTGGTTGAAGAAGCTAATCCTTTAGCTGCAGCTGAGTTGGTTACACGAAAAGCAATGTTTTCCGGCTTTTCTTTGGAGAAAGAGAAAGATAATGGAACAGAAGTGATGATTGCAAAGGTAAAAGACCTCATCATTAAAAGAATAGATAAGCACCCTAAAGATTGTCCTTCAGAACGCGAAACTTATGCTGAAGCGGCTAATTATATAATGGATTCATTCCGTAAAGTATGTACCTGGAATGAATTTCAATCCATGTATAAGGAGATACGACAAAAACTTCTTTACGAGAGGAAGGACCCTTCATTTGCGAAACAAAGATTAGAAGAAACTAGGTTGGAATTAGATAAGTACGAGTCCGAATCTGAACGATATGAGAGGGCTTTAAAAAGCTATTATTCCTACCAAGACATGATTTCTCATATTGAAGATGCTCGAAGAATCCCTCTTGAAGTATTAGGTGATAAATTTACGAACTTCTTCCTTAAGGTGAAAAGTTGCAATACTACATTGAAAAACATTCAGGTAAATGTAAGTTCGTGGGATGATTTACTTGAGCCACCAAAGTCTGAGAAGAACTCTACAACTACCCGCCAACCTGTTTGGTCTAGGAGGTTGCCTGAGCGTCCAGGACGTATAGGCGGAGAAGTGGTCAATATTGAAACACCGAATGATATTGTCGGGCTTCTAGGGTTTAGAGGAGTTGAGTTTGGACATTGGGTAAATGATCAAGAGGCTTTGGAGCATATCACTAAATGTACAGAAGCATTCTTAGATTTAAGAGATATTTTAAAGATGGACCATAACTATTCCATTACTTTTAACGGGGATTTAGGCATTGGCTTTGGATCCAGAGGAAGAGGAAAAGCAAATGGCCATTATGATTTAAAGAATAGAATTATCAACTTGACTAAGAAGAGGGGATTGTTAGGCATTGTTGCTCATGAATGGTTTCATGGTTTGGACCATTATTTGTACAATGTGTCTCATTCTCACAGAAGCGGTCATTTACAGATGTTGAGCAATCACGAAGGAATTGGGTCTAATCTGTCACCTCAAGTTGTTAAACGTTCCAAAGAGCTTATGGAGGTTATTCTAAACGGAAAAAGTATCGAATTGCTTCCCAATAAAAATACAGATACATCTAAGTGGAGAATAGGGATATCTTTATCGAATTTATATAAGAAAACAAACGCAGACTTATATGAATGTATGAGGACGAAGGCAGAAGAAATGAAAAAGACTATGGAAAACCACAAAAGTATCTATGGCCATTGCATTTCCGAAAAAGACGCGTTACGTTTAGAAAATAAATACAAGCGAGATATTCGTAAAACAGCACAGGCTCTTGCTTGGCTACATGAAGATAAAACAGGTGAAAGAGTGAACTTTATTCCTGTTCCATCAGATAGTTCTGAGTATTTCCAGCAATCCATTTCTTTAGACAAAGGGAAGGTAGGTAAATACTGGAGTAGCCATATTGAATTAGCCGCTCGAGCATTTGAAGCTTATATCTCGGACAACTCGAAAGAGAAAAACTTATCTAATGATTATTTAGTTAGTGGAACAGAGGATGAACGTGCCTTCCCTGAAGGAGAAGAAAGAGAAAAAATCAACAGCCATTTTGATAAGTTCTTTGATGAACTGCGAAAGGTTCAATTGGTTTAATCATCAAAACACACATAACTAATTATGAGAGGAAGAGACTAAGGTGCAACAATTAAAGCCCATTAAAATAGAGCTAGATGAATATATCAGGATGCAGATATTTAATATAGAATGGTTTAATGAATTGGAAGATGAAACTATTGGTCTTATGAAAGTTAGGTTTAGTCATTCTGATTTCATTACAAATATAAGCATATGGTTTGATGAAGAGGATAACCATTATGTTTGCTTACCTATCCATACGGGGGAAAATCTAATGATAGAAGAGGATACCGAGGGACTTGTGAGCTTTTTGGTTTCCGATATATTAGATGAATATTACTTAAGCAATAACTTTTATGCTACAGTAAGCTAAAACCAAAGACACAATCCAATTTAATGTGATTGTGTCTTTTTTTAAAAATAATTGTATATGGCATTTATTCATTGTAGGTTTTGGCAACATGTTTATTAGAAAAATTGTATAAATAAACGCGTTAATTAATGCATGAACGTGTATGTATATTCAATATTAGGACAATTATCTCGAAACTGAGTCTTATAGAAACGGGCAGGTTTGCGTAAGACTCAGTTTCGAGATAATAGGTGAAATTGGATGATTTTTGAAGCTTTAAATTGAGCTGTTCGTAATTTGTATTAGGGGGTTTTTAAGGTGAGTAACAAATATGTTAAATATTCAATCCTTGCTGGTTTGGTTACTTTTGCTTTATGTTTAATCATTTTCTTCACGATTGATTCTCCCTCCCCATATATTGCAGGACTAATTGTAGGCTTTATGATATTTGAAATAAGTTTTTATCACTTATTCGGCAAGGAAAAGAAGAGACTAGAGTTGATGTGACGAGTAATAAGCTGCTTTCTTACGGATAAGGGGGCGAATGCTAAAAAGAATATTTGCCCTTTTACATTAGCAAAGGGCTGTCATAATGTATGACGGATCAGGATAACTTAATAAACATTCTTGTATTGAAACCTTTTCTCAAAGTCTTTCGTAAGAAATAAATAAAGTTAAAATTAGATGTGCGTGGACGTATTGACGGAGGGGACTTGGCTTGAAGTATATAGCTATACTTATAGTTTTTTGTTTTACAGTGTTATTTGCTTATGATTACTTTCCCGGTATTACACACGTAATTGAAGTTCCAAAAACGGTAGTTATTTTTCTTGTCCTTGGCTTATTTTTAATCAGTATGTTGTTTAATAGGAATAAGAGAGTTTACGAAAAGGCTGTTTTAAGATGGCAAGTGTTTATTGCATCCTATATTCTATTTTTAATGGGATTGTTTACTGTTTTAGGCGGGGAATCAACTTCTGGAATATCATTTAGTAATGGAGTTTTTTGGCTTGTGTTACTCATTTCTATTTATGAAATTGTTTCTCAATGGAGAAGGTTAAAAATTCACAGTCAATATCCAGTTAAGTTGAATTCTCATAAAGTAACAGGTTCTAAAGTGAAAGAATAGTAAGAGATGTCTCGAATTCGAGTCTTACGTAAACGGGGGCTTATCTTCAATAAGGACTTACCCCCTTGTTGCACTAAAGAGGCAGTTTAGTCGATTAAAGAAATTATATATGGAGGAGTAGGATGCAAGAGAAAATCAACTTTTGGTCATTTATCTTTTCGATTATTTGTGTGGTCTTGTTTCTAACTGTTTCATTTTCAGGTTGGTTTACGAATTCCATATTTGGTATTCATCCTTTAACCATAGTTTTATTTGTTACGTTATTTACATTTCTATTTGGTATGCTTGGTTTCTCAGGTGTTAGGAGCTGTAAAGGTATGGCAAGAAGTGTATCCACAGTAGTTGTAACACTAATTTTATCAGCTTATCTGGGCTTTGCTTTACTATTTGGGAGTTTGCTTAACTAACTGGTGCCAAGATATATCTCGAAATCAAGTCTTATAAAAACGGGGGCAAGAACAGTAAGAGATAACTCTAATTCGAGTATTACATAAACGGGGACAAATCCGAAATATATAAGATGAAATCTTATGTTTGTAATCGTCATAGCCACAATATAAGGTTTAATGAGTGTTATCATGATGATGGTTTTATCCTTGTTTAATTTTTGACTCGTAAGCTTATAGGGATAGTGTTAAATTTCCTTCTTTCCAAAGTGTAGATCATTTCCGGATCTTCAGCTTTCACAGGTAAAGAAAGCCCCTGGCATATTAAAGATGCTATCAGGGGCTTTTTAAATGGTGTCAAAGGAACTCTTCACTGGAAGGAAGTTATGCTCTATGACACCTTCTTAATTTCTGAAATTTTAAATTTACATTCTACAAAGGAGTAAACAATAACTTAAAGGATTCCACCAAGAATACCATCAAGTATTCCTTCATCTTCATCCTCGTGGTTATCCTCTTCGCCTTCATCTTCTTCGAGAAGATTATCCAGATTTACGTTAGCATCCAGATCAAGATCTAGTTTCGCACTATCCTCTACACTCCAACCGTTTTCTTCGGCCCAGTCTTGCAGTTCTACTTCAGTCATGCCATTGGCTTTGGCAAATGCTTGTAGATCATCCATTTCCCAATCATTCGTTTCTGCCCAGGCTTGAAGGTTAGCTTTTGTCACGGTTTCCCCTTCATCAATCGCTGTTTCTACTTTCGTGTGGAGATCGACTGTGGCACTTGCGTCTTCGGCTGCAGAAACACTCCCTACACCTGCCATTCCAATAGATATAGCCATTCCTGTAGCTGCTAGAGTTTTTAACATGATAAATCTCCTCCTTTAATTATTTTCACCAAGCTTTCGTATGAGATGGATCACTGGATCATCATATTTCATGGTTTAAGGTTGAAGTCCTATAGATTGTCATATTTGAAATTTAATTGTAAAAAAGTGCGTTTAAAGTAAGTTTGAATTTATGTGAACAGCCAATGTGAAATATAAAAAGTGTAATCTATGGACAGGAAGAGAGCTTACTCCAACATCCTTTCCAAAACAAGAATCCGGTGGGCGTGGAAACGACCCTATGCAGGATTCAGAGAGCCTTTGTGGTTCCGTTGGTTGTTTTGATGACCCTGAATTATCAATCAAGCAAGGTGTGAAATACTTTTCTGGTGTGATTGAACGTGCCGATGGAGACAATAAGCTAGCCTTGCAGAGTTACAATTTTGGCGGTGGCTTCATCGATTATGTGATTGAACGTGAAGGAAGCTACAGCCAGGAGTTAGCGATTGATTTTTCAGCAATGAAATATGAAGAGTTGAGCCATACAGGGAACTATTCTTGTATTCACCCTGAGATGCTTCCCAAATGGGCGTGCTATGGCGACGTGTTTTATGTTGATAACGTTTTACGCTATTACGATTATGCGGTAGCTGTTGATGGGGAATTTGCGGTCCCTGTTCAAGGTGGATTAAACACCACCAGTAATTATGGGATGAGAACACACCCTATCAGCGGGGAAGTTGACATGCACAAAGGCATGGATTTTGACTGCGTTGGGAATGTCACTCCTATTTTCGCCGCCCAATCAGGGAAAGTGGTTTATTCCCAGTTTCAAGGTGCAGCTGGTTATGGGAATTTAGTGATGATACAGCATGGAGATCAACTCATTACAGGTTATGCTCACTTATCTTCTTTAAGCGTTGACGCTGGTGATACGGTGAAACAAGGTCAAAAAGTCGGTGTGTGTGGTACAACAGGGTCTAGTACGGGACCCCCATCTCCATTTTGAAACAAAAACATCCTTATGGGATGGACATATGAACCCTGCTCAATTTCTTGGATTAGGATAATATTAAATGAAGAGAGATATGGTATTAAAAACGATTGTCTTAGTCATCGGATTAGCTGTTGCCATCCTGACTTGGTTTGGCTTTCGTACCATCGATAACCAAGCTCAACAGATCGACAAACTTGAACAACGGATTGAGAAAAAAGATAATCAGATTCACTACTTAGAAGAAAACAACCAAGAACAAAACGAAGTAATCGAAAGTTCTTCCACTCAGAAGATTCAAGATTCCGTTGAGGTGTGTAGAATCCGTTTTTGAAGTACAAGAAGGGAATTATCAAGAAAGAAAAGGGCAAGCGGAAACGATCTTAACGCAAGCCATGCTTAACGAAATCTTTCCGGATGAGGATGAATACACGGTGATGTATGAGTATGCCGTAGATCAAATTCATTCCTATGTTGATCAAAAAGATGAAGAAGCCAGCGCTTTTGTGACGTTTGAACAAGAGGTTACAGACACGAAGAACAAAAAGGAAAATGACAGCTATGTCACGATTGAATTCTTCCTCCAAAAAGAAGGCGAACGCTGTTTAATCAATGACTTTAAACAGATTCAATCGGAACCTTTATAAATTAAAAACCCCCTCAAAACCTTGTTTTATTAAGGGTTGGAGGGGGTTTTTAATGAAATAACGCAACGTATTGAATCTTTTTCATTATGTTTCTTCGAAATTTTAAAAAAAGATTATGATTTCATACTAGATTTTAGTTGTAGAATAGCTTTTGTTAAGCTATCGATTCGTTTTTCAAACCTAGTTAACAAGTAAATGGCTACTACAATGGGAAAACCAACATTACCTGTAAGCATCGCCCACTCTGGTATTTCTGACATATGATAACCTCCTAGCTTTTATTTCAACACCTTAGGTTTTGTAGGTGAGGAATGACCTAAGTTCTGTGATGTTTTTTCACCACCCTTCTTCCTTTTAAAAGGATATTTTTAAGAAAAATATCACAACTTTTCTTGTTAAATCGTAAAAAACAAATTAAAATAAGAACGAATGTTCGTGTTTTGGTTGTGTTTTTTTTGACCTTTATGACCTTTTAACCACTAGTAGTGAGAATATAAGGAGGTACTTTATGTTTAAGGAGTATAACAACTATTTTTCCATCGAAGATCAGCGCCTATTACTCCAATTTATAAAAGGTCATCAAGAGTTGCTTGAAAATCCTCTTGTTATATCTTTTCTAGAAAAAAGAGAAAATCTTACTCTTTTAGTTCAACACCTCCGATCCCCTTCCAAACAGAATAAACAAGCCTTAGATGAAGCTTTTCGTGAATATTATACAGGCGTTAAGATACTTAATTATTTGTCTAAAACCTTGTATTGGGAAGCAGTAAATTTTGATAAGAAGAAACGAAAAGAAAATATAAGATTTCCTTTGGTAGTCGATGGAGCAGCTAGTGAAGAGGATTCTGGTTATGAAGAAAGTCTGGTATCTGAGGAAGAGTCTGTAGAAAACCAAATCATTGAAAGTTCTAGGTCATTTTTAATAGATAGGATAGGGGATATAAGGTTGAAAACAGCATTCTCCTCATTAACCCAACGTCAAAAACAATTGTTAGAAGGCGTATATGGAGACAACCTTACTATTACGGAAACGGCTGATAAGTTAGGAATTACGCAGCAAGGTGCTTCAAAAATTCATAAATTAGCAATTGAGCGATTAAAGAAAGGAATGAGTAAAGACAAATGAAAGAATGGAAAGAATTAATCGAATGGTCTCAGCAAGGAGACGAACAAAGCACACTAAAAATCATTCGAAAAGTAGAACCAAAGATAAAAAAATCTCTTAAACAAACCCTTTCCCAAGATAGAGAAAATCTTGAACAGGAATTAATTATTAAAACTATAAAAATCATACAATCGTTTGATACTAACCAAGTTCCAGGGTTTTGGGAGTTTATGAATAAAAGTGAAAAACTTTCTTGAAAATTTTATTTTAGGTTGTTTTTTTCTTCAGTTCCACTCTTTACCTACTATACGAAATAGCCAATCTCTTTGTTGGGTGTATGAAGAAGGCGGCTAACACCCTTTCGTGATAAAAGTTTGAAAGGATGAATAATATTGAGTATTGCAGTAGGAACAGCATTGAGTCGAGGAGATAATGGGCAAGATGTTCTTGAACTACAACAAGCGTTAGTCGAAAATAATTTTTATCCGGACATTGATGCAGCTGATAATGGGGTAGATGGAAATTATGGTCCGGGTACTGAAGATGCAGTACGTCGTTATCAAATTGTGAATGGATTGACAGTTGATGGCAAGGCTGGTCCTGAAACCTTATCATCAATGGGGCTATATGCAGGTACAGCAGGGACTGATAAAATTACTGCTTTGCAACCTGGGAATACAGGTGCATCGGTTCGAATTTTACAGCAAGCGCTTTTGGATAAAAACTATTCTCTAGGACCTAGTGGTGTGGATGGAAGTTATGGTCCGACCACTGAGGATGCAGTACGTCGTTATCAAATTATGAATAATTTAACGGTTGATGGTATGGCCGGCCCCGAGACTTTATCCTCGTTAGGGATTTACGCAGGAATTTCTAATGATTCTCAAACAATTGGTGCGTTACAGCCAGGAGATTTAGGAGAAGAGGTACGTATTCTTCAACGAACTCTATCTAACAAAGGATATTATAGCGATAGTATTGATGGTAGTTACGGCCCTGCAACCGAGAGTGCAGTTCGCAGCTATCAGAGTGCAAACAATTTGACTATTGATGGTATGGCTGGCCCAGGAACCTTAACATCATTAGGTATTTATGAAGGGGTCTCTACAGGATCACCAACGATTGGAGCCCTGCAACCAGGTGATGTAGGTGCAGAGGTGGAAGTATTGCAACAAACTCTATCTAATAAAGGGTACTATAACGATAGTATTGATGGTAGTTACGGCCCTGCAACCGAGAGTGCAGTACGCAGTTATCAGAGTGCGCACAATTTAACTCTTGATGGCAAAGCTGGCCCAGAAACTTTATCCTACCTAGGAATTTATAATGGCACCTTTAATAGCACAGATGTGGTGGCTTTACAACCAGGAGATACGGGTGAAGGAGTTCGCCTTTTACAGCAGGCTCTCGTTGATAATAACTTCTATCCGGAGATTCATGCTGCTGATTATGGTGTAGATGGGGTTTATGGGCCTAATACAGAAGATGCTGTGCGTCGTTACCAGACTATAAATGGATTGACCGTTGATGGCATGGCTGGTCCTGAAACGTTATCTTCCCTTGGGATTTCTGGAGAAGGATCTGGAGGATCTCGTGGATCTGGATCCTATGGTAGTGCTTTACTTCCGGGAGACGTAGGGGACGCTGTTCGTCTTTTACAAGAAACGTTAGCTGACAAAGGATACTACAATGATAGTATTGATGGAAGTTATGGTCCGGCTACCGAAAGTGCCGTTCGAAGTTACCAAAGCGCAAATGGCTTAACTGTTGATGGTATGGCTGGTCCAGAAACATTGAATTCCTTGGATCTTAATGGAGGTTCTGGAGGTGGTGAATTTTCAGGGGGAGATTTCGAAAGCCAATCCATTTCCCAACTTTTTATTCCACCGTTTAATGATAACCGTCCTGGATTTTACATGAATCCAACATATATTACGATTCATGAGACAGCTAATACGGCAGCTTCAGCTACGGCCGCGATGCACGCTAACTACGTAAGGAATCCTACGACTGAAGAGTCTTGGCATTTTACGGTAGATGATCAACCTGTCGTTTATCAGCATTTACCATTAAATGAAATAGGTTGGCATGCAGGTGATGGGGTAGACGGAACAGGAAATCGATCAAGTATAGGTATCGAATTATGTGTTAACTATACAGGTGATTTTAGTCGGACTAGAAAGAATGCAGCTGCTTTAGTTCATAAACTTATGGATGAATATAATATTTCTTTGCAAAATGTTGTTCCTCATAATTATTGGAGTGGTAAAAATTGTCCTACTAATCTATTACCTATTTTTGGGGATTTTCGACAACAAGTAATGGATTCAATTTATGAAGAAATTGATCCGAATGATCCTACTTTGCATAGAGTAAGTTCTCCTTTTGCCGTAATTGATGAAATTTACAGCTCGGAATCTGTGGGTACGGTTAGTTATGAAAAAGCATATAATGTTAACTTTGGTCCAATTAAAGGGACATTATCAGGTACTATTATTTTAGGAGACCCTACCGCAGGTCATTGGGATTTAAAAGCAGATAAAGCCATAAGAGGGGATGTCCTTGATGGAAATATTAATCAAGCGTTGAAGGTTGTATTAGATGAAGGATTGATCCCTGGGGCCAGTGATGTACGCCAAGCCAAGGTGGAATTTGACAATTTGGTCGATGATGAACTGTCTAACATTGTAGAAATTCGCATGAGCAGCTTTGATCCTAAACTTGTCCTAGAGCCGCCGTTCGTTGAGATGGATTGGCTGACAATTGAAGTACTACGGAAAATAGGTGATGGAGTTTATGTATTAGAAAAGGTTGTTCTTAATAATATTGATTGGAATACAGAGGAAAGTATTAGAAGAGGTGCTGGATTAGCTTTGATGTTGTTAATTATTGCAGCATTACTATTAAGTGCTGGTTTCCTTGTAGCGACTGTACGTGAAATTATAAGGTATATGGGTCTTCCAGGGATGCCTTTACCACTTCCTTAACCCTTGTTGCTCCCATAGTTTTCTGATAAGGTTTACCCTGCAGAGACTATGGGAGGTAATTTTAATGAAAAAAATTTTGTTATTATCTTTATTAGTTCCTTTTCTATTATTATCAGCATGCAATGGCGATAGCTCAGTAAAAGGAAATGATGAAACAAATAATAAAACTGAGGAAGATAAACCAAAGAATGATACTGATACCAGTAAATCTTCAGTGGATGAATATAAGTATGGGGAGTTTGATGTGGCAAAAGTTGCAAAAAATATAGGTTCTTATAAAACTGGCCCAATATCTTTAACTGTAGAGGAAGCTCAGCTTGTCAGTGGAACCTTTGAAGATGAATACTACACTGATCATTTCGGGAAAAAAGATGTACAATACCTGCAATTAGCTATGGTTATGTCTACAGATGATCAAAATATTAACTTTAATTCTAAACATCTTACTTTAACAACAAACACTGGAGAGAAAATAGGTTCCCCCAGCGACTTTATGGGCACAAAAGTTGACCCCCAATATCTTAGTAAGGACGGCACAACCCGCATTCTGTTTTATTTCTTTGAAGACTCAGATGTAAAAGATATTCATACAATTGATTTACATTTGAAATCTCCTACTAATAAAAAAGGAGAACCACTTGGAGAAGATATAGATATTAAAATGAATTTTACGGAAAAGGAAGATCAATAAATGGAAATACTGATTTATTTACTAATCTTAATTACGGTTCCTATTCTATTAATATTTTTCATTGTACGAATGCTTAAGAAGCAAACTTCCCGTTTTAAAAGTGAAAGGGAAGAGTATCAAAAAAATTATAGAGAATATATAGAATTAAAAAAAGAAAGTCTTAACACGGAAAAGCAGATTCTCGAAATACAACGAAAAATTCTTAATGAAATAGAAGAAATTAATAAAGATTAACTCCCAGACTTAAGAAAGTTCTTCTTGAGGTTTTTGTTGAGGATGAAAAAATTTATCGTCCTGATAAAAATGTGTCATTACAGGAGAAGTCAATGAGGTCAATGTTCAACTGCCAAGTGGGATTATATTAAGTCCTAAAGGAAGGCACATTTTAAAGAAACAATTACAACCTTTTGATTAGTGAATAATAAAAACTCACGGGCTCTCAGTTGCATTGAAATGGAGTAGAGTCCGTGAAAGTTTATTTCGATGCAACACAAAACTTTCACAAATTACTCGATAAGTACAAATTGGTTGGGTGTAAATTTCATGATTCCCGTCTGTTGTCTTGTTTTCCATTGATATTTCCATTCTTCCCCTTATTGATTTAAGGGTTTGAGGTCTATATGAGGAACGGAATACATTTCTTGTTTAACCTGGTTCAAATCCTTTTGTACGGAATCAGTCACAACATCCAAATTATCTAAGTAAACATTTCTCGTTTTAAAATCCTGAAACAGCTTTTTATCACGTTGAAATACCTTCAGAACAAGAGGTAAAACGACAGCTTTGATCAACGTTTCTCTTATTTCTTGATTCAAGGAGCTCACCTTCTGAGGTATTTTGAGTTGTCACCATTTCCAAAACTTCCATCCTCTTTTTTCTTTTCTCATTTCTTCTATAAATTTCAATATGAAATTGTAAGAATAAACGATAAAAACCTCTTATAGCCACCTTATCCTCCATTTTTTTCTAAAAAATTAAATGGAAATATTTATGGGGTATCTGATTCAACGTGTGGAAACTTAACAAATTTATATTGGATAATGAACATTATATAATAATAAGTACTGAAGCGAGTGATTTATTTGAAGGAGAACGAAGTAGCACAAGTTAAAAAGAACACATATATCTTCTCATTAATAAAGAAGTTTATTCCAGCAACTTTCTTTCTTACCTTAATATCTTCTTTTTTATACTGTGTAGGTTATTCCTTTCTTTATGGTTATTTTATTGGGGGAAGTAGCAAAGGACCAGCTATAAGAGTCATCGAACTTTTCGCGAACCCTGCTCCCTTTAATATATATACAGTTATTATTATGGGTGTTTTTATAGTAATAAGCTTATTACTATTGATGATACTGATAGAACAATTCTTAGGTAGTGAAAAAAAAACATCATTCATTGCAGCTACATTAATAATGTTTTGTGTGTTCCAGTTTCTTTTTACCTTGTTATTTATTAATGGTTTAGGCGAACACCTTATCTTAAATGTAATATCTTCATTTCTAGTATGGATTGTCCCATTGTTTTTAGTTGTTCTATTAATAGTTATGGTTACACTGGCTAAGTGGCCACTTTTAGGTGTACCCGGCTTTTTGTTTGGCATTATATCCTCAGTATTCCTTTCCGTTTTCTTTAATACTACATTAAATGAATTAATTTTATTAATTGTTCTTTTTTTCTCAGCCTTAGCCTACATATTTCTAGGTTTTAAACTTAGGAATAGCTCTTTTTACAGAGGAATGGTCGTGTTTCCTTTACTATTTTTAATTGTAATCTTCGTGGTTGGTGTTTTGTTAGATCAAGTAGATTTTGGTGAATTAATATGTTTATTTATTTTAACCTTCGTCATATCAACTATGTGTGCAAAAGCACCTTTTATACATAAATATATTCCGACAGCCCCTGGACTTAAACTTAAAAATTGGAAGAGTTTTATAACTGAAGCAAAAAAAAGTGTTGAAATTATATTTGAATTTGGAAGAACTAAAAAAGATATTGCAATTTTATTAGTTGTTATTTTAATCTTTTTGACAATAATACCTCAATTCTTATTTTTAGCAGGTCAGTACATAAGGGAGCTGACTTATCCTTTTCAAGACTGTGTAACTAATCCACCAGTAGTATATAAGGAAACGATAGAATACAATGGTGAAAAATATAAAGGTTACATTTTTAATGAAACCGACTCAAAGCTTTATATTGCTGATTCTAACTGGGAGCTGAAAAGAATTGTAGGTAGAAATTTAGTTACTTACACTACACCCAAAGATGAAATCAAAGAAATGTGTCAGGGATCAATTAATAATAATTAAAATAGTTATATTTAGTTTGTTGGAAATTTTTTAGAATAGGAATTTTCAAGTATTACGGATAGGACGCATGAAGCGTAATAAAATTGCATTGGCGGCTTTAAGGGTTCTTTAATACAAGATGACAATGTGGGATTTGCGTTCTCAATCGTTGGATTACTTTTACTTGTGAACTATATAGCATTTTTAGAGAATAACAATGGAACACCTAAATATAGTGGTTACATAAAGCTAATTCAATTGTAGTATTTTTCGCTTCATGGCTTATGTTTTTAAACTAACTGTAGTTTTATTCATTCATGAGCTGAAGTAACGGGTGTTAAAATAAATGACTCCTTAAGAAATACCTCGAAATCGAGTCTTATAAAAACGGGGGCTATACTTTAACAAACTATCAACAATAAGACCTTCAATATACATCATTTTTAAATACAAAAAATATACTGCCATTTCATACATGGATTAAATGCCAAATACAAAATAATTATGGTTTTAAATGCTTTAGTTTCCAAAAGAATTTAAATATTTGATATATGTTAGGATTAACTTATATCAAATATAGAATACAGAAAGAGGGATGAGTATGCATATTCGTGATTTCATAAAAAACTTTTCCAATCATCCAGTATTATTCATAGGGACTGGGATGAGCCTTAGATACCTTGAGAACTCTTTCACATGGGACGGTTTACTTTCTTACATATCCCAACAACTGAAAGATACAGAGGAATATTATTTTGACCTTAAAGCAAAACATGGAAACGATGGTACATATGATTACACCAGGATTGCAAAAGACTTAGAAATTGAATTCAATAATACCCTGGAAAGGGAGAGGAATGGAAAGTTTAAACATATAAATGATAAATTTTATGAAAATATGAAAGTGGACAATAATATAAGCAGATTCAAATTGTATATATCAGATTTGCTATCTGAATACGTGGTCAAGGAAGAAATGAAACAAGAAGTAGCGGAATTAAAAAAAGTACGAAAAAATATAGGTTCAGTCGTAACAACAAATTACGATAGTTTTATAGAAGAAATTTTTGAATTTAATCAACTTATTGGAAACAATATTTTGTTAAGTAATCCATATGGATCAGTGTACAAAATACATGGATGCGTACACGATCCCAGCAAAATAATAATTACAGATAAAGACTATGCAAACTTCCATGAAAGATATGAGTTAATAAGGGCACAATTGTTGTCATTGTTTATACATAATCCAATCATTTTTATGGGGTACAATATTGGCGACGATAACATTAAACAATTACTAAAAACTATTTTTACGTATGTGGATCCTAACACCACTCAAGCAGAAAAGATAAGAAAAAACTTCTTGCTTGTAGAATATGAACCGGAATCTACTAATACAGAAGTTACTGACCATGATATAGATATGAGTGGTTTTTCTACAATACGGATTAATAAAATTAAAACGGATAATTTCCATGAAATTTACAAAAATTTATCAAATCTAAGTTTGCCTGTATCAGCAATGGATATAAGAAAAGTCCAAAATGTAGTGAAGGATATTTATGAAGGGGGAAACATTAAGGTAAGTATTACTGAAGACGTCGATGCTTTAGAAAACAATGAAAAAGTACTAGCACTTGGCTCTCTAAAAACAATCAAGTATGAGTTCCAAACTACATCTGAGTTAATGGAAAATTACTTTAAAATAGTCGATGAATCAAATCACCAGTTGTTAAAATTAATCGACAAATTCAAAATACAAAAAAATCAATACTTTCCGATATATGCTTTCAGTATGATTCAAACCGAACTAAATAGTGAGACAGAATTAAAGGTTAATCAAGACGGAAAACTAGCAAATCTTTTCAATCAACAAAATGACTTCGCTCAACAACATACTACTATAACTAGCATTCAAAGTGACGAGGAGATACCGAGATCTAGAAAAACATCCGCTATTTTATTTGGAATTATGCAAGACCGAATCCCTTTGGAAGATGTAGAAGAATACTTAAGAGATTATCAAGATAGAAAAAGTACAGATTATAGAAAGATTTTATGTGTTTATGATTACAAGAAGTACGCTGGGGATGAAGCTACAAGTAGATTCACTATATTAGAGCCCCATGAAGCGCAAATCTAAAAGATAGGAACTCGTCAATAAAGGGTCCCCGATAATAGGTGGCTCTTTTTTCTTTTGCAAGAGTATACAATTTCCATGAAGAAACATTCCTTTATTACTATAATTAGTTTATTTGAAGATGACTATATAATTAAGGTGTTATAATAAAAGTTAAATAAAGAAAATATCATAAAATTTGAGAGGAGAGTGCTCATGCAACAGACTAGTATTTTTGATTACACCGGTTTAAGTCAAGATCCAGTGGACATAATGATTAATCAGCTTAAAGTGAATCAGTCCATAAAACTTTCTGATTACAGTATCATCCTAAACGAATTCGGACTATACGAACTAAGCTCTTCTGACCATCATATTCCTTTTCAAACACCAAAAGAGTGCTATGACTACATACAAATCATGACAAATCCATAGGGAGAAGAAATGAGGGGATAACGAATGTATTCTTGTCACCTTCTACCCTGATGGGCATATAAGCCAGGAGGACAACGATGAGTAAAGAGACGTACATGTCACCTAAAGAAGCAGCAGACTACTTGGAGAAGTCACTTCTAAGCGTATATAAGTATATAAACGATGGTAAGCTTTCCGTGGCTCAAGAAGAAGGGATAAGTACAAAGAGAAATCGACTTCTTTATACATCTGAAGTAAAGGAGTTTAAAAACAGAACAAGTAAACCAGGTTGGACTACAGGTGACATTGGAAAAAAACTTAACATATCCGCTTCCAGCGTCTATAGCTTTATTGAAAATGGAGATTTAAAGGGCGAGAAAAAGCGTTGGGGAAATCGCGAAGTTTACTTTGTTGAACCTAAAGAAGCGCTACGTTTTATAGATTGGTACCAGCAAGAGAGGGGATCGTCCACCCTTACTAGTCCAAAAAAGAATGAAGGAAAGTCCTTTTACTCTAAAAAGCATAACCTTTATTTATTCCAAGAGCTCTATTCCCTTCACTTGAAGCAGATGGCCAGGGTAACTTCAATGGCTCCTATAAAGGTGACAGATGAACAAGGTGCTATCTATACAATAGATGAAGCGGTGGAGTTAGGATTTAAGGCGAAAAAAATTTATGAAATAATACCTCACAAAACTTCTAAAGGTTATGCGCATTTCAAAATGCCCTTACCTAGCAGTATTGTGCATCCACAATTTGATCTTATTGAGAAAATATATGAGGAACTAAGCTTTTCAAACATCTACCTCTATGCTTCCGAGGGAAAATTAGAGCTATTCACAAAACAATTTGAATTAACTGATCTAGAAAAGGTTTATTATGAACAATTGAATAAGCATCTAATGGATGGTAGCGTCGTCCACAAAACTGGTGTTACAATCGCTAATTCTAGTATTGAAACCATTTCTTTTCCGGTCCATCGAGATTATAAGGATTTATTGATTAAACATGCAGAGCTTAAAGGGATTAGTTTAGGTGACTATGTGAAGCGGATTGTAGAAACACATGTGGATCAAGAGAACAATAAATAATAACCCAATTAATACTCTTGTGACTAAGTAAGCCGAATCATTAGTTTTCTGCGCTAAACAATTGCTTAAATCCTTGTATAATTCTACAACTAGAGCTATAATATTCCTATATCTACTTACTTTGATTTTATTTTTGCAATCCCTTAGCGGATTAGCGGGATTTTACTAGATGAAACAGCAGCCTTTGAGGTTGATTGAAGACCACACTTGCATTTAGTGTATTCTTCTATTAATCTCAAAGGCTTTTTTTGTATTTAAAAAGCCATATGAGGGTGGATCCAACGAGAATGAAGGGACATACGTGTCTCATTTCATTCTCGTTTTTATATATAAAACTTTTAGAGAGGATGTTTGTAATGAAGAAAAACGGGTGGAAAAAGAAGAAAGGTTATCCTACACAAAAAGAACGAGTAGAGGAACTCATTGAGACTCTAGAAAAGGGAGTACATAATTTCGAGTACTCACCAGATCAATTTAAAGCGCTACTCAGGATGAAAGCAATCATGCCTAAGTATTCCTTTAGAAACTTAATGGTTGCTAAGTCGCAATTGCCAAACGCTAGCTGTATTGCAGGATACAAGCATTGGCAAACACTAGGTAGGCAGGTTAAGAAAGGTCAAACTTCCTTGCGTATTTTCAAACCAAAGATCGCAAAGGTGAAAGAAGAGTACGGGGAAGAAGAAGATAAATTGGTTGGATGGGTGACTGTTCCAGTGTTTGACTATTCTCAAACAGAAGGTGACCCACTTCCAATTGACGAGATAAAAATAACTTTGGATGGCGATTGTATGGAGGCTAGGGAAGTCATTTCCTTAGCTGAAAAGGTTGCTGAAAAAGATGGTTGTCCTATTACTTATGGAGATTCCGGAAGTGCATGTGGTTTTTACAACATCACCGAACACTCTATAACTGTTGGAGAACACCTTTCTATAAATCATCGCTGTAAAACACTAGTTCATGAACTGGTTCATAGCAAAGTTGATCGCTACAACCGGGATACTACCGCTAAGGAAAGAGAAGTTGTTGCAGAGGGGACTGCTTTTGTCATTTGTTCCTATTTCAACTTAGACACCTCTGATTATTCTTTCCAATATGTGAAATCTTGGAGTAAGGGTGACGATGAGGCTTTGCTGAAATACGGTTCTAAAATTTGTAATACAGCAAAAGCAATAATCGATGAATTTGAAGACTTAAGAGACCATGATACTAAAATTGAGGGTTCTAAAAATAGAAGCGCCTAATGTTCTTACTTCGCGTAAAAACATTATCAGTGGCACTGGAGGAAAGAACATGTTGGAAATGAAACGTAAATTGAAAGCAATGGAGAAAGCTATGCAGGATGTAGTGGAACATTGGGAGGACGTAGACGAAGAAACACATAAACAATTAACGAACGACTACCCTTTCAATCAATCACTGGACGAACTTACACACGAATTATCTATGTGGGTTAAGTCCTTGTGAAGGGAAGCGGATTTTGATAACTAGGTCAAAGCGTTAAAGTTTGTTAATTAACGACTAAACATAATAGAGGGGGTGCTTTCCTGTCTTATTTTTATTGGATGGGGGAGTATCCCTCAACCTATAAGACAGGAATAATCTATGAATCAAACAATTAACTGGAATACTACAAATGAAAATCAAGATAATCCAAAAATGATGGAAGTGTATTTAGAACAGACGTGGCAAGATGCTTTCTGTTATGCACTAGCTGTCGAGGAACCGGAAGAGAACTGGATGAACCCTAAAGTATTGGTTGCCATTCTATCAGGTAATGATGCTACATTGCAGTCCATGAAAGCTTCTATAGACATTGGTAGCGAAAGTCTTTACTTCGGAACCGGTAAAAAAACAATGACAGATTATAAGTTTCATAGAGATTTTCAAGTAGCAGCGGATAAAGGTAAATACACGAAATTTCCTATAACTATTAATCAAAACAGAAAAGCGCTAGCTATCGTTCACGAAAAGATTCTCGTGGATAAAGAATATGTAATGTCCTTTGACGGTGATCCCGCAGAAGACATTCGGCAAGTATTAGGAAGTGGCAGTTACGGGCTTCATATACTATCTGAATGGAAAGACATTGTGTATAGCGAGTTAATCAAGCGTAATTATGTTGAAGAAATAGATTTTTACTATGACGAAGGCATATTTCCACAAGGATTTACTATTTTGAAATTAAATCTCACAGAAGAAGCTGCTGATGATTTAATTTCAGAGTTGATTAAAGATAACAAGCTAATCTTTCCGGATAACGGAAGTGGTGAAGCTCTTGAGGAAGTTACTGACTTAACGCCTTATATGGGAGATTACATCAACGATATGATCGGCAAGGTATCTGAGCAATTGGAGCCAACTCAAGACCCACTGAAGGATGATAGTTTTCACTACTTCGATGAATACAAACGCCCTTTATTCCCGGTTCAATCTCACGTATCCACGGCTGTATCAAAAAGACTGAAAGAACAAAAGAGTTTTATTGTTCAGGGTGAAATGTCAACAGGTAAGAGTGTTATGTTAACTGCTATTGCTGATGCCTATTATCGTGAAAAAGGTCAAAAAGGTTACATTGCTTGTCTGATGGTACCACCATCCTTGACTAAAAAATGGCCTGAAGAGATCAAAGCGGTAATACCAGATGCTAACGTTCATGTGATTACGAATACTTCTCAGTTGATTAAATACCATCAATCCTGGACTCTTGCTGGTCGAAGAAAGCCAACTAAACCAACTTTCTTTGTCATTAGTTTTACAACCATGCGAGGAGATTCCTCTATTGGACCAGTTGTTCAATTTGAACGTGCTGCTACGGAATTTCAATTAAGAAATAACCTTGTTTCTTATCGTGATGGTTATTATTGCCCTGATTGCGGAGAAGCTATCCAAGTCATTGAATCTAGTGAAATTATGCTGGATGAAAACGGAGAAGAGAACAAGGTGGAAACCAAACGGCCTATGCGAGAAGGAGAATTTGGAAAAACGAGGCGTTTACACAATACAAAAACTCCCGCCAATGCTTTTTGCTCCGAATGCGGAACTAGTCTTTGGGAGAGAAAGGTACCTACTCGTTACTCTTCTTTTAAGGAATGGGCAAAGCATTCAAATAAATTAGAGAGAGCATTAAAAGATAAAAATAAGCGACTGGCCAAGCATCTACAAAGTATGCAACCTGATGTGCCGAAAATGAAAGGAAGTCCAAGAAGAATAGCGACCATTGAGTACATTCGAAGGAAGATGAAAAATTTCTTCGATATTTCCCTTGTTGATGAAGTGCATGAGCTTAAAGCTGGCATGTCTGCTCAAGGGAACTCACTAGGAAGCCTTGTTTCTTCTAGTAAGAAAGTTGTTGCAGGTACTGGAACTCTTTTCGGTGGAAAAGCTGAGGATGTTTATTATTTGTTATGGCGACTTTTCCCTAATGTAATGGCAGCAAATGGGTTCAAATATTCAGAGGTGAGGAAGTGGAACGAAGAATACGGAAACATTGAAACCACTACAGTGACTTTTGATGACCAGGGAGAGTATTCGAATAAACAGAGTCGTGGCGGTACAAAAAGAACAGAGAAAGTCCTTCCTGGTATATCACCATTTGTATTCGGGAAATTCTTGGTTCAAAATTCTGTTCTTGTACGTTTAGTTGATGTTTGGCCGGATCCGGTTGATTTAGTGGACGTTCCGACAATTCTAGTGGATATGGATTCCGACTTAAAGCATGAGTACAGGAATATGATTAACCGCTTCGAAACTGAAATTGATGAAAGGAAGGATGGTCATAAATTGTACCTTCCTTTGACTCAAAATGGCATTGCTTTTCCAGATAATCCATTCACATATCCTGATGTCTTTTTCAAAACAGAGACGGGTAAACGTGACTTAATATGGAGTCCAAGCCATCTTTCCCAGGATCGACTTCTCAATAAAGAGAAGAAGCTCCAAGAGCTTATAAAGGGTGAAATGGCAGAGGGAAGGAAGTCCATTGTTTATGTACGAGACACCGGAACATCTGTTAAAGGTAGAGATGTTCGTCCTCGATTGAAAAAAATACTCGAGGATGTAGGAGCAAAGGTTTCTGTCCTTGATACCACTTCGACTGCTACAAACCAACGTAGTGAATGGCTAAGAAATAAGGTGGAGAACGAGGACAACGATGTCATTATCGTTTCCCAGGAGTTGGTCAAAGTTGGATTAGACCTTATCTGTACTCCAACTCTTATCTTTTATCAGTTCAGTTGGAGCCTTTTCACGATTAATCAGGCAGCTCGCCGTGCATGGAGAATAGGACAATCAGAAGAATGCCGACTGTATTACCTCTCATATAGAGATTGTTATCAAGAGCAAATGTCTCAATTGATAGCAATGAAAAACAAAGCAGCAAGCGCCATTAATGGTGACGTATCTACGGATGGACTGAGCGCTATGTTAGGTGATGAAGGAGACCTTCAAAGCATGTTGATTAAATCCATCAAGAATGGTGATAAACTGCAAGGTTCAACGGAAGAATGGGTTGCTCAAACTTCTGACAGAGCTAGAGAGTTACTTGCGGGTGTAGGTAAGAAAAAACAACTTACTATCCAAGACCAGTTTAAGAATTGGGTGAATCAGAATATTGTGGTTGAAGCTACATCCAACGTCCTTCTTAGGAAAAGAGAGGATATCGTTCGACATATAGAAGAAGGAAAGGTACACGGTTTCTCCGTGACTAAAGGAGTTTTAGAAGTAGATCTTGTTGAAGCTTTCGGCTTTGAGTCTGTAGCGGATGGAGCGATACTAGCACATCTCGTTCAACCCGAAAGAAAGCCATCTCATAATTCTGAGTATCACGCAAAAATTATTGAGGTTGAAGCAAATGACAAATCTAAGAAGAAAAAACGAGCACCAGCTGCAGGTCAGCTTGGCTTTAGCTTGTTTGAATAAACGGGAGGAATATAGCTATGTACGTTTCTATACAAGAGATTTTACTAGTGATTTATACATTTTTTGAACACTACGTAACAGAAAGTATTCTATCCGTGCGAGTGGAAGAGAACAAACAGAGTAAACAGAAAACCTTTTTTATGGCCGTAGAACAGATGGAAATAGAAGATTGTACCAATGAGGAAGATACATCTTATTCTTCCTCTTATACACAGAGTCATCCAGCTGAATCAATGGAACCAGATTCATTTTCGGATTTAGATCAAGGAGCACTAAATTTGCTTGATGATATTGAAGAAATGATGGTCAGCACTGAAACAGAAGCAGAAGAAAGCCATTATGAGAACCACGAAGATTTACCGTCTTTTCATGTTTCTGAAGAAGACATGTTATCTATACAAGATATAAACGCAAGTGAAGCAAGCCAGTGGGAAGATGATTTTTACATCAACCATAAAACGGCTGAACAAGAAAAATCAACCCTAAATGAATGGACAGCAAAGGTAATAGGGAAAGAAGGACCTTTCTTACATGTATTTCATGGAAAAAGAGATTGGGTTCACGTTGGTGAAGTAACCGCAAAGAAGGTATCTATTAACGATATCTTGCTTCTATCCGTTACGGATAGAGAAGAAGGGTACTCAGCAGAGGATGTAATCACACTGGAAACTACAGTTACAGATGAATATATCATTCCTGATGAAGAGGAAGAAAACCACTATAGAACAGCGCTAGCTAATTAATTTTGATTAAGGGGAGTGACTTTAAAAGTCACCTCCTCCCCAAAGATTTTCTAAGCCAGATAGATAATCTTTGGGGAGGAGATAAAAAGGAGGGATTCATTCAATTATCTTTTAAAATTCTGAATAATTTAATATCAATAATTTGATATGTCTTATTTGAAAAAAATGTATTTTTTATAACCTTTATTAACTATTAAAAGAAGATTTTACGCTTTTTTTGGAAAAACCATGGAATATTTAGTGAATATAATGTACTATTACAAACGTTCATTATAATACGGATATAATTAAAATTTCCTATATTACTGATAGTGTGAATGAATCAAATTAATAGTGCTACAATTTTATCATTAAGCTTAGAGGTGATTTAATGCTGTTAAAAGAAGAAGGAATAGAAGATTTTATTGCAGACATAAAGGAAAGTGAACTAAACATAGAAACTCTTTCGTTAAAGTTCAATCCTGAAAAATCCTATGCTTTAATCAATGCATTGGGAACATCAAGCATCATGCAAAATGAAGAGTATTACGAAAACGTTGAAGAAAATGTGTTTGCAACAGAATTTAGTTGGTTCGGCCCCCTGTGTCAAGAGTTGAATTCACTAATAACCGCAAATATGCGCGTAGATACGGAGGGTAATTTTGACCAAGAAAAAGTTATGTTGGAAGTCAACGTAGTAATGCCCCGAAAAATTAGCTCTCTTTATAAGGAGCTAAAACCTTTAGTGCTTTTTCACCCATACATAACCTCCATGAAGGTAAAGGGCGGCAAAGGCAGAATTCGTAATATCTTCTTTTACTTAGAGCTAGATGCCAAAATGGTGAATAAGACAATCAATCATAAAGAAAACATCAATCACCAAATCCTTACCCAATGGATATACGGTTTAGAGGTTTGTGAAAGAGACAACCGTTCAAAAAAAGTTTTTGATAACCGCTTCAAAGTTGTCAACGGAAAAATGAATAGAACCGTAAAGAAAGAAATGGTTTCCCAATACTTTAATCACAATGATGACAAGTAGTAGGTGTCTTAAATGGGAATAACGAAGGTACTTACTATACTACTTTTGGGAACACTGGCTCTTTCTCTATTACCATCTTATGTGTCTGCCGAAACACCGCTTCCTTTTATGAAAGATAGGAGTGAAAACGAAGTTGATAAATCGGGTAATAGCAAGTTCCCCTATAATTTAACCGAAGACCTAAACGAACAAGCTCCTGTAATCGAGGTTATGGCAACAACTGTACTTGGCATCATGTTTCTTATAGGGGTTATCATGATGGTTTATGCGTTAACAACTAAAACAGGTATGGTGCTAAAAAGATCAACGGGTATCCTTATTGGCGTTCCTCTGTTTTTCATTACTGTACGTTTATTCTTCATCTTATTCTTTACAACAAATGGAACGAATGTTACACTACTTGTCACTGACATATTGGCGTTACTTACTAGTATTGGTTTTTACGCTGCGGTAGGAATGGTTTTGATTGCACTAATTATGAGACTGTTTCATAAGTTTCTCAATCATCCAGAATTCTACAGATGGAGCAAAAAGCTATATATTGGTGCAGCTGGTTTAACCATGCTGACTGCTATTGTTCCGTTAGTCATTCAAAATATCTAAGTTTGGTAAGGAGGGCAATTTCATGTTGAAGTTAATAGTAGATAATACACACTTGGAGGACGAATACACCGCTCCAACATGTCGTGCAAACTGTGAACTTTTTGATCCCATCACTGAAGAATGCGGAGTTAAACATAATATAAATCCTGATGACCCACTTTTAGCATCTCGATGTGGAGACATGATTTATAAAGATGAGGAAGATACATCTGTTTATTTGCCCTCAACCCCTGATTTTGAAGGAGAAGCATTAATCGAAGATGGTTTTGAAGAGGACCTTGAAGAAGAAATGTTCCTAACACTTAATGGTGAGACTTTTGATGAATTGCAATCGAAATATCCAGTTGAGCCAGACTATCCTTCCAAGAGAGAAGACGCCACATGGTTTATTTCTAATGACAAATCGTTTGGCTGTTGGCTTATCAATAAATCGAAAAAACGCTTTATGGTAATCGAAAATGAAAAGTATCCTGAGAAAGGATGGTCAAGGAACATCTATAAATCTCCTTATCCTTTGCATGATCATAAGGCAGCGCTGGAAATTGCTTCGAAAATGGCCTGGTACGTCGATGAAGAAGGATATGGTCAATATGTTCTCTTGTGCAATGGAAAAGTCTCGATGCTTTCAGCTACAAAACCGATTAATTGGGAAACCCTGAAATAACTTTGTCGATATAAAGTATTACCTTTATAATTTCTTTCTGGTATAATAGTACCGAACTTTATACTTCAGAGGGAAAGCCCCTACGAATGGGAAAGGACTATTGAGCCTTTCTGTTTCGTAGGGGCTTTTTGTGTATATGTAGAGGAGAGGAGCTTTTGATGAAGCGGATTTTAATTTTGGATGGTCACCTTAACTATAGAGAGGGATTTAAAAACTTATTAGAGGTGGCTGTAGTGAATTGTAAAATTGATGCACTAAAGGAATTTCCTGAACCGTTATTTTTAGTGAATAAGTTACCAAACCTTATTATCGTTGATCCCACCCATTATACAGAAGAGGAATTAGCCAATTTAGATTGTTTTATTGAGTATGGCTGTAAAGTTGTTTTTCTCTTTATGAATAC